>NZ_JBEZDL010000005.1:71705-414990 GCF_040648295.1 Amycolatopsis sp. NPDC049159
TTCCGTTCGGGGCTGGTGTGTGGGGCGAGCTCCGGACCGCTGTGAGTTCCGTTCGGGGCTGGTGTGTGGGGCGAGCTCCGGACCGCTGTGAGTTCCGTTCGGGGCTGGTGTGTGGGGCGAGCTCCGGACCGCTGTGAGTTCCTTTCGGGGCTGGTGTGTGGGGCGAGCTCCGGACCGCTGTGAGTTCCTTTCGGGGTCGGTGTGTGGGGCGAGCTCTGGACCCCCGCGAGTTGCGCTCCGTGCCGGTTTCGATGGGCGGGGTCGGTAGGGTCTGCTCATGAGTGATGCCGACGAGACGCTCTTCGAGCGGATCATTGCTGGTGAGATCCCTGCTGATGTCGTCTATCAGGATGAGACCACCTTTGCTTTCCGGGATATTCGGCCTCAGGCTCGGGTTCACGTGCTCGTCGTGCCCAAGAAGCGGTATCGGAACCTGGGGGAGTTGGCTGCCGCCGAGCCGCAGTTGCTTGCTGACGTTGCGTTGACCGCTCGTCGCGTTGCCGAGCTCGAAGGAGTGCTCGAGAGTGGGTACCGGGTGGTGTTCAACACCGATGGCGATGCCGGGCAGACCGTCTTCCACGTGCATGCCCATGTGCTCGGCGGGGAGCCGCTCGGGCTGTTCGGTGCTGGTAGCTAAACCGGCCTGCGTCTTGTCGGGGGGTGCCAGTAGCATCGGTGGGGTCCAGTCGTACTCACCGAGAAAGCAGGCCTGAGGCCACGTGGCCGGAACCGTACCGGGTGGAGCCGCCCGTCCGGACGTCCCTGGGGACGTCGCGAAGGCCGAGGATTCCGCTGTTCAGGCTGCGCAGTCCCGGTTCCCCATTCCCGACGCTGCCGCGCTGAGCCTGCTCGGGTCTCGGGATGAAAACCTGCGGGTCGCCGAAGAGCTTCTCGCCGCTGACGTGCACGTTCGGGGTAACGAGGTCACGCTGACCGGGAGCCCGGCCGACGTCGCGTTCGCCGAGCGTGTTTTCGCCGAGCTCGTGCAGCTCGCCGGTGGGGGGCAGCAGGTCGGGCCCGACACCGTGCGTCGCACGATCGGGATGTTGTCCTCCGGGGATGCGTCGCCGGTCGAGGTGCTGAGTCTCAACATCGTTTCCCGGCGTGGGAAGACCATCCGGCCCAAGACGCTGAACCAGAAGCGGTACGTCGATGCCATCGACAAGCACACCGTCGTCTTCGGGATCGGGCCCGCCGGTACCGGCAAGACCTACCTGGCGATGGCCAAGGCCGTGCAGGCGCTGCAGGCCAAGCAGGTCACGCGGATCGTGCTGACCAGGCCCGCCGTCGAGGCCGGTGAGCGGCTCGGGTACCTGCCGGGCACCCTCAACGAGAAGATCGACCCCTACCTGCGGCCGCTCTACGACGCGCTGCACGACATGGTCGAACCCGAGTCCATCCCGCGGCTCATGCAGGCCGGCACGATCGAGATCGCGCCGCTCGCGTACATGCGCGGCCGCACCCTCAACGACGCCTTCATCATCCTCGACGAGGCCCAGAACACCACGCCCGAGCAGATGAAGATGTTCCTCACCCGGCTCGGTTTCGGCTCCAAGATCGTCGTCACCGGCGACATCACCCAGGTCGACCTGCCCAGCGGGCAGCGCAGCGGCCTGCGGGTCGTGCGCGACATCCTCACCGGCGTCGATGACCTCCACTTCGCCGAACTGACCAGCCAGGACGTCGTCCGGCACCGGCTCGTCGCGAGCATCGTCGACGCCTACGAGAAGTGGCAGGCCGTGCAGGACGCGCAGGGACAGCAGGGCAACGGCTGGAAGGGCAACCGGCGTTGAGCATCGAGATCGCCAACGAATCCGGCGTCAACGTCGACGAGACGTCCATCGTCTCCGCCGCCCGCTACGCCCTCGACAAGATGGAGGTCAGCCCGCTCGCCGAGCTGTCCATCCTCCTCGTCACCCTCGACGTGATGGAAGACCTCCACGAACGCTGGATGGACCTCCCCGGCCCCACCGACGTCATGGCCTTCCCCATGGACGAGCTCGACTCCAGCCGCCGCCCCGACGCGCCCGATGCGTCCCCGGCGCTGCTCGGCGACATCGTGCTCTGCCCGGCGTTCGCCAAGGACCAGGCCAAGACCGCGGGCCACGCCCTGATCGACGAGCTGCACCTGCTCACCGTGCACGGCTGCCTGCACCTGCTCGGCTACGACCACGCCGAACCCGCCGAGGAGCGCGAGATGTTCGCCCTCCAGAAGCGGATCCTCGGCGAGTACCAGGACGCCGTCGCCGCACTGGACAAGCAGAACGCCCAGCGCAACACCGACGACCGCGTCCTCGGCATCGCCGGACTCGACGCGACCGAGCCGCCGGCCGGGGAAACGCCGTAGTGCCCGGCACCACGAGGCCGGGCCGCCGTCACCGGACCCCCGGCGCGAGACCCTAGCCGCCGGTCATGGTCCAGCTCCTCTTCGCGATCGCGCTCGTCCTCCTGGCGGGCGTCTTCGCGGCGGCCGACGCCGCCATCAGCACCGTCTCGCAGGCCCGGGCCGACGGCCTCGCCCGGCTCGGGCTGCCCGGCGCCCGCCACCTCTCGGCGGTCGTCGCCGAACGACGGCGGCACATCAACCTGCTGCTCCTGCTCCGCCTCGGCTGCGAGCTCACCGCGACGGTGCTCGTCACGGTGTTCGTGGGCACCCGCCTGGCCCCGCTCGGCCTGGCCGTGCTCGTCGCCGCCGTCGTCATGGTCGTGGTCAGCTACGTCCTCATCGGCGTCGGCCCCCGCACCCTCGGCCGCCAGCACCCCTACCGCATCGGCCGCTACGTCGCCGGGCCCGTCCGCGTGCTCGGCTCCGTCCTCGGCCCGCTGTCCCGGCTGCTGATCCTCATCGGTAACGCCATCACGCCCGGCCAGGGCTTCCGCGAAGGCCCGTTCACCTCCGAAGTCGAGCTGCGCGAACTCGTCGACCTCGCCCAGGAACGCGGCGTCGTCGAGGACTCCGAGCGCGAGATGATCCACTCGGTGTTCGAGCTGGGCGACACCGTCGCCCGCGAAGTCATGGTGCCGCGCACCGAAATCGTCTGGATCGAGCGCACCAAGACCGTCCGGCAGGCACTGGCGCTGGCGCTGCGCACCGGCTTCACCCGCCTGCCGGTGATCGACGAGTCGGTCGACGACATCGTCGGCGTCGTCAACATCAAGGACCTGATGGCGGCGTACATGGACCCGGACGGCGCCAGCACCATCGTCAGCACGCTGATGAACGAAGCGTCCTTCGTCCCGGACTCGAAGCGCCTCGACGAGCTGCTCAAGGAAATGCAGCGCTCGCACAACCACATGGCGATCGCCGTCGACGAGTACGGCGGCACCGCCGGCCTGCTCACCATCGAAGACGTCCTCGAGGAGATCGTCGGCGAGATCACCGACGAGTCCGACGCCGACGAGCGCCCCGAGGTCGAGGAGCTCGACGGCGGCGCCGTCCGCGTGTCGTCCCGGATGGGCGTCGACGACCTGGGCGAACTCTTCGGCATCGACCTCGAAGACCACGACGTGGAGACCGTGGGCGGCCTGCTCGCGGAACGACTGGGTAGGGTCCCGCTGCCGGGGGCCGAAGCCGAGGTCGCCGGCCTTCGGCTGTTCGCCGAAGGGGGCAAGGACCGGCGCGGCCGCATGCGGATCACCTCCGTCGTGGTGCACCCGGCCGACGCCGACGCGATGACGGACCCGGGCGACCGGACCACCCGCCGCCGTACGCGCGTACCCCACCCCGACGAACGCGACAGGAGCGTCGAACATGCCTGACCTCGAGGCGGATGACCAGAAGCTGGTCGTGCTGGCCCGGTCCTCGCGCGCCCGCATCCAGGCCCCCGAGGGCGCCGCGGTCCGCGACACCGACGGCCGCACCTACGCCGCCGGCACGGTCGACCAGCCGTCGTTCAAGCTCACCGCGCTCCAGGCCGCGGTCGCCGCCGCGCTGTCCAGCGGCGCCGAAGGCATCGAGGCCGCCGCCGTCGTCAGCGAAGAAGGCCTGCTCAAGGGCGCGTCCGTGCACGCGGTCCGCGACATCGCGAAGTACGCGCCGATCATCCTGGCCGCCCCGGACGGCACAGTGCTCGAGGTGCTCGAGCGATGACCGAACACCGCTCCGGCTTCGCCTGCTTCGTCGGCCGCCCCAACGCGGGCAAGTCGACGCTGACCAACGCCCTCGTCGGCACGAAGGTCGCGATCACCTCCAGCAAGCCCCAGACCACCCGGCACGCCATCCGCGGCATCGTCCACCGCGAGGACGCGCAGCTCGTCCTCATCGACACGCCCGGCCTGCACCGCCCCCGCACCCTGCTCGGCGAGCGGCTCAACGACATCGTGCACGCGACGTGGTCCGAAGTGGACGTCGTCGGCCTCTGCGTGCCGGCGAACGAGAAGATCGGCCCCGGCGACAAGTTCATCGCCGCCGAGCTGCAGAAGATCGCGAAGCGCACCCCGGTCGTCGGCATCGTCACGAAGACCGACCTCGTGCAGCCCCAGCAGGTCGCCGAACAGTTGCTCGCCCTGCAGCAAGTGATGGACTTCGCCGAGCTGGTGCCGGTGTCCGCAGTGGACGGTTTCCAGGTCGACACGCTGGCGAAGCTGCTCGTCGAGCGGCTGCCCGAAGGCCCCCAGCTCTACCCGGGCGGCGAGCTCACCGACGAACCCGAGCAGACCCTGGTCGCCGAGCTGATCCGCGAGGCGGCGCTGGAAGGCGTCCGCGACGAGCTGCCGCACTCGATCGCCGTCACCGTCGAAGAGATGCTGCCGCGCGAAGGCCGCGACGACCTCATCGACGTGCACGCGTTCCTGTACGTGGAACGGCCCAGCCAGAAGGGCATCATCCTCGGGCACAAGGGCGAGCGCCTGCGCGAGGTCGGTGCCACCGCCCGCAAGCACATCGAGCGGCTGCTCGGCTCCAAGGTGTACCTCGACCTGCACATCAAGGTGGCCAAGGACTGGCAGCGCGACCCCCGTCAGCTGCGCCGGCTGGGCTTCTGACCGGCGGGTGGGACGCCCGCGGGAATTCCTGGTCTCGATTCGGTCGCGACGGCACCAATCCCGGGGCGCGCGCCGATCCGGCCCCCTACAGTTCGCACCTCGACCACACCGCGGCCGGTCGGGGCGGCCGCTGAACCAGTGGTCGTCCATGGAGCACGACGAAGGGGACCGACCGAAATGACCGACAGCCAGGGCATGCCCAACTACCCCGGCGACCAGCCCGGCGGGCAGCCGAACTACCCCGGCGGCCAGCCGGGCGGGTACCAGCCGGGCCCGCCCCCGAGCAACAACTTGGTGTGGGCCATCCTCACCACCATCCTCTGCTGCCTCCCGTTCGGCGTCGTGTCGATCGTGCAGGCCGCGAAGGTGAACGGGCTCTGGGCGCAGGGCCAGACCGCCGCCGCGCAGGAAGCCGCCGACTCCGCCAAGAAGTGGGCGATCATCTCCGCGGTCGTCGGTGTCGTGTGGCTCGTGCTGTGGATCATCCTGATGATCGCGGGCGTCTTCACGTTCGGCGCGGGCACGACGTCATACTGACGTAGCCGAACAGCAGGAGGATCCCGGTGACCGACCAGTACCCGCCGCCGTACCCGCCCCCGGGCGGGCCGCCGCCCGGCTATGGCTACGGCTACGGCTACCCGCCGCCGAACTACGGGCCACCGCCGGACAACAACATGGTCTGGGCGATCCTGAGCACGGTGCTTTGCTGCCTGCCGCTCGGCATCGTCTCGATCGTGAAGTCCAGCCAGGTCAGTTCGCTGTGGTTCCAAGGCATGCACGCCGAGGCGCGGAAGGCGGCCGACGACGCCCGCAAGTGGGCGATGTGGTCGGCGATCACGACCGGGATCCTCCTGCTGCTCTACATCGCGTTCATCGTGGTGATGATCGTGGTCGTCGGCGCGAACGCGGACCGGTACACGCCGTGATCGCGACGACCGTCTACACGGGAATCCCGGCGCGGGGCACGAAGGCCAAGCTGCGCGCGCTCGCGCCGCCGCTGGCCCTCGTGGCCGGGCTCGGCGTGTGCTGCGCGGTCGTCTGGGCCGGCGACCCGACCACCCCCGGCGGGTTCCTGCCCGTCTGCCCGACCAAGGCGCTGTTCGGCATCGACTGCCCCGGCTGCGGCGGCATGCGGATGGCGTACAGCCTGATGCACGGGGACATCCCGGCGGCGCTGCACTACAACGCCGTGTCGTTCGTGGTCGTGCTGCTGTTCGTGTGGAGCACGGCCACGTGGACCCTCGGGCGGCTGCGCGGCCGGGCGATGGACAGCTGGCTGCACTGGCGCTGGACACCACTGGTGTTTTCCCTCGTGTTCGTCGTCTGGTTCGTCATCCGCAACCTGCCGTTCGCGCCGTTCACGGCGCTGCGCGTCTGAATCCGGCGCGCCGGGGAACCGGTGCTCCGCCCGCCGCGTCGGACCGGCGCGCGGGTCACCCGGACAGCCGATGCCTGGGAGGCGCGGCCGCGACCGGAGCGAGTACGCTCCCGCGGACCGGACCGATGAGGGCGGATCCGTTTCCGCGCGTCGGGGAAGTGACCAGCGAGGGGAAGACCCAATGACCGATCCCTACGGCCAGCAGTCCTTCGGGCAGCAGCCCGGGGGCCAGCAGCCGTTCGGACAGCCGGGACCGACGCCGTACGGCCAGCCGTCGCCGTTCGGTCAGCCCGCGCCGTACGGCCAGCCGGGTACCCCCTTCGGCGCCCCGCGGAACTACGCGGACTGGGGCCAGCGCGCGATCGGCTGGCTCATCGACTTCGGGCCCATCTACGTGCTGTACCTGATCGTCATCCCGCTGTCCTTCGCCGGCGGGGACGCCGGCTCGCTCCTGGCCGTGATCGGGTCGCTCGCCTGGCTCGGCTGGACCATCTACAACCGGTGGATCCAGCAGGGCAACACCGGCCAGTCGGTGGGCAAGCGGATCGCCAAGGTCAAGCTGGTCCGCGAGGACAACGGACAGCCGGTCGGTCCGGCCATGGCGTTCGTGCGCGACCTCGCCCACTTCGTCGACAACATCATCTGCTACGTCGGCTGGCTTTGGCCGCTGTGGGACGACAAGTCCCAGACGCTCGCCGACAAGATCGTCGGCACCGTCGTCGTCCGGGCCGACGACGCCGCCGCTCCCTCGCCCTTCGGACCGGGCGCCCAGTCGTTCGCGGGTGGTTACCCGCCGGCCGGCCAGTTCGGCCAGCAGGCGCCCGGCGGTTTCCCGCAGCAGCCGCAGTCCGCGCCCGGTGGGTTCGGCCAGCCGCAGCCGCCCTCCGGTGGTTTCGAGCAGCCGCCGTCGGCGCCGGGCGGTTTCGGCCAGCCGCAGCCGGGTGGGTTCGGGCAGCCGCCGCAGTCCGGTGGGTTCCCGCAGCAGCCCGCCCCGGGCGCGTTCGACCAGCCGGCGCCGGGCGGTTTCGGCCAGCCGCAGCCGCCCTCCGGTGGTTTCCCGCAGCCGGGCCAGCCGCTCGCGCCGCCGCCCGGCGGGTCCCCGTTCGACGAGCAGGCCGAGCGCACCCAGATGCTGCGCCCGGACACCGGCGGCGCGTCCGCCTTCGACGAGCAGGCCGAGCGCACCCAGATGCTGCGTCCCGAGAACCAGGACGAGACCGAGCAGACCCGCAAGATCGACCCGGGGCAGTTCGGCCAGCACTAGCTTTTCCCGCACCACCGA
The DNA here is from genome assembly GCF_040648295.1 of Amycolatopsis sp. NPDC049159. Lineage (NCBI taxonomy): Bacteria > Bacillati > Actinomycetota > Actinomycetes > Pseudonocardiales > Pseudonocardiaceae > Amycolatopsis > Amycolatopsis sp. NPDC049159. The sequence goes on from NZ_JBEZDL010000005.1 coordinate 79,349, forward strand.
CGGGGTGACCCGGCGGAAAATCACGAGTAGTTGGGGTACAAGTTCATGACCGATCCCTACGGCCAGCAGCAGCCCTACGGCCAGCAGCCGCAGCAGCCGGGTTACGGCCCGCCGTCCGGCGCTACGCCCGCGCCCTACGGCCAGCCCGCCCCGTACGGGCAGCCCGCGCCCTATGGCCAGCCCGCGCCGTACGGCCAGCCGCCCACCGGTGGGTTCGGCGCCCCCGGCTACGGCATGCCCGGCGGTGGCGGCGACATCAACCAGATCAAGGACTACAAGGGCTGGGCCATCGGCTGCATCTTCCTGTTCTGGATCCTCGCGATCTTCGCGATCATGAAGTCGAACGAGGTCCAGACGTACAAGATGCAGGGCAACTACGCGATGGCGGAGCAGGCCTCGCGGACGACCAAGACGCTCTGCCTGATCGCCACCATCGTCGGCGGCCTCGGCTGCGTGATCGCGATCATCGTCTGGATCGTCGCGCTCACGACCGCCGCCACGTACTGCACGGGCTACTACTGCTGATTCCCGCGGGGCGCACCACCCCGCCATCGCCCGGAAGTGGGACGATGTCGGGGTGGTGAACCTCTACCGCGACACCGGGGTGGTGTTGCGCACGCACAAGCTGGGTGAAGCCGACCGGATCGTCACCCTGCTGACCCGGCGGCACGGCAAGGTCCGGGCCGTCGCGAAGGGCGTGCGGCGGACGTCGTCCCGCTTCGGGGCCCGGCTGGAGCCGTTCGGCCACGTCGACGTGCAGTTCTACACCGGGCGCACGCTCGACGTCATCACCCAGGTCGAGACCGTCGACGCGTTCCAGCTGCCGCTGGTCGCCGACTACCAGCGCTACACCGCGGCCAGCGCGATCGCCGAAACCGCGGACCGGCTCTCGGCCGAAGAGGGCGAGCCGGTGCTCAAGCTCTACCTCCTCGTCTGCGGCGCGCTGCGGTCCCTCGCCGCGGGCGAGCGCGACGCGTCCCTCGTGCTCGACGCGTTCTTCCTCCGCGCGATGTCCTACGCCGGCTGGGCGCCCGCGCTCACCGAGTGCGCCCGCTGCGGCCTGCCGGGCCCGCACGTCGCGTTCAGCGTCCCCGCGGGCGGGTCGATGTGCCAGGATTGCCGCGTCCCGGGGTCCGTGCACCCCGCGCCCGAGGTCCTGGACCTGCTCACGGCCCTGCTGCACGGCGAGTGGACGATGGCTGAGTCGACCCTGCCCGGCACCCGCCGCGACGCGAGCGGCCTGGTCGCGGCGCACCTGCAGTGGCACCTGGAGCGCCAGCTCCGGTCCCTTCCCCTCGTCGAGCGACGTGCCCGGGAGACCACCGCGCCCGGGCAGTAAGGTCGGGCTGATCGGTTTCACCCAGTCAGGGAGGCTCGCAGTGCTGCGCAGGGGACGCGAGAACAAGGCGTCGCGGTATGAGCTGCGGGCCCCCGATCCGCACCCGACCGGCGCCAAGCCGCCGGAAATCCCTCGCGAGCTGGTGCCGAAGCACGTCGCGCTGGTCATGGACGGCAACGGCCGCTGGGCCAACCAGCGCGGGCTGCCGCGGATCGAAGGCCACAAGCGCGGTGAGGCGGTGATGATCGACGTCGCCGCCGGCGCCGTCGAAATCGGCGTCAAGTGGCTCTCGGTGTACGCGTTCTCGACGGAGAACTGGAAGCGCAGCCCCGAAGAGGTGCGGTTCCTGATGGGCTTCAACCGCGACACCATCCGCCGCCAGGTCGACTACCTCGGCTCGATCGGCGTGCGCATCCGGTGGGCGGGCCGCCGTCCCAAGCTGTGGGCTTCGGTGATCAAGGAGCTGCAGGCGGCCGAGGAGAAGACCAAGCACAACACGGCGCTGAACATGACGATGTGCGTCAACTACGGCGGCCGGGCCGAGCTGGGCGACGCGATGCAGCGGATCGCGCGCGACGTCGCCGACGGCAAGCTCGACCCCGGCAAGGTCACCGAGAAGACCATCGGCAAGTACCTGTACCAGCCGGACATGCCCGACGTGGACCTGTTCCTGCGGCCCTCGGGGGAGCAGCGGACGTCGAACTTCCTGCTGTGGCAGTCCGCGTACGCCGAGATGGTCTACCAGGACACGCTGTTCCCGGACTTCGACCGGACGCACCTGTGGCGCGCCTGCCTGGAGTTCGCGAAGCGGGACAGGCGTTTCGGCGGCGCCGTGGACCAGGCGGCCTCCTCGTGAGCGCGACCGAAGCGGCGGAGACCGCGGAACTGCTGACGCAGGCGAAGGAAGCGCTCGAGCGCTACCTCGAGGTGCGCGTCGACGACGACGGCGCGCTGACGTTCTCCCACGGCGACGTCCCGTGCGTCATCCAGGCGACCCGGCTCGGCGAGGGGCTCACCGTGCTCTCGCTGACCTGTGTGGTCGGCTGGGACCTGGCGGACGGGCCCGGGCTGTCGGTCGCGGTCGCCGAGCGGGCGGGGCAGGGGTTGTTCGGGACGCTCGGCGTCGGGCACACCGACTCCGGGGTCGACGTCACGCTGCGGTACGCGTTCCCGGCCGCGGGCCTGGACGCCGCGGCGCTGGGGACGTTGCTGATGCTGGTCGTGTCGACGGCGTCGCAGCTGCGGACGGAATTGCCGGGTATCGGGTCCGCCGGGTAACCCACAAGGGGTGGAGATTCCGCCGCGAACGGCGGATTCCGGTCGGAAACGGACCGGATCCGACCGTTCGCGACCTGTGCGGGTCATTTCGTGTCGGTGGGCACTGGCATCATCGTCGTCGTGAACATCGTTTCCACTTCCGGCACCGAGCCCGGCCGGCGCACGCGCCGCTTCCGGATCAGCTCGGTCGAGGTGCTGTGCGCGATCCTGCTGGTCGCGATCCTCGGCCAGGGCTGGCTGCAGCAGCTGTTCGACGTGCCCGCGTTGCGCACCGGCTCGACCGTGTTCGTCGCCGTGTGCGTGCAGGCGCTGCCGTTCCTGGTGCTGGGCGTGCTGATCAGCGGGGCCATCGCGGCGTTCGTGCCGGCTCGCGTGCTGGAGAAGGTGCTGCCCCGCCGGTCCGGTGCGGCGGTCGGCGTGGCCGGGCTGGCCGGGGTCGCGCTGCCGGGTTGTGAGTGCGCGTCGGTGCCGGTGGCCCGCCGGCTGATGGGACAGGGCGTGGCACCGGCCGCGGCGCTGACGTTCCTGCTGGCGGCGCCGGCGGTGAACCCGGTGGTGCTGGTGGCCACCGCGGTCGCGTTCCCCGGCAAGCCGGAGATGGTGCTGGCCCGCTTCGCCGGCTCGCTGGCGACGGCGATGGTGATGGGCTGGCTGTGGGCCCGCTGGGGCAAGCTCGAATGGATCACTGCCCGCGCGCTGCGCCGCCTCCCCGAAGTGGCGCCGGGGCAGCGGTGGCGGGTGTTCGCCGAAACGGCCCGCACGGACCTGGTGGAGGCCGGCGGATTCCTCGTGCTGGGCGCGCTGATCTCGTCGGCGCTGAACGTGCTGGTGCCGGCGAAGTGGTTCGGCGTACTGGGCGAGCAGCTCGTGCTCGGTGTGCTGGTGATGGCGGTGCTCGCGGTGGTGCTGGCGCTGTGCAGCGAGGCGGACGCGTTCGTGGCGGCGTCCCTGACGGCGTTGCCGCTGCTGCCGAAGCTGGTGTTCCTGGTCGTCGGCCCGGCGGTGGACGTCAAGCTGTTCGCCTTGCAGGCAGGCACGTTCGGCCGCTCGTTCGCGATCCGCTTCGCCCCGGCGACGTTCGTGGTGGCCACGGCCTGCGCGGTCGTGGCCGGGGTTCTGGTGGGGGTGGCGTGAAGCGCGAGACGCAGAACATCCTGCTGCTCCTGCTGGGCGGAGCGCTGATCAAGATCGCGCTGAACGGCGACTACTTGAGGTACGTGAAGCCTGCGCAGCAACCCTGGATCATCACGGGCGGCGCGGTGATGGTGCTGCTGGGCGCGGTGGCGATCGTGCGCGACCTGCTGTCCGTCCGCACCTCCCGCCCCGACGGCGAGGCGCACCCGGCCGTCGTCGAGCCGGGTTCCCCGGACGACGGTCACGGCCACGCCCACTCGGCCCGCCCGGCGTGGCTCCTGCTGGTCCCGGTACTGGCGGTGTTCCTGGTCGCACCCCCGGCCCTCGGCGCCGATTCGGTGATCCGCACGGAGTCCAGGGTCCCGGCGAGCGCGGCGGCGGCCAACGCGGCGTCGTTCCCGCCACTCCCGGCCGGCGACCCGGTTCCGTTGGCGGTCAACGAGTTCGTCAGCCGCGCGGGCTGGGACGCGGCAGGCACCCTGAACGGCCGCACCGTCTCCCTGACCGGGTTCGTCGTCCACGCCGACGGCGGAACCCTGCTGGCCCGCCTGGTGATCAGCTGCTGCGCGGCCGACGCGTTCCCGGTGACGGTCCGCCTCCGCGGCGGCGAAGCGGACCACCTGGCGAGCGACGCGTGGATCCGGGTGACCGGCCAGGTGGTCCCCGGCACGGCCACGAAGGCGAACAGCTACACCCCCGACTTGACCCCGTCCTCGCTGGCGACGGTCCCGGCCCCCAAGGATCCTTACGAGTACTGACATTCGTCCAAGACGGACGGCCGGCGGCGGCTTAGATTCCGGCACATGGGAGTTCACGGCAGTACGCACGGGATGCACGTCGTCCACGACGGTGCGAAGCAGGCGCCACCCCTGCTGCTCATCCACGGATCGGGTGCTTCGGGCGCGTCCTGGGGTCCGATCGCCAGGATCCTCGCCGCCCGCCACCACGTCATCCGGGTCGACCTCCCGGGGTGCGGCCAGTCGCCGCCCGCGGCGTCGTACGCCGTGCCCGGGCAGGCCGCTCGCGTGGCCGCGCTGCTCGACGACCTCGGGCCGGCGCAGGTCACCGTGGCCGGGCACTCCAGCGGCGGCTACGTCGCGACGGCGCTGGCGGAACAACGCCCCGACCTGGTGCGGTCGCTGGCGCTGGTCAGCACCGGCCCGAGCCTCGACGCGCTGCTGCCGCAGCCGTGGGTGATCCGCGCCCTGCTGGCCCCGCCGTTCGGCCCGCTGCTGTGGGCACGGCGGTCGGACGCGGTGATCCGCAAGGGAATCCGCGCGACGACCGCCCGCCCGGTGGACGTCCCGGACGACGCCGTCGCCGATCTGAAGAACATCGGCTACCGCACGTTCCGGCGGATCCTGCGCGACTACTCCGCGTACGTCGCCGAACGGAGCGTCCCCGAGCGCCTCGCCGGCCTCGGCCGGCCCGTGCTGGTGGTGTTCGGCGCGGCGGACCCCCGCTGGGACCCGCGGTCGGCGCACCAGTACGAGGCGGTGCCGGGCGCGCGCGTCGAACTGCTCCCCGGCGTCGGGCACATCCCGCTCTTCGAGGCCCCGAAGCCGACTAGCGAACTGCTTCTGCACTTCGCGACGGCCGACGCCGCCCCGGCCTAAGCTGCGTACGTGCTGCCGACCGGCTGGAAGTGGGCGGACGTGGAGGTCGCCGTCCCGCGCCCGGCCACGCGGCTGCCGGGCGTCGTGATGGCGGGGTTCCGCCAGCGGATCCGCGCGGACGTCGGCATCGCGATGGTCGCGCACCCGTCCGTCACGCTGTTCCTCGACCTGAGCGAAACGGGCGGCATCGTCCGCGAAGCCGGCGGCACACGCCGGCGCGGCAGCTTCGTCGCCGGCCTCCTCCCCGGCGCCATCCGAACCGGCGGCCAGGAGGGCACGTGCCTCCAGATCCGGCTGTCCCCGGTGATCGCGTCCGCGCTGCTCGGCGTTTCGACGGAACTGACGGGCGCCGTGGCCACCCTCGAGGAGGTCTGGGGACGCGACGCCGAGCGAGTCGAGGAGAGGCTGCGCGCCGCCCCGTCCTGGGACGAACGCTTCGCCGTCGCGTCGGACGTCCTCGCCCGCCGGCTGGCGACCCGCCCGCGCGTCGAGCCGGAGGTCGTCCAGGCTTGGCGCCGGACCCTCGCCGCCCGGGGGCGGGTCCGGGTCGACGGCCTGGCCGAAGAGCTCGGCTGGAGCCGCAAGCGCCTGTGGTCCCGCTTCGGATCCCAGCTGGGGCTGACGCCGAAGAGAGCGGCCCAGCTGGTGCGCTTCGACCACGCGGCCCACCTCTTGGCCACCGGCCACACCGCGGCGACGGTCGCCGCGCGAAGTGGTTACGCCGACCAATCCCACCTGCACCGCGAAGCGAGGGCGATCGCAGGACTGACCCCGACCGAGCTGGCCGCGGCTCCTTGGCTGGCCATCGACGACGTAGCTTGGCCGACCGCCCCACGAGCGTGACGCGGCCTCGCAACGCGACCCGGCCGCCCGGCGAACGTGCCACCGCCAGTGCACCGGCGCCGGCCCACCGCGTCGTGCGGGTCCGCGCCCGGGCGACCCGTGACCGGGCTAGTGCTCCGCGCAGGTGCCGGTGATCTCCACCGTGTGCGAGATCTCCGAAAACCCGTGCTCCGCCGCGATCTTCTCCGCCCAGCGCTCGACCGCCGGGCCCTCGACCTCCACCGTCCGGCCGCACAGGCGGCAGACCAGGTGATGGTGGTGGTGCGCCGAGCAGCGGCGGTAGATCGCTTCGCCGGAGTCGGTGCGCAGCACGTCGATCTCGCCGGCCTCCGACAGCGACTGCAGGGTGCGGTACACCGTCGTCAGGCCGATGCCGTCGCCGCGTTTGCGCAGCTCGTCATGCAGTTCCTGGGCGGAGCGGAAGTCGTCGACGGTGCTCAGCAGCTCGACCACCGCGGCTCGCTGCCGGGTCGATCGGCGCCCGGGCACCGGGGCTTGGCTGCGCGGCGCGGCGGGGTTCATCACTTTCCTTCCTGCACGTGGGCCACGGCGTCGACCACGATGTGCGCCAGGTGGTCGTCGGCGAGCCGGTAGACCACCTCGCGGCCGCGGCGTTCGCCCTGCACCACCCCGGCCGTCTTCAGCACCCGCAGGTGCTGGCTGATCAGCGGCTGCGCGACGTCGAGGGCGTCCACCAGCTCGTGCACGCACCGGTCGGCGGCCCGCAGCTGCAGGACGATCGCGATCCGCACCGGCGCGGCCAGCGCGCGCAGCAGGTCGCCCGCGTCCGTCAGCACCGATGGTGACGGGTGCACCGGCTCGGCCGCCGGTGCGCAGTCCGCGAGGCCCGGCTGGGCGCCACTCCCGGTCACCGTCGCCATGCCCGCCTCCACCCTGCCCGTCCGGACCATGAATTCCGTAGTCATTGCCGATAACGGCGCCGCCCATCCTAGTGTTCCCCCGGACGGGAGCCCCGCCCCGGCGCCGAGCTGCGAAGTACGGCTGGTCGTATTACCCCGTTCGGGTGAGTTCGTGGGATATTGGCTCTTCGGCTTCGCATGTAGTGGCCGACGGTGCAAGGTTGTCGCGGAGCGTTTTGCCGCTTCTCGCACAGCCGGCGCCGCGCCCAAGCACACCAGTGGGGAGACATGACCCGTTTCGCAACCAAGGCAGCAGCGCTGACGGCTGTCGTGTTCCCGCTGGTCGGAGTGGGTTTGGCCGGGGCTCAGACGCAGGCTGTCGACGAGAAGTCCGGGCCGGTCTCGTTCGCGAACATCGCGTCGGTCCGGATCGGCGGCGAAGGTCAGCGCGGCGGCGCCCTCATCACCGAGACGCAGCGCTCGCCGTTGCTGCCAGGTCAGTCGAAGCTCGGCACGGACCGCGTCACCGTCCCGAAGGACGACGGCGAGCGCGCGACCTTCGGCGGGCACTACCAGATCGACCTGGGCCGCTACAGCGCGTCACAGAACCCGTACCCGCCGGGTGTCGCGAGCCGCGACCACAACGTCGTCGCCGCGCTGCAGGCCACCACGGTGCCCACGGCCGTCGCGGAGACGAACTACGCGCTGCGCGACGTCTGGCAGGGCGCGGCGAAGGCGGTCGACAACACCGTGCTCGTGCTCGAAGGCGCGAAGTCGGCCGTGGACTGCACCGGCCCCGCCAAGCTCACCGCCACCACGTCCGTCGCACGGCTGTGGGTGCGCCAGGCCGACGGGGCGCTCGGCATCGTCCCGGTGCCCGGCGGCAACGCCGGCCTCCAGCTGGCCAACCTGCGGCTCGGGCCGCCCGGCGACATCGCGAACGCGGACAAGGCCACCACGGTCTCCGACCTCAAGCTGACCCGCGTCGGCGCGTTCGACCAGCTGATCCGGCAGGACGGCTGGCGGGGCGGCGACTTCACAGCCGTCGCCGGCTGGCGCGTCGAGATCACCACCCACGTCAAGGACGCGCAGGGCGCCGCGGTGCAGGACGTCGTGACGAACATCGTGCTCGGCGGCGTCAGCTGCTCGGTCCCCAAGGGGTTCGTCGCGAAGGCGGGCAACCAGGCGGGCGGCACGAGCGCGTCGCAGGCGGCGGTCCCGACGCAGGTCCCGGCCGGCTACCTCGGCGCGGCGGCCCCCGCGACCGACGGCGACGGCTCCCGCGTCCCGCTCGGCATCGGCCTGCTCTTCGGCGGCGTGTTCTTCGCGGCGGTCGCGCTGCTGCTCGGGCGGCGGCGCAAAACCGGGACGGACTAGGTGCTCCGCACCGCGCTGGCCGCCGTCGCGGCCGCGCTGGCCGTGGCCGCTTTCGCGGCCGGGATCGTCCTGCTGACCTGGCTGCCCCCGACGGCGGCCCCGCTGGCGGCCCCGCCGCCGGGCTCGCTGCCGGGGGAGAACGCGGCCCCGGCGGTGCTGCCCGCGGACAGCGAATCGGTGGCCCAGCAGCGCCCGGGCACGGTCCGGCTCCCCGACGGCGCGACCGCGCGGCTGGTCCGCACGGAACTGACCGACACGGGCGTGCTGCCGATTCCCCGCGGCCTCGGGGACGCGGCCTGGTGGGGCGCGAAGCTGGGCGCGGACCGCGGCACGGCGCTGCTGTCGGGCCACGTCAACTGGGAGGGGCAGCGCGGCCCGTTCGACGAGCTGTGGCGCACCCGCGCCGGCGACGAGGTCAGCATCGTCGACGCCCGCGGCGGCCGCTGGGTCTACCGCGTCGACCAGGTGGTGACGCTTGCGAAGGAAGCGCTCCCGCAGCAGGCCCAGAGCTGGTTCAACCAGAGCGGCCCCCACCGCCTGGTCCTGGTCACCTGCGGCGGCGACTACGTGGGCGGCACCGAGGGCTACGACGAGAACCGCCTGGTCACGGCGAACCTGGTGACCCGCCCGCCCGGCTGATCCCGCGCTTGGTCGCTCACCGGATCCCGCCTGAGGCCTGCGCCCGGGCCCGCCCGAGTCGTGCGGTCGGCCGGGCCGCGGTGGCGCACGCAGGCTTGCTTCCGGCCGCCGGCCCGCCCGCTGGTGGACCCCGCCCGCCGGTGGACCCCGCCCGTCGGTGGTCCCCGCCCGTCGGTGGTCCCCCGTCGGACCCGAGCCCCTGCCTCGCCCGAGCCAGGCCGTATTGAGCTATGCCGAGCCCGCTCCACGAAGCCGAGTCGGGCCGGGTCGACCCGAACCGAGCCGGGCCGAGCCCGGGCCGGGCCGAGCCCGAGCCGAGCCCGAGCCGGGCCGAGCCCGAGCCCGAGCCGAGCCCGAGCCGAGCCGACCCGGGCCGAGCCCGAGTCGGGCCGGGCCGGGCCAAGCCGGGCCGGGCCGGGTCGAGCCGGCCGGGCCAGCCGGGCCGAGTCGAGCCGGGCAAGCCGGGCCGAGCCGAGCCGGGCCAAGCCAAGCCGGGCCAAGCCAAGCCGGGCCGGGCCGAGCCCGAGTCGAGCCGGGCCAAGCCGGGCCGAGCCAAGCCGGGCCGGGCCGAGCCCGAGTCGAGCCGGGCCAAGCCGGGCCGAGCCGGACCGAACCGCGATCCCGGTGCAACCTCCCGCACCCGCCGCCGCATGTGTTCCTTCGCCGAGTCACCCGAGCGAAGGAGCCAGACCCCATGCAGGAGCAGAACCCGGCGGAGCGGAAGAAGGGCTCCGGCCGCTGGTGGATCGTCGGCGTCGCCGGCGCTTTCGTCGTCGCCGCGCTGGTCGCCACCCTGCTCATCTTCACCGGAAAGGATGAACCCGCGGTCGCGAACGGCACCGGGACGCCCGCCGCGACGAACCAGCCCGCCGAACAGAAGGACTCCGGCCGCGACCCGGTGCACCTGAGCCTGCCCGGCGGCGGCACCGCGAAGCTCGTCCAGGAGGACCTCGACGCGAACGGCGCGCTCAAGATCCCCGAGGGCCTCGACGAAGCCGCCTGGTGGGGCGCCGAACTGGGCGCCGGCCACGGCGTCGCCCTGCTCTCCGGGCACGTGAACTGGAAGGGCAAGAAGGGCCCGTTCATGGAACTCTGGCAGGTCGAGCGGGGCCAGGAGGTCAAGCTCACCGACACCGCCGGCGGCGCCTGGGTCTACCGGGTCGACGCCGTCGAGACCGTCCACAAGACCGACCTCGCCGGGCGCTCCGAGCAGCTCTTCGACCCCGATGGCCCGCACAAGCTGCTGCTGGTCACCTGCGGTGGCGAATACGTCGGCGGGACCGAGGGCTACGAGGACAACCGCGTCGTGACGGCGTCGCTGGTGTCGCGGCCGTAGCCTGCGCGATAACCGCTGGGCCCCGGCGGATACCCTGGACGTTCTAGTCCGATAACCGTCCCCGCATGCTTCCGGAGCGTGGAGTGCCCACGAACACCATTGAGACCGTAGTCCGCCTGTGCAAGAACCGTGGTTTCGTCTTCCCCAGCGGGGACATCTACGGCGGTACCCGCTCGGCGTGGGACTACGGCCCGCTCGGGGTCGAGCTGAAGGACAACATCAAGCGCCAGTGGTGGAAGACCGTCGTCCAGGGCCGTGAAGACGTCGTCGGCCTCGACTCCTCGGTGATCCTGCCGCGCCAGGTGTGGGTGGCTTCGGGGCACGTCAACGTCTTCACCGACCCGCTGATCGAGTGCCTGTCCTGCCACAAGCGGTTCCGCGCCGACCAGCTCGCCGAGGAGTACACCGCGCGCAGCGGCAAGGAGACCACCGAGGACGACCTGTCCGACGTGCCCTGCCCCAACTGCGGCACCCGCGGCAAGTACACCGAGCCGCGGGACTTCAACATGATGCTGAAGACCTACCTCGGCCCGGTCGAGTCGGAGGAGGGCCTGCACTACCTCCGCCCGGAGACCGCGCAGGGCATCTTCGTGAACTTCTCCAACGTCCAGACGACGTCGCGGAAGAAGCCGCCGTTCGGCATCGGCCAGATCGGCAAGTCCTTCCGCAACGAGATCACGCCGGGCAACTTCATCTTCCGCACGCGCGAGTTCGAGCAGATGGAGATGGAGTTCTTCGTCGAGCCGGGCGAGGACGAGCGCTGGCACCAGTACTGGATCGACGAGCGCACGAAGTGGTACACCGACCTCGGCATCAAGGCCGAGAACCTGCGCCACTTCGAGCACCCGAAGGAAAAGCTCTCGCACTACGCGAAGCGGACCGTCGACATCGAGTACCGCTTCGCGTTCAACGCGGGCCAGGAGTGGGGCGAGCTCGAGGGCATCGCCAACCGCACCGACTTCGACCTGACGACGCACTCGAACCACTCGGGCCAGGACCTGTCGTTCTTCGACCAGGCGTCGGGGCAGCGCTACCGGCCGTTCGTGATCGAGCCGGCGGCCGGTGTCGGCCGGTCGATGATGGCCTTCATGGTCGACGCCTACCACGAGGAGCAGGTGCCGAACGCCAAGGGCGGCACCGACACCCGCGTGGTGCTGAAGCTCGACCCGCGGCTTTCGCCGTTCAAGGTCGCGGTGCTCCCGCTGTCGCGCAACGCCGACCTGACCCCGAAGGCGAAGGACGTCGCCGCGACCCTGCGCAAGCACTGGAACGTCGACTTCGACGACGCGCAGGCGATCGGCCGCCGCTACCGCCGCCAGGACGAGATCGGCACGCCGTACTGCGTCACGGTCGACTTCGACTCGCTCGAGGACCAGGCCGTGACCGTGCGCGAGCGCGACTCGATGTCGCAGGAGCGCGTCGCGATCGACAAGCTCGAGTCCTACCTGGCGGCCCGCCTCATCGGCTGCTGAACCCGCCCGGGCCCGGGCACCCCTGACACCTGTCACGGCGAGGTCGTGACGCACGGTCTGGGGTCCCGGGCCCGCCGGGCGGCAGCCTGGGGGCATGCGAGAAACAGACATCCAGGCGGTGGCGGCGGGGGCCGCGGTCCACCTCACCGGCCTGCGGAAGCACTACGGCGACGTCCACGCGGTCGACGGCCTCGACCTGACGATCGCCCCGGGCGAAGTGGTCGCCCTGCTCGGCCCGAACGGCGCCGGCAAGTCCACCACCGTCGACATGGTCCTCGGCCTGACCAGCCCCGGCGCCGGCGAAGTGCGCGTGTTCGGGCGCAAGCCGATCGACGCCGTCCGCGCCGGGCTGATCGGCGCGATGCTGCAGGGCGGCGCCCTGATGGACGACCTGACCGTCGCCGAGACCGTCGGCATGGTCGCGGCCCTGCACCGCCGCCCGCTGCCGGTGGCCGAAGCCCTGCGCGCCGCCGGCGTCGAAGAGCTGGCCGGCCGCCGCGCGAACAAGCTGTCCGGCGGGCAGAAGCAGCGCGTGCGCTTCGCCGTCGCCCTGGTCAGCAACCCCGACCTGCTGATCCTCGACGAGCCGACGGCCGCGATGGACGTCGGGACGCGGCGCGAGTTCTGGCAGTCGATGTACGCGTTCACCGAGTCCGGCCGCACGGTCGTGTTCGCGACGCACTACCTCGAAGAAGCCGAAGAGTTCGCCGACCGGGTGGTGCTGATGCGCCGCGGCCGGATCGTCGCCGACGGCAGCGTCGCCGAGGTCCGCGCGCTCGCCGGCGGCCGCACCCTGCGCGCCGCCGTCCCGGGCGCCACCGAGGCGCTGATCGCCGCGCTGCCCGGCGTCAAGGAGTTCGAGCTGCGCGGCGACCGCGTCGCCATCTCCAGCGCCGACTCCGACGAGACGCTCTGGGCGCTCAAGGCCGCCGTCCCGGCCGTGCACGACGTCGAGATCGGGGCCGTCGGCCTCGAAGGCGCCTTCCTTTCCCTGACCGCCGACGAGACCGCGGAGCCCGTCCGATGAACGCCACCTACCTGGTCACCGAGATCCGCCGCAACTTCCGGGCGCCGCGGTTCCTGATCTTCGTCGTCGCCTTCCCGGTGCTGATGTTCCTGTTGCAGGCCAACGTCTTCACGAAGGCGGACGCGCCGGACCACGTTGCGATCGCCGCCGTGATCATGATCAACATGATGACGTTCGGGACGTTCGCCGCGGCCACGAACAGCGGCGCCCGGCTCGCGCTCGAACGCGCCGCCGGCTGGCAGCGCCAGTTGCGCCTGACGCCGCTGACCGGCACCGGTTACCTGGCGGGCAAGGGCATCTCCGGGATGCTCGTGGGGCTGCCCGCGCTGGTCCTGGTGCCGCTGCTGGCCGTGACGGTCGAGGGCGTGCACCTCGACGCCGCGGGCTGGGTCCGGATCTTCGCCGGCGTCTGGCTCGGCACGATCCCGCTGGTGCTGCTCGGGCTGCTGCTCGGCCAGTTCGGCACGCCCGATTCGATGCAGCCGGTCAACATGATCGTCACCCTCGGCATGGGTTTCCTCGGCGGCCTGTGGATCCCGATCGAGTCGATGCCGGGCTGGATGCACGACGTCGCCCAGATCATGCCGACGTACTGGGTGCTGCAGGTGGCGCGACCCGCGGTGACCAGCGACATGGTGGTGTCCCTGCCGACCGCGGCCGGCGTGCTCGGGGCGTGGGCGGTCGTGCTCGGAGCGCTCGTGATCAGGCGTTACCGTAAGGACAGCGCCCGCGTCTGAGGGCCGGAAGAACGAGGAACGGCGATGGCGAAGCGCAAGTTCGGGCTGGACAACAAGGAATCGTGGTGGGAGGACCCGCTGCCCGACGCCGGGCGCCGCGGCGGTCCGAAGGGCCTGCGGTGGTCGGTCATGTCGGTGGTGTTCCTGCTGCCGTTCCTCCTCCCGGTCACGCGGGGTCTGCTGGCCGAGCCCGGCGTTTCGGCCGAGGCCGTGCTCACCGGCGTGCTGATCTACACGTACGCGTTGTGCTACGCGATCTTCCCGTTCTTCTTCCAGCGGGAGCGCCAGGTGAAGCTGGCCTTCGGGATCACGATGAACGTGCTGGGGGTCGCGACGCTGGCGACGACCAGCGCGAGCGCGTTCGTCCTGCTCTACGGCACGGCGGTGCTGGTGTTCCTGCTCCCGGCCGCCTGGTCGGTGCTCCTGGACGTCGGCGCGCTGGCCGCCGGCGCCCTCGTGCTGCTGCTCGAGGGCCGGTTCCTGGCCGACTACGGCGACCTCATCACGGTCGGTTCGGTGACGCTGGCGATGTTCTTCATGGCCAACCTCGTCCGCGCGGTCCGGCGGCTGGAGCGGGCCAACGAGGAGATCGCCACCCTGGCGGTGGCGAACGAGCGCCAGCGCGTCGCCCGCGACCTGCACGACCTGCTCGGGCACAGCCTCACCACGATCACCGTCAAGGCGGGGCTGGCCCGGCGGGTGCTGGAGAGCTCCGGCGACATCCCGCGCACGGTCGAGGAGATCCGCGAGATCGAGAGCCTCACGCGCAGCGCGCTCTCCGACGTCCGCGCGACCGTTTCGGAATACCGCGAAGTGTCGCTCTCGGCGGAGCTCGCCGGCGCGCGGGCGGCGCTGCGGGCCGCGGAGATCGACGCCGACCTGCCGCACGCCGTCGACAACGTGCGGCCGGAGCTCCAGAACACCTTCGGGTACGTGCTGCGCGAAGCGGTCACGAACGTCCTGCGGCACTCCGGAGCCAAGCAGGTGACGGTGCGGCTGGGCGACACCTGGCTGGAGGTCGAGGACGACGGCCGGGCCACCGAGGTCGTCGCGGGCAACGGCCTGCGCGGGCTCTCGGAGCGGCTCGCCGCGGTGGGGGGCGCGTTGCGGACATCGGTCCGGCCCGGGGGAGGATTGCTGGTGCGGGCGGAGATCCCGCACGCAGAACCGCGCGCGGCCGCCCCGGCCGTGCGCGCCGAACCCGCGGGAGGATTCGCTTGATCCGGGTGCTGCTGGCCGACGACCAGGCCATGGTGCGCGGGGCGCTGGCCACCGTGCTCGGGCTCGAAAGCGACATCGAGGTGGTCGGGCAGGTCGGCTCGGGCGACGAGGTCGTCGCCGCCGCCCGCGAGGCGAAACCCGACGTCGCCCTGCTGGACGTGCAGATGCCGGGCAAGGACGGCCTCGAAGCCGCGGCCGACCTGCGGGCCGCGCTCCCGTCGTGCCGGGTGATCATCTGCACGACGTTCGGCAGGCCCGGCTACCTGGCCCGCGCGATGGCGGCGGGCGCGGCCGGGTTCGTCGTCAAGGACGCCCCGCCCGAGCAGCTCGTCGAAGCCGTCCGGCGAGTCCACAGTGGACTGCGAGTGGTGGACCCCGCGCTGGCCGCGGAATCCCTCGCCACCGGGGCGAGCCCGCTCACCGGACGCGAGCTGGACGTGCTGCGGGAGGCCAGGGACGGCAGCACGGTGGCCGACGTGGCGCGCGCACTGCACCTGTCGGAGGGCACCGTGCGCAACCACTTGTCCGCCGCGATCGGCAAGACGGGCGCGCGGACCCGGGCCGAGGCCGTCCGCGTCGCCGAGGAGCGCGGCTGGCTCTGAGCGGGCGGCGGCGTTCTGACAAGATGGGGCGGGTGGGTACCGCTGAACGCACCAAACCGTCGCTCGCGAACTGGGCGCGCCGGATCGCCTTCGGCGTCGTGCTCGTGGTGGTCGCGCTCGTCGGCGGTACGGCGTTCCGGGTGTGGCAGGTCGCCCGCGAAAACGACCGGACGCCCGCCGACGTCATCGTGGTGCTCGGTGCGGCCCAGTACAACGGCCGGCCGTCGGACATCTACGCGGCCCGGCTGGTCAAGGCCAAGCAGCTCTACGACGCGGGCGTCGCGAAGACGATCGTCACCGCGGGCGGCAAGAAGGCCGAGGACAACTTCACCGAGGCGCGGGCCGGCCAGCTCTGGCTGACCCGCCACGGCGTGCCGTCGTCGGCGACACTCGCCGTCGGCGAGGGGAGCGACACACTGCGGAGCCTGCGCGCGGTCGCCCAGCAGGTCGAGGCCCGCGACTGGCACACGGCGGTGCTCGTCAGCGACCCGTGGCATTCGTTCCGGGCCCGGACCATGGCCGGCGACCTGGGCCTGGACGCGTGGACGGCGCCGACGCACAGCGGGCCGATCGTGCAGGAGCGCGTCACCCAGGTGCGGTACATCGTCCGGGAGACCGGCGCGCTGCTCTACTACCGGCTGACGAAGACACCGGCCGACGACCTGTTCGCCACGTTCCTGGGGTGAGCTTTTTGTCGGTGCGCCCGCTTAAGCTGGCCGGGTGGGTTACACCGAACACGACACCGCCCGCCTGCTGCCGGAGCCGGCGAAGGGCGCGGTGCTGCCCGGCGCACGGGCGGACGGACGCAGCGCGTTTTCCCGCGACCGGGCCCGGGTGCTGCACTCGGCCGCGTTGCGGCGGCTCGCCGGCAAGACCCAGGTGGTCGGGCCGGGGGAGGGCGCCGAGGTCACCGGCGTCCCGCGCACCCGGCTGACGCATTCACTGGAGGTCGCGCAGATCGGCCGCGGCATCGCCGAGGAGCTGGGCGCGGACCCGGACCTGGTGGACACGGCGGGGCTGGCGCACGACATCGGCCACCCGCCGTTCGGCCACAACGGCGAGCGCGCACTCGACCAGGTCGCGGCGGCGTGCGGCGGCTTCGAGGGCAACGCGCAGACGATCCGCATCCTGACCCGCCTGGAGCCCAAGCTCCTCGGCCCGGACGGCGGTCCGGGGGGCCTCAACCTGACCCGCGCGTGCCTGGACGCGACGACGAAGTACCCGTGGCCGCGGAAGCCGGGCAAGGCGAAGTACGGCGTGTACCCGGACGACGCGGCGGTGTTCGCGTGGTTCCGCGAAGGCGCGCCCGAGGAGCGCACGTGCCTGGAGGCCCAGATCATGGACTGGGCGGACGACGTGGCGTACTCGGTCCACGACGTCGAGGACGGCGTCCTGGCCGGCCGCATCAAACTGCGCGTGCTGGCCCACCCGGACGAGCGAGCGGCGGTGGCGGAGGCGGCGGCCAAGCACTTCTCGGCCCAGTCGGTGTCCACATTGGAGAACGCGGCGACGGAGTTGCTCGCGCTTCCGGCGGTGGCGGCACTGGCCGAAGCGGAGCCGGACGGATCGCCGGGCGCCCAGGTAGCGCTGAAGAGACTGACGAGCGAACTGGTGGGCCGCTTCACGACGGCGGCGGTCACGGGCACCCGAGCGGCGTTCGGCACGAGCCCGCTGACCGGTTATGACGCCCGCCTGGCGGTCCCGGAGCAGGTGGCGGCCGAGGTGGCGCTGCTGAAGGCACTGGCGCTGCGGTACGTGATGAGCGACCGCCGGAGGCTGGCGATGCAGGAGGGCCAGCGCGAGTTGCTGGCTGAGCTGGTGCACGCCCTGGCTCGGCGGGCGCCGGAGTCTTTGGACCCGCTGTTCGTACCGGCTTGGAACGCGGCGAAGGACGATGCCGGGTTGCTGAGGGTGGTGATCGACCAGGTCGCTTCACTGACGGACGCGCAGGCCCACGTGTGGTACTCGTGGCACGTGACCCGCTTGCACCGCTGAGTGGAGTGGGGTGCTGGGGCGGTTCGCGGCGCGCCCGGCTGGGCCGGCTGCTGCGGCGGACCGGGGTGCGGTCGCTTCGGGCGAGTTCCTGGGCGCAGGCCGGCCGGATGGTGCGGTGGGCTGGGTGCGGCCGTTGCGGGCGGGCTCTTGGGCGCGCTTGCCGGCCAGATGCTGCAATGGTCGCTTCGGGCGAGGTGCTGGCGCGGGTGCGCGGGCCAACCCCAGGGGCGCGAGTTGCCTCCCTATGCGCAAGCGGCTTTCCCGCGCTGATGTTGTCTCTCTGGGTGCGGGCTGCCTTCTGGCGTGACTGTCTCTTTGGGAGCGGGTTGTCTTTGGCGGGAGTCGCTTCCCCAGGCGGGAGCCGTCTTCTCCGGCGGGCGCTGCCTCCTTGAGCGCGAGTCGGCTCTGGCTCATGCCGGTCTTGTCGTCGCGAGTTGGCGACTCGCGGCGAGGACCACTCCCGCGAGCCCTGCGCTTGGCCGGCCGCCGGGGCAGGCGGCCTGGCCGGGGTGGGCCGCCTGCCCGGCAGCTTGAGGTGAGCTCCGGCGGGCGGGCGGGTGCGCGGGCGGTGGTTCGCCGGTCAGGTCCGGCGGGTCTGCGCCGGGATCACCTGCGCGGGTCCCGAGCGTGCGCCGGTCTTCCGCTCACCGGCGGTTACCCCGGCCCGGCATTCGGGGGAGCGGCACTAGCACCCGGCTCTGCGTCGGCCCGTGGGGGATTTGTCACCGGTGGGCGGAGTTCTGCGTGGGGGCCCGGTGGGGTTACCCGGTCCGGTAGTCTCGCCCGCATGGCCACGGACAGCCACCTCCGGTTCGCCCTCGCCGTTCACCGGGCCCTCGGTGCCGAGGGCGTGAACAGCTGTTTCTCGCCTTATTCGGTGGCCAGTGCGCTCACCCTCGCCGCGATCGCCGCGCGGGGGCGGACCCGGGAAGAGCTTGTCGGCTTGCTCGGGGACGTCGGGGAGCAGGCCGGGTTGCTACGGGAGGCCGCTCAGCTCGGGGAAGAGCGTGGTGAGCAGCCCGAACTGGCCGTCGCCAACACGCTGTGGGCCGATGACCGGCTGCCGCTCGAGGACTCCTTCAAGGCCGAGCTTGCCGGGTGGCCCGGGGCCGCTGTGGCCGGTGCGCCCTTCGAGAAGGAGCCCGAGGCCGCGCGGGCGCTCATCAACGACGACGTCGGGCGGACCACGCGGGGGCTGATCCCGCAGCTGCTGCCGCCCGGGTCGATCGATCGGGACGTCGCCGCCGTGCTGGTCAACGCGCTGTACCTGAAGGCCGCCTGGCGGCTGCCGTTCCGTGAGGCCAACACCGCCGACGCGCCCTTCCACGCGCCCTCCGGCACCCGGGACGTGCCGACCATGTGGCTCAGCGAGAGCCTCGGCTACGCGCACGCGGACGGCTGGCAAGCCGTGCAGCTGGTCGCCGGCGGTGGGCTGCAGGCCGTCGTGCTGCTGCCCGACGGCGACCTCGCCGACGCCGAAGCCGCGCTCGACCAAGCGAAGCTCGCGAGCCTGCTCGGTGAGATCCGCTTCAAGCCGGTGGAGCTCGCGCTCCCGAAAGTTTCGCTCGACGTGCCCAGCTCGCTGACCGGTGTGCTGCGCGGGCTCGGCGTGCACACCATGTTCAGCGACGAAGCCGATCTTTCCGGGCTTTCGCCGGACCCGCGGCTCACCGTCTCCGAGGTGCTGCACCAGGCCGTGCTGCGCGTCGACGAACAAGGCTTCGAGGGGGCCGCGGCGACCGCGCTGACGATGCGGCTCACCTCGATGATCATAGACGAACCGGTCGCCGTCGCGGTGGACCGGCCGTTCCTGCTGCTGGTCCGGCACGCCGCCACGGGTGCCCTCTACTTCTTCGCCAGGGTGGTCGAACCGTGAGCTTGAAGTCCGAAGCCGTCCCCGAGCTCGTCCCGCCCGCCCCCGAAGCACCCACCGGCCCGAAACGCTGGGCGTGGCAGGACACCGCGATCGGCGCCGGCTTCCTGCTCTTCACGATCCTCCTCTACAACGGGCTGTGGTTCGACCTCGACCGCGGCTACCTCTGGAACGGCGCGTCCGACCAGAGCCAGTGGGAGTGGTATTCCACGGTCGTCGCGAAGTCCGTGCTGCACTTCCAGAACCCGTTCACCACCGACCTGCAGAACTACCCGCTCGGCGTGAACATGGCGGCCAACGCGGCGATGTTCGGCCTGAACATCCCGCTCGCGCCCATCACGCTGACCTTCGGCGCGACGCTCACCTGGGCCATCGTGCTGACTGCGGGCCTCGCCGGCACCGCGTTCGGCTGGTACTGGGTGTTTTCGCGCCACCTGGTGCCGAACCGGACGGCGGCCGCGATCGGCGGTGCCTTCTGCGGCTTCGCCCCGCCGATGATCTCGCACGGCAACGCTCACCCGAACTTCGTCGTGCTGTTCGTGATGCCGTTCATCGCGCTCAAGACCATCCAGATCGCGCACGGCGAACGCCCGGTGCGCAACGGCATCGTGCTCGGCGTCCTCGTCGCGTGGCAGATCCTGCTGGGCGAAGAGCCGCTGGCGATCTTCGCGCTCACCTTCGTCGTCTTCGCGATCTGCTACCTCATCCCGCGCCGCGCGGAAATCCGCGGCATGCTGGCGCCGCTCGGCAAGGGTGTCGGCATCGGTGCCGTGGTCGCGCTGCTCATCGCCGGATTTCCGCTGTACTGGCAGTTCTTCGGCCCGTACAGCTTCCATTCGCTGCTGCACGGTGCGGCGGGCAACGACACCGCGGCGCTCACGCGCTTCGCGACGCAGTCGATCGCCGGCACGCCGGAGGCCGCCGCGGACGTGTCGATGAACCGCACCGAGGAGAACGCGTTCTTCGGCTGGCCGCTGGTCGTGCTCATGGTCGTGCTCACGATCTGGCTCTGGCGCGACGTCGTTTCGCGAGCGCTCGCGATCACGATGTACGTGATGGCCTTCCTCTCCCTCGGTGTCGAGATCACGGTGGCACACCAGGACACCGGCGTCCCGGGGCTGTGGAAGTGGCTGGGTCAGCTGCCGCTGCTGGACTCGCTGATCGAGTCCCGGCTCGCGATGGGCTGCATCCCCCTGGTCGGAGGGCTCCTCGCGATCGCGACGCACCGCGTCTGGACGGCGGCGGCCGAGCTGCCGGACCCGCTCGAAGACAAACCTCGCTTCCCGTTGAAGATGCTCTGGGTCGGCGCCGTCATCGCCGTGCTCCTCCCGATCGCGCCGACGGAACTGGTGACGCACCAGCGCCCGCTTTCGCCACCCTTCTTCGCCGACGGCATCTGGCGCCAGTACATCGCCCCCGGCGGCTCGCTGGTGCCCGTGCCGCTGCCGAGCACCGGCGAGGCCGAACCGCTGCACTGGCAGGTCGACGCCGGCCTCGGGTACCCGATGCCGGAGGGCTACTTCGTCGGTCCGACGTCGGCGGACGACCGCCGCGGCCGGTACGGCGCCGTCCCGCGGCCGACGTCGGACCTGTTCGCGGAGGTCGAGCGCACCGGCCAGGCCGCGAACGTCACCGAAGCGGACCGCACCCAGGCCCTCGACGACCTGCGCTACTGGAAGGCCGACGTGCTCGTGGTCGGCCCGCGGCAGAACCAGGAAGCCCTCAAGTCCACAGTGGAACTGCTGCTGCGCAAGCCCGCCGAGTTCGTCGGCGGCGTGTGGGTCTGGGACGTGCGCCCGCTGACGCCGTGACTCCTCACGACGCCGCCGCCAGCAGGATCCGGGCCAGCTCTTCGGGTTGCGAGAACATCGGCCAGTGACCGGTGTCGAGCTCCACGAGCTCCCACCGGTCGCTCTCCAGCAGCGCGACGACGTCCGGGCTCGGCGTGTCCCCGTCGAGGAGGCACTTGAGGTACGTCGCCGGGAGTTCGCCGAGCGGACGGGACAGCACGGCCGGATCGGTCAGCGACGCCGCCGGGTGCGGGGTCGAGCCGCCGACGATCCGGGCGATCGCCTCGCCGGAAAGCCCTTGCTCCGCATAGTCTTCCGCCGTCAAGGCCGGCCAGAACCCTCGCGCGGTGAGTTCGGCGACGCGCTCGGCGGACCAGTGGGAAGTGAAGGACTCGCCGTCGGCGGGCACGTTCGAGTCCACGAACACCACCCGTTTCAGCCGGTCGCCGATCCGTTCGGCCGCTTGGCCGGCCGGGATCCCCGAATAGCTGTGCCCCACCACGACGACCTCCCGCAAGTCGTTGCGCGAGACGACGTCGACGATGTCCTGGACGTGCGTTTGCCCGCCGACCGGCGCGTCAAGCCGCTCGGCCAGGCCGGACAGGGTCACCGCGTGGGCGCCGTGGCCGGCCTCGCGCAGGCGCGGGACCACCTCGTCCCACGCCCACGAACCGAGCCAGGCGCCCGGAACCAGTACGAATTGAGCCATGACCGGAACCTAGCGGAGAGGTCCGACAATTTCGGTAGAGTCGGCGTCCGTGACCTCTGTGGACGACCAGGGCCGGCCCGAACCGCCCTACGACGGCGACGAAGCCGCGACCCTCCTCGGTTTCCTCGACTTCCACCGCGCGACGCTGGCCTGGAAGTGCGCCGGCCTGGACGCGGCCGGTCTGCGCGCCACGGTGCCGCCGTCCACGATGACCCTCGGCGGACTGCTCAAGCACCTCGCCTACGTGGAGGACAACTGGTTCTCGTTCGTGTGGTCCGACCACGACCGGATGCCGCCGTTCGACGCGGTCGACTGGGCGGCGACCCCGGACTGGGACTGGGATTCCGCCGCGGACGACACCCCGGAGCAGCTTCGCCTGCTGTGGGAGGAGGCGGTCGAGCGGTCGCGGGCGGCGGTGCGGGAGGCGAACGGCGACCTGGCGCGGCGGGCCCGGCGCTCGCTGCGCGACGGCGGCACCCCGACCCTGCGCTGGATCCTCGTGCACATGATCGAGGAGTACAGCCGCCACAACGGCCATGCCGACCTCATCCGCGAGTCGGTCGACGGCAGCACGGGCGAGTAGGTCACCGGCTCTTGGCGGGGGCGTCGGAGTCGACGCAGAGCTCGCCGTCACACATCGCGAGCCCGAGGACGTGCGTTTCGGTGGTGGCCGGGCGGCCGTCGCGGTAGTGCAGCCGGATCCGCGCGGTCACCGTGCTGCCCTCGACCGCGGGCGTCCCGACGACTTCGGCGCCGCTGAACCTGCTCCAGAACTTGTCGTAGCTGTCGCGCGTCCGCAGCCGCAGGTTCGGCCCGATCAGCGCCCAGCCGGCGTCGGTGTCCGGCAGCAGTCCGTAGTAGTGGACGACGAACCCGGCGAGATCGCCCGGTGCGGGCCGGCTCGGACCGGCCGTGGTCACCGCGACCGGCACGGTCGTCTCCGCGGCCGGCGTGGTCGTGCGGACCGGCACCGGAACCGGTGCGGCGAGCGGCGCCGACGTCGGGGTCCCGGCCGGGGTCCGTGCGAGCAGGGCGGGCAGCGCGATCACCGCGCCGGCCCCGCCGAGCAGCAGGACCGTGACGATCGTGAGCGCGACCAGCAGCCCGGTCCGGTTCCGCGGCGCGACCTCCGGTCCGACCCTCGTGAAGGCCCGGGTCACCGCGGGCGGGGGCGCGGATTCGCGCGGCGGGCCGAGGGCGGCGCGTGCACCCGCCGCGAGCGCCGCGGTGGTCGGGTACCGGTCGTCCACGCTCTTCGCCATGCCCCGGGCCACGACGCCGTCCAGCGCCGCGGGGATGCCCGCGCGCAGCAGGCTCGGCCGCGGCGGCGCCTGGTTCAGGTGGGCGTGGAGCAGGGACGCGGCCGTCGTCGCGGCGAACGGCTTGGTGGCGGTCAGGCACTGGTGGAGCACGCACGCCAGCGCGTAGACGTCGACGCGCTGGTCGGGCCGGGCGCCGGTGAACCGCTCGGGCGCCATGTAGTCGAGCGTGCCGATCGCCGCGCCCGCGCCGGTCAGGCCGGTCGCCGACTCCTGCGACCGCGCGATCCCGAAGTCCACCAGGTAGGCGAAACCGCTGCTGGTCAGGAGGATGTTCGACGGCTTGACGTCCCGGTGGACCAGGCCTTCGGCGTGCGCGGCGGTGAGGGCCTGGGCGATCTGGCCGACGACGTCGACGGCTTCGGCCGGGTCCATCGGCCCGCGCGTGCTCAGCCGGGTCGCCAGGTCTTCGCCTTCGACGAGCTGCATGTCCAGGTAGAGGCGGCCGTCGATTTCCCCGAACGAGTGAATCGGCACGATGTGCGGCTCGCGCAGCCGGGCCGCGGCGTGCGCTTCGCGGCGGAAGCGTTCGCGGTACTCCTCGTCGGCGGCGAGGTGGGGCGGCAGCACCTTCAGCGCCACGACCCGGTCCAGCCGGGTGTCGCGGGCGCGCAGGACCTCGCCCATGCCGCCGCGCGCGATCGGCCGTTCGATGAGGTACGGCCCGAATTCCGGGTTCACGGGGCTCCTTCGCAGGCGGACTACGCCACGGAGTCGCCGCGCGACCGGCACCGCGTTACAAGGTCAGCTGCGGCGCTGGGCGATCTGGAAGACGTCGCCGAAGGGGGCGCGGACCATCGCCCGCCGCCCGCTCTCGGTCTCGCCGGTGGCGCCGAACACCGTGCGCAGGAACGCGACGGTGGCGACGACGTCGCGCACCACCATCCGCGGGAGCACTGTCGGGTGAGCCGGGTCCATATCCGCCCACCCACGCCGCTTCGCGCCGTGATCACAAGACGGTGGCCGGTCTCAGCCGAGGACCTCGCCCGCGAGCCGGCTCAGGTAGCCCGCGAACCGGTCGCGGTCCTCGGCCGGCCAGTGCCCCACCAGCGCCTCGAACGCCTGGCGCTGGTGGGCCTGAGACGCCGCGAGGAACGCCCTGGCCTCGTCGGTCAGCGTCAGCACCGCGCGGCGCGCGTCGCGGGTCGACGTCGAGCGCGTCACGAAGCCGTCGCGGGCCGCTTCGGTCGTCATCCGGCTGGCCACCGAGCGGTCGATGCCCAGCTGGCGGGCCACGTCCGCGACGGTGACCTCGTCGGCCGCCGCGCCGTCGACCGCCTGGATGACGAAGAGGTTCGGCACCGTCCACGTCGGCGGCGCGTCGGCGGCGAAGCGCTCGACGACGTCCGGCGCCCACTGACGGGCCCAGTGGCGGACCAGGCGGAAGAGGGCGGGGCCGCCGTCGCTTGATGTGTGCACAAGGCACGTTATAACGTGTGCTTTATGCACGCATCTCGGAACCTCGCGTTCGCCGGCCTCTTGCTCGGCATGGCCATGGCCCAGCTCGACGGCCTGATCGTCACCGCGGCCCTGCCTTCGATCGGCGCCGACCTGCACGCGCGCACCGGCCTCGTCGCGATGACCGCCGCCGGCCTGCTGACGGTCACCGTCGCGACGCCGCTGCACGGCAGGCTCGGCGACCTCCACGGCCGCCGGACGTCCTTCGCCGTATCGGTCCTCGTGTTCGCCGCCGCGTCCGCGTGGTGCGCCGCCGCACCCGACGTCGGGTCGCTGATCGCCGCCCGCGCGCTGCAGGGGCTGGGCGGGAGCGGCCTGATCGTCACGGCGATGAGCGCGCTCGGCGAGCTGTTCGAACGCGACGAGCTGCTGCGCCGCCAGGGCTGGCAGACCGCCGTCTTCGCGGCCGCGACCCTGGGCGGGCCGCCGCTGGGCGGGCTGCTCGCGGCCGGTCCCGGCTGGCGGTGGATCTTCCTGGTCAACCTGCCGCTGTGCGTACCCACCCTCCTGCTCGGGTGGCGTGGACTGCCCGCGAAATCCCGTGGCACCAGGGAGAAGTTCGACGTACCGGGCAGTGCGCTGCTGGCCGTCGCGGGCTCCGCGGTGGTCGCGCTCGGCACGTTCGAAGGGCTCGCTCGGAGTCCACTGTGGACACCGCTGCTGGTCGTGGCCGCCGTCGGAGCCGGTTTCTCGTTCGTCCGCAGGCAGCGTCGCGCGGCGAGCCCGTTGATCTCACCGAAGGTCTTCGCGGACGCCGTTCTCAAGCGCGCGGTGGTGGTCAACGGCCTGGCGGGTGCCGCGCTCTACGGGACGTTCGCCTACGTCGCGCTGGTCGCCTCGCTCGGGGCCGGGGCGGCCGGTACCGGGCTGCTGCTCGTCGCGATGACCGCCGGGCAGCTCACGCTCTCCGCGTCCTTCGCCGCACTGGCGCGGCGGCACCCGGAAATGACGGCGTGGGGCCGCTTCGGCTGCCTGCTCGGCGTGGTGGGCCTCGCCGCAATCGCCGTCGCGGCCGCGTTGAACGGTGCGCCGTGGCTGCTGGTCCCGGGGCTGTTCGCGACCGGCGCCGCGTTCGCCGTTTGCACGTCCGCTTACACGGTGCTGGGCCAGACGCGGGCGGACCGCGCACTGCTGGGCGTCACACTGGGCTCGCTGACCTTCGCGCGGCAGGCCGGCGGCCTGGCCGGCGCCGCGGTGTTCGGCTGGCTGGCGCTGGCCACGACCGGCGGGCTGGCCGCGCCGGGCCTGACCGCGGTGTTCGCCGGCGCCGCCGCGGTCATGGCCGTGGCCTGGCTCACCTCGCCCGTTGTCACGTCTTCCGAAGCCGTCTCGTCCCCCTCGTGACCGAGACGAAGGAGAACGGACATGCCGCGCATCACCGCGAAGAAGACCACCGAAGCCGGGCCGGTCCTCAAGCTGTTCTACCGGATCGCCGGCCGCCGCTACGGCGCCGTGCCCGAGCCGATGGCGGTCGTCGCTCACCACCCCGGCCTGCTGCGCGCGAACATGGCCCACGAACTGCTGGTGGAGCGCGCGTCCAAGAAGCTGCCGGTGAACGTCCGCGAACTCGCCGTCTACCGGGTCGCGACCCGCATCGGCTGCTCGTGGTGCGTCGACTTCGGCACTATGCTGCAGAAGCACGACGGCCTGGACATCGAACGGCTCAAGCAGATCGACGACTACGCGACGTCGCCCGCGTTCAGCCACCAGGAGCGGCTCGCGATCGCCTACGCCGACGCGATGTCCGCGGCGCAGGTGACGGTGACCGACGAGCAGGTAGCCGAGCTCGAGCGCGAATTCGGCCGCGAAGGCGTCGTCGAACTGACCTACCAGATCGCGCTGGAGAACTCCCGCGCCCGGATGAACAGCGCGCTCGGCATCGTCGATCAGGGCTTCACCTCGGGTGCTGCCTGCCGCATCCCGCTCCCGTAGGACACCGGGAATCGGACCCCGGTCGGACGCGCCGCCGGGGTCCGCCGCGGGACCGTTCCCGCATGCACCTCGTCGCCAGTGAACGCATCAAGCTCTTCAGCATCGCCACGCCCTGGGTGTGCGGCCTCTTCGCGCTCGTCGCGCTGGCCTTCCCGGCCGCGCTCACGGCGCTCACCGCCACCGAGTCGCGGCTGCCGCCCACCGTCGCGAGCACCCAGTTCGGCCACCAGCTCGCGCTGGTCTCCGTGCTGGTCCTGGGCGCGCTCGCGGTGACGAGCGAGTACCACTCCGGCACGATCCACGGCACCTTCCAGGCGGTGCCCCACCGGACGCCGGTGCTGGTGGCCAAGGCCGCGCTCGTCGCCGGGTACGCGTTCGGGATCGGCGAAGCGGCCGCGTTCGCGGCCTGGCTGGTCGCGCGGGTGCTCGCCCCGGACGCCGACCTGGCGCTGGACAGCGTCGCGGACTGGACGATCGTCGCCGGCACCGGCCCGGTGTTCGCGCTGGCCGCGGTCTGCGGGGTCGGCGTCGGCCTGCTCGTGCGCCACACCGCCGGTGCGGTCGCCGTGCTCGTCGCCTACCCGCTGATGGCGGAGAACGTCGTCCAGCTGATCCCGCGGGCCGGGCAGGCGATCCACCGGTGGCTGCCGCTGAACGCCGTCGCGAAGTTCCTGAGCGGTTCCGGCGAGGCGAACGCCGGCCGCGACGGGGGCAACGCCGCGGTGCTGTCCGACTCGCCGCTGCCCCCGGGCTGGGCCTTGGCCTACTTCGGCGCCTTCGCCGTCCTCCTGCTGGCCGCGGGGATCATTCGGGCGCGGCGGCGGGACGCGTGATGCGGGCCAGCTTGTCCGGGTTGACCACGTCGTAGATGGCCACGATCTTCCCGTCGCGGATGCTGACCGACTGCACGTGCTCGTCGAGCGCGAGGAAGCCGTCGCGACCCGGCATCGGCGGCAGGTACATCCCCAGGTCGCCGTTGACCAGCACCGGAGCGCCGCGTTCGGCCATCCCCGGGGCGTACTTGCGGGTGAGGCCGACGAAGAACCGGGCGATCTTGTCCGGGCCGAGGATGAGCTGGCGGGCGGTGCGGCCCTTGCCGTTCGAGTCGCCGATGAGCACGACGTCCGGGGCCAGCAGCTC
Source organism: Amycolatopsis sp. NPDC049159 (assembly GCF_040648295.1). NCBI lineage: Bacteria > Bacillati > Actinomycetota > Actinomycetes > Pseudonocardiales > Pseudonocardiaceae > Amycolatopsis > Amycolatopsis sp. NPDC049159. Next base: position 107,046 of record NZ_JBEZDL010000005.1, read on the forward strand.
GGTCATCGCCCGGATGTCGCCGGCCTGCAGGGCGATGACGAACTTCTCGAGGATCTTCGCCTGGTCGTCCAGCGGCACGCGCGGCGCCGGGTCGGCGTCGGCGAGGGCCTTGCGGCCGCGGGACGCGTGCTGGCGCGCGGCCTCGACCGAGACGCCGAGCGCGTCCGCGATCTCGGCGAACGGCACCGAGAAGGCGTCGTGCAGGACGAAGGCGACGCGCTGCTCCGGGGTCAGCTTGTCGAGCACGACCAGCGCGGCCATCCGCAGCCCGTCGTCGCGGACCGCGATGTCGAGGGGGTCCTCGCTGACGGCCTGCCCGAACGGCGTGACGACCGGCTCCGGGAGCCAGTTGCCGACGTAGCGCTCCCGCTGCGCGGCGGCCGACTTCAGCCGGTCGAGGCAGATCCGGCCGACGACGGTGGTCAGCCAGCCCCGCAGCTCGCGGATGGCGGCGCGGCCGGCGTCGTCGAGCCCGGCCAGTCGCAGCCAGGACTCCTGGACCGCGTCCTCGGCGTCGGCGCGCGTGCCGGTCAGCCGGTAGGCGACCCCGATCAAGTGATCGCGGTGCGCGGCGAACTCCGCGGCGAGGGTGTCCTGGGCGGTGGGCGTGGAGGCCATGCCCCGAGTGTGCCGCAACCGGCACGACTAGAGTGGATGACGTGGCAGGACGGATTCGGGAGAGCGACATCGCGGAGGTGCGCGAGCGGAACCGGATCGACGAGGTCGTCGGGGAGTACGTGGCGCTGCGCCGCGCCGGTGGCGGAAGCCTGAAGGGCCTCTGCCCGTTCCACAACGAGAAGACCCCGTCGTTCAACGTCCGCCCGACGCACGGCACCTTCCACTGCTTCGGCTGTGGCGAGGGCGGCGACGTGATCAAGTTCGTCCAGAAGATCGACCTCATCACCTTCGTGGAGGCCGTCGAGCGCCTGGCCGACCGGGTCGGCCTCCGGCTCACCTACGAAGGCGGCGGCGCGACGATCCAGCGCGACCGCGGCAGCCGCAGCCGGCTGATCGAGGCGCACCGGGCCGCGCAGGAGTTCTACGCCGAACAGCTGGTCACCGACGAGGCGCGCGCCGCGCGGGACTTCCTGTCCGAGCGCGGGTTCGACGCCGCCGCGGCGAAGACGTTCGGCTGCGGGTACGCCCCCGGCGGCTGGGACAAGCTCACGAAGCACCTGCTCACGCGCGGGTTCGAGGTCAAGGAGCTGTTGACGGCGGGGCTGTCCAAGGAAGGCCAGCGCGGCCCGATGGACCGCTTCCACCGGCGCCTGGTCTGGCCGATCCGCGACGTCGGCAACGAGGTCGTCGGCTTCGGCGCGCGGCGGCTGTTCGACGACGACCGGATCTCGGCGAAGTACCTCAACACCGCCGAGTCGCCGATCTACAAGAAGTCCCAGGTCATGTTCGGCCTCGACCTGGCCAAGCGCGAGATCGCGAAGCGGCACCAGGTGGTCGTCGTCGAGGGCTACACCGACGTGATGGCGATGCACGCGGCCGGCGTGCCGACCGCGGTCGCGTCATCCGGCACGGCGTTCGGCGAAGACCACATGAAGGTGCTCCGCCGGCTGATGATGGACGACGACGCCTTCCGCGGCGAAGTCATCTTCACCTTCGACGGCGACGAAGCGGGCCAGAAGGCCGCGTTGAAGGCGTTCGAGGGCGACCAGACGTTCGCCGGCCAGACGTACATCGCGGTCGCGCCGGACGGCATGGACCCGTGCGAGCTGCGCCTGGCCAAGGGCGACAGCGCGGTGAAGGACCTGGTCGCGCGGCGCACCCCGCTGTTCGAGTTCGTCATCCGCAGCACGCTCAAGAACTACGACCTCGACTCGGTCGACGGCCAGGTCGCGGCGCTGCAGAAGACGGTGCCGATGGTCGCGTCGATCAAGGACCGCGCGGCCCGCGACGGCTACGCGTCGAAGCTCGCCTGGTGGGTGGGCTGGCAGGACGTCGCCCAGGTGGTCAACCGGGTGCGCGGCAGCGCGGGCGCGACCGACAAGCGCGGTGGTGCGCCCCTGCGCCAGCCCGCGCGCGGCGCTCAGCAGGCCGCCCCGGCCGCGCCGAAGCAGGACCTGGCGCGCCCGGCGCCGAAGGACCCGCGGTTCGCCGTCCAGCGCGAGGCGCTGAAGGCAGCGCTGCAGCAGCCCGCGATCGCCGGGCCCGAGTACGACGCCCTGCCGCTGGAGGCGTTCACGCACCCGGTGTACATGGCGGTCCACGAGGCGGTGTTGAAGGCGGGCGGCGCGGGTTCCGGGCTGACCGGCCCGGCGCTGCTGGACGCGGCGGCCCCGCACTGTCCGGAAGGGACGGTGCGGCGGGTGCTCTCGGAGCTGGCCGTGGAACCGTTGCAGGCCAAGGACGAAGTCGACTCGCGGTACATCTCGTCGATCCTCGCGCGGGTGCAGGAGAGCCTCGTCGGGCGGCAGATCGCGGAGATCAAGGGCAAGCTGCAGCGGCTCTCGCCGGTCGAAGCGCCGGACGACTACCGGGCGCTGTTCGGCGACCTCGTCGCGCTGGAGCAGTACAAGAAGTCGCTGGGCGAGCAGGCGGCCGCCGGCGCGTGGGGCTGAGATGAGCTTCCTGCGCCGGTTGCTGGGCGACCGCACACCGCCGGACTTCACCGGTGCCCTGGACCCGGGCGAAGACGTCGTCGACAGCGCTCCGGTGGAGGGCGGCGGCTACCTGGTCGTGACGGCGCTGGGCCTGTGGATCCCGGACGGCGACGGCGCGCGGCGCGTCGGCTGGCACCTGGTCGCCAAGGCGGCCTGGTCCGACGGCGTGTTCACACTGACCGAGTCGGCCGAGGTGCGCACGGCGGGGGCGGCCGTCGTGCTGGCCGACCGGCCGCCGGTCCGCTTCCGGCTGGCCGAGCCGGGCAAGGTGCCGCGCGAGGCCTACCAGCGCGTCGAAGGTTCGATCCGCTCGCGGCACCGGCAGGAGATCGGGTCCGGGGGAGCGTGGTTCGTCCAGCGCAAGATCCCCGGCCGCGACGGCGCGGTCCTGCAGGTCCGCCCGGACCCCGGCACCGACGCCGCAGTGGTCGAGGCCATCGCCGAGCAGGCCGCCGCGAAGCTGGTCAACCCCGCCGAATAGCAGTACGCTCGTACTCAGTACAAGCGTACTGTTTGCTGGAGGCGACCGTGTGGGATCCCGCGAAGTACCTCGACTACGCCGACCTGCGGGCCCGGCCGTTCTACGACCTCGTCTCGCGCGTAGGTGCTCCTGCGCCGCGCCGGGTGGTCGACCTCGGGTGCGGCCCGGGCAACCTGACCATCTCGTTGCGGGAACGCTGGCCCGACGCAGCCCTGGAGTGCGGCGATAGTTCACCCGAAATGGTGACCGCCGCCCGCGCTCGAGGCCTGGACGCCCGGGTGCTCGACGTCCGCGACTGGACGCCGGCGCCGGACACCGACGTCGTGGTGTCGAACGCCGTGCTGCAGTGGGTGCCGGACCACTCTTCGTTGCTTCGCCGGTGGGCCGAGTCGCTGCCTGCGGGCGCTTACCTGGCGGTTCAGGTGCCGGGCAACTTCACCGCGCCCTCGCACGCGCTGACGCGGGAACTGGCGGCGTCCCCGGCCTGGTCGTCACGCCTGGCCGAGGTCGTCCTGCGCGAAGACGACGCCGTCTCGAGCCCCCTCGAATACGCGAACCTCCTGACCGACGCGGGCTGCACCGTCGACGCCTGGGAGACGACGTACGCGCAGCCGCTGCGGGGCGAGAACCCCGTGCTGGAATGGATCACCGGCACGGCGTTGCGCCCCATCCGCGCAGCTCTGGCGGACGACGAATGGGACCGGTTCCGCGCGGAACTGGGTCCGCTCCTGGCGTCGGCCTACCCCACCCGCGCGGACGGGACCACGTGGTTCGAGTTCCGCCGCGTGTTCTTCGTGGCCCAGGTCAGCGCCGCACCTTCTCACTGATCTTGGCGCGCGCCACCCCGGCGGCCCCTTGCACCATGGGGTGATCGACGACCCGGCGGTAGGTGCGCACGAGCTGCTCGTACCGCCCCCGGCCTGCCTTGGCGCCCAGTACGTACCCCAGGCCTGCCCCCAGCAGGAACTTCTTCATCCGCGTCCACGCCTTCCGTCGATAGGTCGTCCGACTGTCCATTGTCCAGGAAAACCGCGCCGCCGGTGGCGGTTGCGCCAAGTGGGGGGTGGTGTGAGACGGGGTCGGGGCATGGGCTAAGGTTTCTCTTGTCGGTCGGAGAGACCGGCACCGGAAGTGAGCAACATTCCCCTGTAGCTCAACTGGCAGAGCATTCGGCTGTTAACCGGAGGGTTCTTGGTTCGAGTCCAAGCGGGGGAGCAAAGCCCAGGTCGACGACCTGGGCTTTTTTGCTGCCCGGAGCTGGGGATTCGGTGTCCGCCTTGACGATCGGTCAAGGCGGGGCGGTGGGCACGGTGTTCGGTGACGAGCGATGTGCGCTCGGGTGGGGATCGATGGGTGGGGCACGCCGAGGATGTGACGTTGCGGATTCTGGACGACGAAGCCGAATCTGACCGGCTTCTACTCGAAGGCTCCGGTCGTCGGCTTGCCCGCGGAGAACGAGATCCCGGTGGCGCACGCGAGGCCGATGTGGATGACGCCGCCCAGAATCGGCTCTCCGTCGGAGAACGGTACGTGTGTGCCGGCAGGCTCCCGGCGCTCCGGGGTGCTGGTGGTGAGCCGGATCTGCCCGGCGGCACGTCGTCGACCGGTAGCGGCCCACGCCGCAGTCGGCGAAGGTGATCCCGCGCTCCCCGAGTGCGGTCACGATCACCTTCTTCGCGTCGCCGCTGGTCGTCGCCGGGCTTCGAGTTGGTGGACGCCGAGTAGCCGACCCTGCTGTGGGCTTCGGCCGACTCCGCCATGGACAGCGCGCCCGGAGTGCGGAACGCGTTGTGCTGCTGGAGCTCGTCGCCGTCGAAGAGGTGGATTTCCTCGACCCGGTCTCGGCGACGAGGATCGCGATCGTCGCGCGCTCGGTACCGAGGATGGCGACGTGGGTCGTGACCTTCTCGTGGAGGTCGCGGTACTGCCGGAAGACGTGGTCCTGGGGCCGCGCCTGGTCGCCGGCGATGGTGACCGGGCAGGCGGGCGTCCCGAAGGCCACCTCGCGGCGAGGGCGCGCAGGGGACGTGGCCCGGCTCGCCGTGTCCGCCGGCGAGGACCTGGCGATGATCAGCACTCGGGCTCCGGCCGGCGTGGGGTGTCCTCGGCGGCACCGGCGCGGCCCGCCGGAACTGCGCGACGACGCCCGCCACCTTTCTCGCGTTCCGCCTCGGAGTTGCCGAGCACTTCCTCGATCGCCTCATCGGTCACCCGCGCGGAGTCGGCTGCGCTGCGGCAACCCGGGCCCGGGCGGGTGTGCGGGCCGTCGTGACCGCCGGCCGGCTCGGTCACCCGGAGCGCGGCTTGGACTGCCGGAAGCCGATCGGCGGCCGCGTCCTGGTCCGCGAGCGGCGTTGTGCCTCGCGCCTGGGTGCGGAGGGGATCGTGATCTGTTCCTCCGGCGCACGCTGTTCCGCTTCGGCGGCCGCAGCCGGCCGGTGGGGGATCTTCGTCAGGAGTCGCTCCGTCCGACGCCACCCTCGCCGGCCGCACCTCCTTTCTGCCGATCCGTGTCTGGTGAGGCGCCGAGGCGGTCGCGGAGCCGGCAGGCCGAAGATGCGGCCGGCTGGTTCACCGCACTGTGCGGATCGAACCGCGCCAACTGCCCGAGCAGCTCCGCCGCCGCGTAGGCCCCGGCCTACCCGAGTGGATCTTGGACAGCCTCGTCACTCACGGTCGTCCCTCTTCCTTCACTGCCGCTTCGGGGCGCGCCAGAAAATCTATGGTGGCTGAGGTAGACATTGGGTGGCGGGTGTGTGTAGTGTTCTCCTCGTAGCGAGAGAGACAACGTCAAGCAGGCGCGGGAGAGGACGTAACTACCCGCGAGGTGAGACAAGGCGGTCAGGCAGCGCGGAGCCGATCACGGAACAAGGTTTCGGCTGGTGACCGGAAGCAGTAACCCGGGGCCGGGTCGTGAAGAAGGTTTGATCAGGTAGTACCGGCCTCTGGGACGCAGTAGTTGCAGGACGCGGGTGGAGTGCGTGCGCCCGTGAAGATCAGCAGTATCGGTAGTTGTTGTGCAAGTGCAGTGGCAGGACCGGTCAGGTGGCCGGAGCCGATCAGTGAACGGGGCTCCGGGCAGTGACCAGCGGCGTCAGCGTGCTGGGACCGATCAGTGGAAGGGTTCTGGCGGTGACGTCCGTGGCAAGTGAAGTAGCAGTACCTGAAGTTGCAGTACCGAGAAAGTGGAACACCGAGGAAAGAAGGGAACGGAGCCATCATTGGATCGCCCGCAGCGGCCGCGTAGTGCCGCGCGGGTGCCGTAGTTCCATCGAGTTCGGAGGTGGTGCTCGGTCACGAGTCAGCGATCCCCGCGTAATCCGGTTTTCGGCCGGACGCGGGTGCAGGAAGCCGGCGGTCGCGCCGGTTGACAATGGTGAAACCCAACCCTTGAAGACCCCGGGTGCCGTTCGCGGCACCCGGGGTCCTTTGTGATGCGGAGGTGGAATGATTCCTGACCAGCAAGGACCGGCCACGCCCGGCGCGGCCGACAAGTTCGACGACGAGCACTACCCGGCTTACACCATGGGCCGGGCGGCGGACATGCTCGGCACCACCCAAGGTTTTCTGCGCAGCCTCGACGAAGCCGGGCTGATCACGCCGCAGCGCTCCGCCGGCGGGCACCGCCGCTACTCGCGGTCCCAGCTGCGGTTGGCCGCCCGCGTACGGGAACTGGTCGATCAGGGCACCGCCATCGACGCCGCCTGCCGCATCATCAGCCTCGAAGACCAGCTCCACGAAGCCCGGCGCGTCAACACCGAACTCCGCGCCGGTCACTGAGCTGCACATCGAAATCGGCCGCGAAGCGGGAGAAACGGTTCACGATCGGGCCTCCCGTTTCACCGAACGCACTGCCCCGCGAGTACCCCGGCTCATCGTCGCCCCGGTGACGAGCAAACGTGCACGTTGATGGTGGCGGGCCAGCGTTCGCCCACACGGACCCCCTCGCCGTGTTCTTCCCGGCATCCGGGCCTCGCGATCAGGCCACCCGCCGATCGTGTCGTCAACGCCGTCCTGGCGACGGCCGACCGCGGGGGCGATGCCCGGCACCCGACGAGTTCGGTGAAACCACTGATCTTCGGCACTGGCAGTAGCAACGGTGATCGACGGCCACCGGACCGGAACCGGTCGACCGCGCCGGTCGCGGTGGGTGGACGCCGACCTCGGTCGTGAACGCTGGGTGGCGCGGAGCCGGATCAGGCCGCCGGGGGAGTCGCCGTGTTCGACGGCGTCGGCCACGGCTTCCCGCGCGGCGACCAGAACGTTCCGGACCTGGCCCTCGCCCAGCCCGCGGCGGGCGAGCCGGTCCGCGTCGACGGCGAAGTCCTGGTTCCGCTGGTGGCGTAAACGATTCCCGGTACGCGGCCGTCGACCTACGGTGGCCGCATGCATCCACCGATCACGGGCCTGGCCGCCGGCGTGCCGTTCACGGCCCTGGCGCCGGCCGACGAAGGCGCCACTTCGCTGATCGTCACTTGGCACATGCTGGACGCGCCGCGGTCGGACGCCGCGTTCGCCGCCGCATTGCCGATGAACGAGCTGCCCGCGTGGCGGGTGCACCTCGGCCTGCCGATGTGCGGGGCGCGCATGGTGAACGGCAGCATGGACGCCGGCTTGGAGCTGCTCCGCAAGGACGTCCTGATGGCCGCGCTGTACCCGATCGTGGTGCAGGCGACCGAAGAGTTCCCGGCCGCGCTGGAGTCGATCCGGGCGCAGCTGCCGGTCGACGACGGCCCGATCGGCGTGCTCGGCGGCTCGCTGGGTGGGGCCGTCGCGCTGCGGGTCCTTGCCGACACCGAGATCCCGGTCTTCGCCGGCGCGATCGTGAACGCCGCCATCCGGATGCGGTCCGTCGTCGGCCTGTTCCCCGGCGACTACCGGTACGACGCCGAGTCCGAGGAGGTCGTCGACAGCCTCGACTTCGTCGCCAAGGCGGGTGCCGTCGCCGGTCGCGCCCCGCTGCTGGTCGTCAGCGGCGAGCTGGACCACCCGGCGTTGCGCGCCGACGCGTCGGACCTCGTCGGTGCGATGGGTGAACGGTCCCAACTGCTGTCGATCCCCGGACTGGCGCATCCGCTCGCCGACGAGCCCGGCCTCGAGCCCGCACCTCAGCTGCCGCCGGCTCGTGAGGTGGACGCCGGCCTGACCACGTGGTTCCGGCACCCCGTCCCCGAGGCAGCTCGCAGCGGGCGGGTCACGCCTGGTCGAGTCGGGGGTAGAGCACCTCTTTGACCAGCAGGAGGATCGCCGCGGCGACGGGGATGGCGACCAGCGCGCCGATGACGCCGAGCAGCGCGCCACCGAGCAGGACGGCGACGACGGTGATCAGCGCGGGCACTTTGAGCACGTTCCCGATGATCTTCGGCACCAGCAGGTAGTCCTCGACGAGCCGGTAGACGACGAAGAACCCCACCGTCGCCAGGCACACCGGCAGCGAAACGGTCAGGGCGACGAGGCTCACCAGGACGCCGCCGATCACGGATCCGACCACCGGGATGAGGTCGAGCACCGCGACGGCGATCGCCAGCAGTGCGGCGTAGGGGACGCCGAAGATCAGCAGCCAGATGAGTGTGAGTACGCCGGCGATCACCGAGACGGCCAGGTTGCCCAGGACGTAGCCGCCGACTTTCGCGAAGATGTCGTCGCCGATGAGGATCGCCCGCGGCCGGCGGGAGTGCGGGATGAGCCGGTACATCGTGGCGCGGATGCGGGGCAGGTCGGCGACGAAGTAGATGGTGAGGACGATCACGATCAGCGTGTCGGTCACGATGGTGAAGACGGCTTTGCCGGCGCCCAGGACACCGCTGGTGAGGGCACCGCCGGAACTGAAGGACGACTCGATCGCTTGCTGCAGGTGGAAGCGTTCGTTGAGGCGGCCGAGGAAGGTGTTGTGGTCCTGAGCTTCGCGGAGGTACTCCGGGGCCTGCTGGACCAGTGCGGTGGCTTGTTCGACGATGACGGGGATCGCGGCGGCGAGGAATCCGCCTACGGCCCCGAAGGCGACGACGAAGACGGTGGTGACGGCGAGCCAGCGCGGAAAGCGGCGGGTCACCAGCCACGAGACGGCCGGTTCGGCGCCGATGGCGAGGAACAGCGCGAGCCCGACCAGGACGAGGATCTGCTCGGCGCCGGCGAGGAGCTGGATCAGCCCGTAGGTCACGGCGACCCCGGCGGCGGCGGTCATGCCGATGAAGAACGGTGATCGGCGGTCGAGCCGCTTGCCGATTCCGCCCAGCGGTTGTTCGCGAGTGCTGATCTGCGCGGCTTCGGCTTCGGCCTCGGCGACCGTGCCCTCTTCGTCGTCGCTGTGAGGTTGGCCCACCAGCGGGTGGTGTCCTTCGGCCGCGGGATCGGATGGTGAGGTCATGGGCACCGTTCTGTCTCGCACCGGGGGGTGCGTGGAGGAAGGCCGGCGCGTTCGACGTGACGGGTTCACGCGCTGGTGATCGGCTGGGGACTCAACCGCGGGCAGAGTAGCCATCCTGCCGAAATCGAACCGGCCGAAGGCCGGCCGTTACGCGAATGGCACTCAGCGCCCGTACCGCGGTGTCCGTTCCGGCGCGATCACCCGAGGCCCGGCACGTGCCTGGTGGCTGCCGGCTCCTCTTGTCCACAGTGGACCATGACGGTGCCGGTCCCGCCGGGGTACGACGAGGTCCGACGCCCGCAGGGCCGAGTACGGCGGCCCTGCCCGGTTTGTCCGGCGCGAAGCACGGGAGCCGATTGCCGAAGGCGGTGAGTGACGTGCCCTCGGCGAAGTTCGGCGATGTTTACCTCGGAGGGAATTGGTTCGGCGCACGGGAGGCCGCAGACTTCAAGCCATGACCCGTCACCAGATCCACACCGCTGACACCGCCGACGAAGCCGCGAAAGAGGCGCTCGAGGCACTCGAAAGCGCTTTCGGTTTCGTTCCCGCCGGCGCGGGGCTCATGGCGAACTCACCGGCGCTGATCAACACCTTCTTCTCCGCCTTCGGTCACTTCCGGGGTGGGGGCACGTTCGGCGCGGACGAGCGGCAGGTCCTGCTGCTGTCCAACGCGGTCGCGAACCGCAGTGAGTGGGCGGTGGCGTTCCACACGCTCGAGTCGATCCAGGACGGCGTCGAGCCGGCCGTGGTCGAGGCGATCCGCCGGGGCGAAGTGCCGCCGAACGAGCGGATGGCGGCGCTGTCGGCGTTCACCCGGTCGCTGATCGAGAAGCGGGGCCACGTCGACGACGCGGAGGTACGGGCGTTCAAGGCGGCGGGCTTCACCGAAGCGCAGGTCTTCGAGGTGCTCACCGGCGTGGCGATCTCGGCGATGACGAACTACAGCGCCGGCCTCGCCAAGCCGCCGCTGGAGGACGCCGTGCGGCCCCACGCGTGGAAGACGGGATACTCGACGGGTGCCTGAGGTGGGTCCCCTGCTGAAACACTGGCGCGGTGTCCGGCGGCTGAGCCAGCTGGCGCTGGCCGCCGAGGCCGCCGTGTCGGTGCGCCACCTGAGTTTCGTCGAGACGGGACGGGCGAACCCGAGCCGCGCCATGGTGCTGAAGCTCGCGGAGGTCCTCGACGTTCCGTTGCGGGAGCGCAACACGCTGCTGCTCAGCGCCGGCTTCTCGCCCGAATACCCGGAGTCCGCATGGGACGCACCGTCCCTGGTCGCCGTGCGGGAAGCGCTGCGGACCATCCTCCTGCACCAGGAGCCGTTCCCCGCGCTGGTGATGGACCGCGGCTGGGACATCCGGCACACCAACACCGCCGCCCGGCGGTTCTTCGCCTTCCTCCAGAAGGGGCAGCCGAAGAGCCCGCCGGGGGCGGCGAACGTGCTCCGCCGGATGTTCCACCCGGACGGCGTGCGCCGCCAGGTGACGAACTGGCCGGAGGTCGCCGAGGCCCTGGTGCGGCGCGCCCGGCGAGAGGCGATCGGCGGAGTCCTCGACGAGCGGGCGCAGGAGATCCTCGACGAAGTCCTGGACTACCCGGGCGTGCCGTCGCACCTGCGCGTGGTGGACGCGACGGCCCCGGTCCTGCCGATCGTGCCGATCCGGTACGAGCGCGACGGACGGCGGTTCGACTACTTCTCCACGGTGACGACGCTGGGCACGCCGCAGGACGTCACGCTGCAGGAACTGCGCATCGAGTGCTTCTTCCCGATGAACGACGAGACCCGGGAACACGCCCGCGAACTGGCCGAGCCGTCCGGGAAGTGACCGGGTCGCCTGGGCACCGGGCCCGATCACGGCCATCGCGCAAGGCCTCGCGGCGGTCGGTGTCGTACGCAAGGTGACGAGCGCGTCCGTGCTGTCCGAGTCCAGCCGGTCGCGGCATCACCGTGCGGACCAGGTGCCTGGTCCGGTCGAGGTCGACGTCCTCCGCCGAGCGGGTCTCCTCCGGCACCCTCGTCCACCACCGGATCGATGCCGAACAGCAGCCTGGGCAGGGCCGGGTGGGTGACGAGGCCGAGCAGCTCGTCCGCCGCCTCGGCTTCCGATGCCGAGGCGGAGCGTCCGGGCTGCCGAGGACCACCGCAACAGCTGGCGGAAGCGCTCGCAATACCGCACGACCGCTTCCGCCGGCTGCGCCGAGTACTCGGCGGGGAATTGCGCCTACAGGGAACGCTTCGACGTTCGCCCGTGCGGCGATCGCGTCCATCGAGGTCCGCTCGAAGCCGTCCTCCAGGAACGCCGCTTTCGCAGTATCGAGGATGTGCTCGCGCAGCGCCGCTCCGCGTCGGGCCACGGCATCCTCCCGAAGTATACGGTTCGGTAGAGTTTACTTCGGTTCCTCATTGAGGAGAGTCCTCCTCCGTGATCGTGGTCACCGCACCCACCGGAGTTCGTGAGCGGGCCGGGGTCTTCACCGGATCACACCGCGATCGCGACGTGCTGGACCGCGCCGCTCGACGGCGCCCTGTTCTGGCTGATGCCGGCGGCCGCGACCGCGAGCAGTCCCTACGAGGCCTGCGTGAGCGCCTCGATCCCCTTCTTCCTCAGCCGCCTGGACGACGTCCTCTCATTGGGCGACACCGGTCTGTCCCGGACGATCACCGAGGTCTGCCGCTCGAACGTCCGGGTCACCCCAGCGGCATGTTCCACCGCCCCCAGTTCGGCTTCATCCGCGCCGCGGTGGGCCTCGACCGGGTGATCTGGTCGGCCGACTACCCCTTCCTCGGCCTCGCGGACGGGTAGCCGGCGGGAAGTGACCAGTGGCGGACTGGACAGATCGGGGACAGTTGCCGTCCATTGTGGTCCGGTGGGCAACTTCCCCCGCGGGCGGTGCGTTGACGCGGTGCGACGAGGGGAGCTTGCGTGGCGGAACAGGGGCGCTGGATCACGAAGGACAGGCGCCGGATCTTCATCAAGGCCGGTGGGGGGAAGGGGAAAGGGGTGGTGGTCGCGGCCGTGGCCGCGCTGGCTGTTGCGGGTGGGGCCGGGGGTGTCGGGGCGTTCGGTGGGGCGGCCGGCGGAGGTGGCGCCGCCTCGGAGGCGCTGGCCGGGAACGCTGCCGGGGACGTCGTCGACTCGCTGCCGGGGCGTTCGCTCAAGACGCGGCGGGCCGAGGCGCGGGAGTCGGCGAAGCGGGGGAAGGCGAAGGAAGCCTGGAGCCGCTTGAAGTTCAAGGAACTCAAGCGGGAAGTGCGGCGCCTCGAGCGGGAAGGCGATTGCGTCGCGGCCGCGACGGACAAGGTGCGCGAGTTCCTGACGCGGACGCCGTGCACGTCGCTGGACCGGATGGTGCTGGCCGTCGGCGACGGGCACCGCAATGCCGCGGTGGTTTCGGTGGTGCGGGTGGGTTTCCGCTCGAAGAAGCAGGCGAAGGACTTCGAGGCGGTCGAGGCCGTGCAGGGCAGTGGTGACGTTCGGCCGCTGGACATCGCGGCCGTTCTCGGGATCGCGGGACTGCGGATGACCGGGCTGCACTACGAGTCCCGCGCCGACGGCACGGGGATGGTGGTCGCCGAGGCGGACGTCGCCGCCGGGCACGTCGACCAGGGCACCCTGGACGCGCTCGCCGACGTCGCCGCCTATCTGCCGGTCAAGTAGTCACCGTGTCCAGGCGCGGGGTTTCGCCCGGGCCGGCGGGGAAGTGGGCCACGAACGTGACTCCCTCGCCCTGCGCGTCGAACCGTGCGATCCGCGTCGCTTCGGGCTCGTAGAAGACGTCGCCGCGGGTCAGCAGCACCGGGGGTTCGCCCTCGATCTGGTACACCGCCGAACCCTTCTCGATGCTGCCGAACACCGGTCCATTGTGGACGTGCAACCCCGTGCCGCCGCCGGGGGCGATCGAGATGCGGCGGACCTCGAAGTGGTCGATCACGCGGGGTTCCGGGAGGTGCTGCTCCAGCACCAGGGCGCGGTTCGCGACGGGCAGCTCGCCGGGGTCCGGGAACGAGCCGAGTTCGGTCGCGGTGCCGTCCGCCGGGAGTTCCTCGATCGCCAGGTGGGTCAGGGGTGTCGTGTCGGTGGCGCCGTGCCAGTGCCACTCGCCCGGGGACACGCGGACCGTGTCGCCCGGGCGGATCAGCTGGGGCTCTGCGCCGCGGCTTTGGACGTGGCCCATCCCTTCCGTCACGACCAGGACCTGGCCGAGCGGGTGGCGGTGCCAGCGGGTGCGGGCGCCCGGGGCGAAGTGCACCCGGTCGACCTGCGTGCGTGACGCGCCTTCGGGGGTGGCCAGTGGCGTGATCCACGCGTTGCCGGTGACCGCGTCGGCGGAGGCGGCGGTGGCGGTGGCGGCGGGGGTGTGGCGGAGCTTCATGCCGAGCACCGTACATACTAGTAGGTACAGAGAACAAGTGATCCACGTCATGCTCTGTCACAGCGGCCGCCTCCGCGGTGTCTTGAGGCCGAACCAGCCGAAGAAGGAGACTGTCATGGACCTGGCGCTGTGGATCGCCGCCGGAACGCTCGCCCTCGTCGCGCTCGCCGGGGGTGTCAGCAAGGCGTTCGTGCCCCAAGCCAAGCTGGCCGCCGCGCGGGGCGGGGAATGGACGGCCGATGCCCAGCCCTGGTTCGTCAAGGGGCTCGGGGTGCTCGAACTGCTCGCCGCCGCCGGGCTGGTGCTGCCCGCGCTGACCAGGGTCGCGCCCGTGCTCGTGCCCGTCACCGCCGTCTGCTGGGTGCTGCTGATGATCGGTGCGATGATCACCCACGTCCGGCACGGCAGCGCGAACCTGGTGGTCCTCAACCTCGCCTACCTCGCCGTGGCCGCGTTCGTCGCCTGGGGGCGGTTCGCGGCCTGACCGCGGCCGGGAAAAGGAGACGCCCATGAACGCCACCGACACCTTCGTCGCCCACCGGAACCTGCTCTTCACCGTCGCCTACGAGATGCTCGGGTCCGCCGCCGACGCTGAGGACGTCCTGCAGGAAACCTGGCTGCGGTGGGCGGACGTCGACCCGGCCGGGGTGCGCGAGGAGCGCGCCTACCTGGTCCGGATCACCACCCGCCTGGCGCTCAACCGGCTGCGCACCCTGAAACGCCGCAAAGAGGCCTACGTCGGCCCGTGGCTCCCGGAACCGCTGCTCACCACACCGGACGTCGCTGAAAACGTAGAGCTCGCCGAGAGCGTGTCCATGGCGCTCATGCTCGTCCTCGAAACGCTGGCGCCGACCGAGCGCGCGGTCTTCGTGCTGCGCGAGGTCTTCGACTTCGGGTACGACGAAATCGCGGCCGCCGTCGGCAAGACCCCGGCCGCCGTCCGGCAGATCGCGCACCGCGCGCGGCGCCACGTCGACGCCCGGCGCCCGCGCGAGACCGTCTCCGCGCGGGAGACCCGGGCGGTGCTCGAGTCGTTCCAGCGCGCGCTGGAAAGCCGTGACCTGCAAGGACTTCTCGACGTCCTCGCGCCGGACGTCGTGCTGATGAGCGACGGCGGCGGCGTCAAGCAGGCCGTGCCGCGGCCGATCACCGGGGCCGACCGGCTCGCGCGGCTGGTTCTCGGCGGCCTCGCCAGGAACGCCGCCGCGCTCACCACCGAGGCCACCGTCGTCAACGGCAACCCTGGCCTCACCCTGCGCCTCGACGGCGAGCTCGACGGCGTCATGGCCGTGCGGGTCGAGGGCGGGCGCATCAGCGGCCTCTACTACGTGCGCAACCCGGAAAAGCTGACCCGCGTCGAGTCCGAAACCCCGCTGACCCTGCGCTAGACGTGCGTCGAGCTCACCGCTTGGTGCGGACGGACTTGAGCGTCTGGGCCGTAGCGGGCGACCACGCCGGTCAGCGCGGCGATCGCGGCCCGGGAGCGGCGGGGGCGGACGCGCACGGTGAGCTCGGTGTGCACCGTGCCGGCCATCGCCGACACGTCGGTCTCGGTGAAGAACCGCGCCCAGTCCGGCGGCCCGCCGCCCGCGAACTCCTCACCGGCCCGGCCGAGCAGGTCGAGCGCGAGCTGCTCGTCGCCCTTTTCGGCGTACGCCCACGCCTGGTTCGCGCTGAGGATGCTCGCCGCCGGCGCCGACCCGGACCGCCGCGCCGCCAGCCTGCCGTGCTGGAACTGGCCCAGCGCCTCGTCCGCGGCTCCGTGGTGCAGGTGGATGCGGCCGCGCCGGTAGCGGAGGTTGGCGGCCAGGTCGTCCTGCCCGCAGTGCTCGGCCAGGCTCAGCGCCAGGTCGAGGTGGTGGTGGGCGGCGCCGACGTGCCCGCTGTCGAAGTTTGTCCAGGCGGCCAGGTTGTGCAGGTCGGCGACCGCCGCGCACAGCCGTGTCCGCAGCGGCTCGGTCACGGACGCGCGGAGCAGCTCGTGCCCGCGGTGGATCCGGGCGAGCACGGCGTCGCGGCACGTGCCGCCGCGACTGCGTGAAGTAGTCCCGTGAGTGCGCTGGGTGATCCGGGACAGGTATGGAGTCGGGTACTTGTACGGGTGTGGTGCGCGGCCGTACGGAGCAGTCTCGGACGTGCCGCAGAAGTCCGCAGGAGGTTCGGAACCCATGGTGCACGGCCGGTCGCGTCCCCTCCTCCGGGTCGTCACCCCCTCGGACGTCCCGGAGGCGCGGCCGGCCCCCTCCTCCCGCGGCCGCGACCGCTACGCCGACCTCCCCGACCGGCGGCTCGCCGCGATCCTCGCCGCCGAGGACACCGCCGAGGAGCACGGCCTCAACCCGCACATGCGCAGCACCTGCTACGTCCACCGGTGCTGGACCCACCAGTGCGTCGGCGATCCGCTGCACGTCCTGGTCGCCACCGGGCACCGCTGGTGCCGCCGCTGCGAATGCCCGGTCGACGTCGCCGTCGACGAGACCCCGCCGGGCGCGGTGCACCTGTTCTGCCCGCGCTGCGGCCAGGCCGGTTCGGCGGCGAACCGCGACGTCCGCCAGGCCTGCCGGACGAGCCTGGCCGCGATGCACGGCGGGGACGCGCCGACGTTGTACGGGATCCCGGACGCCTGACGCCCGGGCGTTGCAACCTCCGAGGGACGCGCGCCCCCTCGCATTGACCGGCCCGTGAGGCCCTCCTACGGTTCACGGGTGGGCACAGGGTGCGAGAGGGGCAACCTCCCCGCGGACACCACGAGTTTCGTGGGACGCAAGGCCGACGTGGCCGAGGTCAAGCACCTGCTGACGCGGGCGCGGCTGGTCACGCTGACCGGCGTGGGCGGGGTCGGGAAGACGCGGCTGGCCGTGCAGACCGCCGCCGGGCTGTCCCGCGCGTTCCCCGACGGTGTCTGGCTGGTCGAACTCGCCGGGCTGCAGGACCCCGCGCTCGTGGCGCACACGGTGCTCGAGGCGCTGCGCGTGCACGACGAAACCGGCCGGAGCCCGGCGGCCGTGCTCGCCGAGCACCTGCGGGAGCGCCGGACGCTGGTCGTCCTGGACAACTGCGAGCACCTCCTCGACGCCTGCGCCGCGCTGGCGCACGACCTGCTGCGGGCCGCGCCCGGGCTCCGGCTGCTCGCGACGAGCCGGGAACGGCTCGCGCTGGCCGGCGAGCACCTGTGGCCGGTCTCGCCGCTGCCGGTGCCGGAACCGGGCCGCCCGCTGGCCGGCGGGGCGTGGCTGCGCTACCCGGCGCTGACGCTGTTCGCCGAGCGCGCGGCCGCGGTTGACCCGGAGTTCGCCGTCACGGAAGAGAACCAGGAGCGCGTCAGCGCGATCTGCCGCCTGCTGGCCGGGATCCCGCTGGCCATCGAGCTGGCCGCGGTCCGGCTGCGGGTGCTGACGCTGGCGGAGCTGGAAAGCGGGCTGGGCGACTGCTTCCGCCTGCCCGGCACGGTGAAGCGCGGCGGCGAGCCGCGGCACCAGACGTTGCGGGCCGCCGTCGAATGGAGCTTCGCGTTGTGCCGCCCGGCCGAACGGCACCTGTGGGCGCGCGCGTCGGTGTTCGTGGGCGGCTTCGACCTGGCGGCGGCCGAGCGCGTCTGCGCCGGCGACGGCCTGCCCGCCGGGGAGCTGCGGAACCGGCTCGCCGGCCTGGTGGAGAAGTCGGTGCTGATCCGCGAGGCCGACGGCGACCGGCAGCGGTTCCGGCTGCTGGAACCGCTGCGGCAGTTCGGCCGCGACAAGCTGACCGAGTCGGGCGAGACGGCGGTGGTGCTGCGGCGGATGCGCGACCACTACCTCGACGTCGCCGAGCGGAGCGAACGGGCGTGGTTCGGCCCGGAGCAGGCGGACATCTTCCGGCGGACCCGCCTGGAGCACGCGAACCTGCGGGCCGCGCTCGACTACAGCCTGACCGAACCCGGCGAGCTCGGCACCGGCCTCCGGCTGGCCTCGACGCTCTGGTTCTACTGGGCCGGCTGCGGGGTGTTCGGTGAAGGCCGCCACTGGCTCGACCGTGCGCTCGCCCTCGCCGCAGAACCGGACGCGGAACGGGCGAAAGCGTTGTGCGTCAACGGGTACGTCGCGACGCTGCAGGGCGACAACGCGGCGGCGATCGCGATGCTGGAGGAGTGCCGCGCCTACGCGAAGCGGACCGGCGACGAGGTCGCGCTGGCGTACGCGACGCACCGGCTCGGCTGCAACCTGCTGGTGGGGGACGACGTCGGCGACGCGAAGACGCTGTTCGAGGAAGCGCAGGCCCGCTACCGGCAGCTCGGCGAGCTCAACAGCAACGTGATGCTGGCGGGCATAGAACTGGCCATCGCGTTCATCTTCCTCGGCGACCTCGACCGCGCGGGCCGCCTGTGCGAGGAGGCGTGCGCCACCGGCGTCGCCCACGGTGAGCAGTGGGCGCACGCGTACGCGATCTACGCCCAGGCCCTGGTCGCGCTGGGCCGCGGTGAGCTGGACCGGGCGGCCGAACGCGGGCGGGACTGCCTGCGGGTGAAGAGCACGTTCCACGACCTGCTCGGCATCGTCCTGGCGATCGAGGCGCTGGCGTGGACCGAAGCCGCGCGGGAACGCTGGGAGCCGGCGGCGGTCATGCTGGGGTCGGCGCAGCCGATCTGGCAGGCGGTCGGGTTCCCGATGTTCGGTTCCCGGTACTTCGGCGCCCCGCACGGAGAGTGTGAGAAGCGGACCCGACGCGCACTGGGCGACGGCTCGTTCGAGGCGGCGTTCCGGCGGGGGCGTGAGTTCGGCTTGCCGGAAGCGATCGCTTACGCGCTGGGGGATCTGGGCCCGGCCCGGCCGGAGGTGGTGGCGGCTTCGCAGCCGACGCCGTTGACCGACCGGGAAGGGGAAGTGGTGACCCTGATCGCGGACGGCCGGTCCAACCAGGAGATCGCGGACCGGCTGGTGATTTCCCGCCGCACGGCGGAAGGCCACGTGAACCGGATCCTGCGGAAATTGGGCTTCGACTCGCGTTCACAGGTGGCCGCCTGGGCGGCGCGGAATCCGCAGGTGCCGACGCCGCAGGCATGAGGGGAAGAATCCCGGTTCCCGTAACGGAGTTCCGGGTGTGCTCGCGAACGATCCTCCGGTGCCGCGGACCGCGTCGGGAACTGCGACCGTGCCCTACGCGGTTCTCGACTCTCGCGTTCGAGTTTCGCGCAGCGCGACGGCTGGCCGCGCGGAACGCGACAGTTCATCGAACCCGGCCGCGGGATCGACGTCGACACCTCGGTCACACCGTTGTGGCCACTGAGCGGACCGGTGCCGTGCCGTCCGATGTGGACGGCACGGCACCGGCGTCGTCAGCCCAGGCGTTCGCCCCAGTTCTCGAACGCCGTCACGACCTCGGCCGGAGCGTCGGTCTCGCGCAGGCGCTTCGCCTCCGCCTCGATGTAGTGGCGGTACAACGGAACCAGTCCCGTGAGCAACTCAGGCCGCGCCTCCTCCGCCTCGAGCGGGTGCCCGGCCCGCACCCGTTCCGCCAGCTTCACCAGCGACGCCGCCGGGGTGTCCGGTTGGGACAGGAACCACTCGATGGCCTCGTCGTTGTTCGCCGCGCGGCCTGTCGGGAGTGTTGCCGAATACAGGAAGCGGACCGGGAACAGCACCGCCTTCGTGAACCACACCTTGTCGGCCAGCAGGCGGCGGGGCTCGCGGAACTCGGCCGCCACCTCGTCGGTCGCCAGGACCGCGATCGCGAAGCGGGCGCTCTCCAGCAACATCTCCGAAGCTGCCGGCCGGGCGACCTCGGCGAGGACGTCCTCGCCGGCCAGCAGGACGCCGTGGTCGGCCAGCTGCAAGCGGTCCTGGGCCGGGAAGCGGCCGTCGTCGCGGCCTTCGCGCAGGGCCGGGAGGGAGGCCCAGAACACCGACAGCTTGCGGTGCAGCGGACTCCGCTCCTGCAGCGCCGCCGTCACCGGGGCCACCTGGTCGTCCTCGGGGACGTCGGTGAGGACGAGGGCCAGGTCGATGTCGCTGGCCGCCGCGGAATAGCCGCCGTAGGAAAGGCTTCCCAGGAGATACGCGCCGATCAGGCGCTCTCCCAACGCTTCCCGGTAGGCGTCGGCGGCTTCGGCGGCGATCGCGCGGGCCGCGTCGGCGGGTTCAGGTGTGGTCATGCCGCCACCGTATCGCGGCGGGCGCACTCGGCGATGCGGTCGGAAACCACGCCGATCACCTGCCACGCCCGGTCGAGGACCGCGAGCACCGACTCCTCGGTCCAGTCCCCGCGCTGCCGCAGGAGTTCGTAGCCCATCTCGAGGTGCTCGACGTCGGCTTCGTCGTGCAGCTCGAAGTATTCGTCCTCGGGGAACGCGCGGGTGCCCGCCTGGCTGAACACGAGGCTGCCGGCTTCGAGGGCCAGGTGCGCCAGCACCGCGCGCTGCACGCCGGGCAGGATCGCGAACTGGTCGACGAACCAGGAAGCGCCCATCTCGATGACCGGGTCCCAGACCAGCTGCCGGTCCTCCGCGCGGCTGCGGGCCAGGATCTTGTCGTGGCCGACCTCTTCCTGCTGGTGCTCCAGCGCGAGCGCCCGCAGCTCCGGGTCGCTCTCGAAGCTGACTCGCGCGCTGATCATCCGCTGGAAGGCGTTCGACCACGGCTGCAGGTACGTGAGCACCGCTTTCCTGGTCTCCGGCGACGTGGTCTCGTCGCTCAGCA
The DNA here is from genome assembly GCF_040648295.1 of Amycolatopsis sp. NPDC049159. Lineage (NCBI taxonomy): Bacteria > Bacillati > Actinomycetota > Actinomycetes > Pseudonocardiales > Pseudonocardiaceae > Amycolatopsis > Amycolatopsis sp. NPDC049159. The sequence continues at coordinate 127,548 of NZ_JBEZDL010000005.1, forward strand.
GGCGGATCAGTTCCGAGGACTCGTATTCCCGTTGCCGCTGCTCGTTGTGGCGGGCGATGCGCTCGACGTCCTGCTGGGTCACGATCGGCTCCTTACCGTGGTGCTGCGGGAGATCATCCTTCCGGGGACCGCTATCCGAGGTCGACGGGCGCGAGCGCCCGGTCGTAGACGGGGAACCGGAAGTACGTGGTCACGTCGCCGCGGCGACCGGCGGTGCGGTAGCTCACCAGCTCCAGCACGCGCGTCTCGGAAAGCGGGCCCGGCGCCAGCGCGGCGGTGAGGAGGCGGAACCGGCCGGGGTCGACGCCTTCGCGGTGCAGCAGTTCCGCCGTGCGCTCGACGGCTTCTTCGTCACCGGACGTGAGATCGGGCAGCCGCAGGTACGTCGTGGCCTCCGCGGCCCGGTCCACCCCGGACCGGAAAGCCAAGCAGCTCAGCGCGGCCTCACCCGCGTCGAGCCGGTCGCCCGCGAGGGTGCGGTACGCGGCCGCCGCGGCTTCGGCGTCGTGGCTCAGCGCCACCGAAGCGACGTCGTTGACCTCGGCGAGGCCGGCACCGTGGTTGCGGTAGTAGATCTTGACCCGGGCTTCGGCCTCGTCGCCCAGGTCCACCGCGAAGAACTCGATTTCCCGCACCCCGTCGACGGTTTCGACCCGGCGGCGGGCGTCGTCCCAGGCCGCGCCCATGCCGAGCCGCTCCATGGCCTCGGTGACGGCGCCCTCGCGGTGGGCGGGCGGCCAGGCGTAGAGGCCGAAGTACGTCTTGTGGACGACCCGCGACGGCGGGCGCCAGGCGATCGAGTGCCACACCGGCGCGGGGGACGGGCGGCCCGTCCGCGGGGTGAACGTCTCGTGGACGCGGTCCAGCCTGCCGGTGACGGGATCGCCGTCCCCGGGCCAGACGACGTCGTGGCCGAGGCTGTCGAACAGCACGCGCAGTTCGGGGTGACCGCCGGACCAGTTCACCGACATCTCGGCCGGGAAGCCGTCGGCCGCCACATAGGACGGGTGGACGGGCGCCGGCCCGATCCGCTCGTGCGCCCAGCGGGGCAGCGCGGCGCGCAGCATCCGCGTGGTCCGCACGGACTGTTCCAGCGGAACCCCGAGCGCTTCACAGGCCGTAGCCCAAAGCCCGCACAGAAAGTCACCGGACAGCCGACCCGATGCGGGGTAGTTTTCCCTTATATATTCAGGAAAGTCCGGCATTCGATCGGTCACGAGCGGATGCTATCAGTTGGATGCTTGCTCAACTAAAAAGCTGCACCCGGGTGGTGCAACCAATTGGGCCATGTGGGTACGCCGGTGTCCGGGGTGGACACGGAGGGACACATCGGACACCGGCGAGTCCTGACCGGACACGAAGCGGACAACGCGCAGGTCTCAGACCCGCGCGGGCACCACCGTCATCGCGTGCTTCACCAACCGGATCAGCGCGAGCTTGCTGGAATCCCTGTCACGCGCATCACACATGACGATCGGCACTCGATCCGGGACCACGAGGGCCTCGCGGATCTCGTCGGCGGTGTAGCGCGGCGCGTTGTCGAAGCAGTTCACCGCGACGACGAACGGGATCTTCCGGCGCTCGAAGAAGTCGATCGCGGCGAAGCTGGTCTCCAGCCGCCGGGTGTCGACCAGCACGACCGTCCCGATCGCCCCGCGCGCCAGGTCGTCCCACATGAACCAGAAACGCGCCTGCCCCGGCGTCCCGAACAGGTACAGCACGTGCCGCGGCGAGATGGTGATCCGGCCGAAGTCGAGCGCGACCGTCGTGGTCGTCTTCCGCTCCACGCCGGACAGGTCGTCGATGCCGGCGCTCGCCTCGGTGAGCACCTCTTCGGTCGTCAGCGGGGGGATCTCGCTGACCGAACCGACCATCGTGGTCTTCCCGGCGCCGAACCCGCCGGCGACGATGATCTTGACCGGCGTGGGGACCAGGTCGGCCCCGGTGCCGTCAGTACTTGATGAGGCCATCGAGAACCGCCTGGAGAGTTTCGAGGTCCGGCGACTGCGCCGGGTGGTGGGTGGGGGAGCGCGTGATCACGAGGCCGCGTTCGATCAGGTCGCCGACGAGCACGCGCACGACCCCGAGCGGGATCTTCACGTAGACGGCGATCTCGGCGATCGAAACCGGGTGGCGGCACAGCTGCACGATCGCCACGTGCTCCGGGCCCAGCCCGACCGGCTCCTGCTCCGAGCGCAGCGTCATCACCTGCGTGGACAGGTCCAGCCGCGCGGTGTCGGCCGGCGTCCGGCCGCTCGTGATCGTGTACGGCCGGACCAGTGGTCCGGCGGCCTCGTCGTACCAGCCGTCTTCCGCGCTCACGTGGCCTCCCGCAGGACGTGCGCCGCTTCACGCGGCGCGGACGCCATGTAGTCCCCGACCCGCTTCACCAGCCGGCTCATCTCGTAGGCGATCATCTCGACGTCGACGCTGTCCGCGGCCAGCACGGCGAGGCAGGCACCCTGGCCCGCCGCCGAGACGAACAGGTAACCGCGTTCCATCTCGATCATGTTCTGCAGCACCGGGCCGCGGTTGAACTGCTTGCTCACCCCCTTGGCGAGGCTCTGCAAGCTGGAGGCGATGGCCGACAGCTGGTCCGAGTCGTCCTTGCTCATGCCTGCCGACTTGCCGATGAGCAGCCCGTCGGCGGACAGCACGATGGCGTTCTGCGCGCCGACCACGCGGCTCACCACGTCGTCGAGCAGCCAGTTGAGATCGGGTTTGGGGTTCCCGTACTCGTTCATTCGACGTCAGACCCTGACTTTCCTGTGTGGACTTTCCGGTGTGTGGTCGGGAACTAGGCTTCGTCCGGCCCGCGGCCGCGGCGGGTGCCCTTGTGGAACGCCGCCAGCGTGCGCGCGGTGCCTTCGCCCGGCGTCACGACGTCGTCGTCGCCGTTGTCCGGTTCGGCTTCGAGCTGGGCGACGAGGTTCTGCTGGGGCTCGCGCCGGGGCAGCCGCGGCCGGTCGTCGGTCGGGCGCTGCGCGGCGGCCGGCTCCGCGGCGGGCACCGGCTCCGGTTCCGGCGCCGCGGCCGGCACGGAGGGCAGCGCTTCGGGCGGGGTGAGCGCCCGCACCGGGTACGGCCTCGGCTTGGTCTCCCGCTTCATCGGGATCTGGCCGGTGAACGAGCTGGGTGAGTCCATCGAACCGGGTGAGCTTTCTGCGGCCCGCGCGGCGGGCGCGCCCACCGGGGCCAGGACCGCGGTCGTTTCCGCCGGGGAGCTGCCGGGCTCGTCGCCGCCGGCGCTGTCCTGGCCCGCCAGGTGCTGGACCGGGATGAGGACGGTGGCGCGCAGGCCGCCGTAGCGGGACGGGTCGAAGGTGACGGTGATGCCGAGCCGGGCCGCCAGGCGCGCGACCACGAAGAGGCCGAGGCTGGAGTCGGCCCGCAGCGCCATCGCGTCGAACTCGGGGGCCTCGGCCATCATCGAGTTCGCCCACTCGCGGACGCCGTCCTTCATGCCGAGCCCCTGGTCCGACACGTCGACGACGACGCCGCGCGCGACCATGCGGCTGGTCACCTCGACCGGCGAGCCGGGCGGGGAGAACGACGTCGCGTTGTCGACGAGCTCGGCGACGAGGTGGATGGTGTCGGCCACCGCGGCGCCGACGATGGCGACGTCGGCGACCTGCTCCACCTGGACCCGCGCGTACTGCTCGGTTTCCGAGACGGCCGCGCGCAGGACCTCCATCAGCGCGACCGGCTTGCGCCAGCGGCGGCCGGGCTGCTTGCCGCCGAGGATGATCAGGTTCTCGGTGGTGCGCCGCGCGCGGGCGGCGAGGTGGTCGAGCTGGAACAACGACGCCAGCTGCGTCGAGTCGTCCTCGCGCGCTTCCATCTCGTCGAGGATCTGCAGCTGCTGGTGGACCAGCACCTGGTTGCGGTGCGCGATGCCGAGGAACACGTTGTGCACGCCGCTGCGGGCCTTCGCCTCGCTCGCCGCGGCGTTGACGGCGGTCAGCTGGGCGGTGTTGAACGCCTCCGCCACCTGGCCGATCTCGTCGCGGCCGTGGTCGAGCTGCGGCAGCTCTTCCTTGAGGTCGACCGATTCGCCGTTCTTCAGCCGCTCCACGATGTTCGGCAGCCGGTTGCGGGCGAGGTCGAGCGAGTCGTTGCGCAGCCGCGCGAGGCGCGTCATCAGCGCGCGGTCGACGAGCGAGCGGGACACCCGCACCGCGACGATGATCGCCGCCAGCGACGCGAGCAGAGCCAGGATCGACCCGATGATGACGTTGCGCAGCTGGGCGTCACCGGAGTCGATCGCGGCCGCGGAAACCTTGTCCGCCTGGGTGATCGCGAGGTCGTTGAGGCCCTGGGCGACCTGGGTGGTCGCGTTCAGCCAGTCCGTTTCGGACACCGGCACGGAGTTCTGCTCGCTGGGCGACCACGGGCCGTGCTTGACGATCGCCTGCTCGGCGGTGGCCAGCTGCTGCCACGCGGCGCTCTTGGCCAGCGCCCGGTAGCGGTCGCGGACGCCCGCGTCGAGGAACGGCTCGATCTGCGCCAGCTGCGCGCGGTAGGTCCCGGACAGCTGCGCGAACTGGGCGAAGTCGTCGGGGGCGAAGGTGCCGGCCGAGAAGGCCGTCGACACCAGCGAAGTCTCGCGCGACATCGCGTCACCGGCGCGGAACACCGAGGTCGCGGTGATGCCGCCGGTCGCGGCTTCGGCGTCCGGCACGATCCGGGCCTGGGTGTCGAACAGGTTGGACGCCGTGTCCATCACGCCGTTGTAGTAGCTGTTGACCTGCGCGCGGTCGATGCTGCGGAAGCTGACCTGCGAGCGCAGCACGGGCAGCTGGTCGAACTGGGACTTCAGCGCGTTGACCTTGGTCGCGATCTCGTCCGGCGCGGTGGAGATGGTCGCGGCGAACGCGTCCTTCAGCGTGTCGAGCTTCTCGTCGGTGACCTTCTGCTGCGCCTGCAGCCGGGCCGGGCCGAGGGCCGGGTCGTCCAGGTACTGCAGCGCGCTTTGGCGTTCCTTCTGGAATTCGGCCAGCGCGGTGGCCGCGGGGATGGACACCTCGCGCACCGAAGCGGCGACCAGCCGGACGTAAACGCCGTTGAAGAGGAAGTACGAAGAGACCGCGATCCACAGCACCAGCAGGGTCACGCTGGGAATGAGAACGGTCCTGGTCAGCCTTTTGCGGATCGACTTGTCGTACGGCTTGTCCGACTCGTCCTTGGCGTCTTTGTTCAGCACGGCGGTTCACGAACTCCTGAGTGACGGTCGGCGAGGAAAGGGGACCCGGACGAGGAGGCGGACACGACGATGGGACACAGCGGCGGCCCTCACCCGTCTTCGCCTCACTCTCCGTGTTGCCGCGGAATCGATCAGGGTCCGTTTTTTACCACGAACCACTGAGGGCCGGTGGTGCTGGCCCGGCTGGCGGACGCTTGTCCGACCAGCGTTGAACGGTGTTTACCGAGTGCATCGGGGTGGTTACCGCCATTTCCTCTGGTAACGGACCCGCGACGGTTTTCGGCGGCTTGCACGCTGGGCCGAACGGGTGAATGTGAATTCGGCCGATGCGGCGGACGGGGTGTTCACGTTGCGGGAAAGAAGGGGCGGCGGTAATGCCCGTGCGTACCCGGCGGAGGCCGTCGCGGCACACTTGATGATCTTGACCACAGGACGCCGTCACGGCGTGTCGCGGGAACCCGCGTCAGTGCTCGCCGCAGCCGGGTTCTTCCCGGACCTCCGGCAGTGGCCGCCGGGGCTCGCGGACGCCGCTGGGGTCGCCGCCGCCGGCTACCCACACGGTCACCGCGCCCCACCGGTCGAGCCGGGTACCGGCGGCCGGCAGCTGGGCGACGACCAAGCCGTTCAGCAAGGGGTGGGGACTGTCCGGATCGGGGCCCTGCAGCGTCAAGCCCGCGTCGTGCCCGGACAGCCACGCGTCGAGCGCCTGCCTGCCCCGGAAGTCCGGCACGACCACCGGTCGCGGTTCATCCGCCACTGCTCCTCACCCGCCGGCCAGTTTACCGGGGCGGGCAAGACTGGTTTGACAAAGAAGCAGTGCTTGTCAAACCAGCTTTACATCACGTACGGTTTCGTAAATCACTCGAGGAGGCGTGATGAGCGAAGTGACCGGAACCGTCCCCGCCGGGTCGACCGAGCTGTGGCGAGACCGCAAGCGGTACCTGTGGCTGATCGGCCTGGTCGTGCCGTCGCTGGCGTTCCTCGCCATCGGGCTGCACGCGGCGACCGGCTGGAGCGCCTGGTTCTGGATCGGCCCGGTCGTGATCCTGGTGATCGTCCCGCTCGTCGACCTGGCCGCCGGCCTGGACCGGAGCAACCCGCCCGACGACGTCCTCGAGCGGCTGGAGCAGGACCGGTACTACCGCTGGATCACCTTCGCGTTCCTCCCGATCCAGTACGTCGGCTTCGTCGCCGCGTTCTGGCTGGTCGCTCACGGCGGCCTCACCGTCGTCGACAAGATCGGGCTGGCCGTCTCCATCGGCTGCATCGGCGGCATCGGCATCAACACCGCGCACGAGCTGGGCCACAAGAAGGAGAGCCACGAGCGCTGGCTGTCGAAGATCGCGCTGGCGCAAAGCTTCTACGGCCACTTCTACATCGAGCACAACCGCGGCCACCACGTCCGCGTGGCCACCCCGGAGGACCCGGCGAGCAGCCGCCTCGGCGAGAGCTTCTACCGCTTCTGGCCGCGCACGGTCTTCGGTTCGCTGAAGTCGGCGTGGCGCCTGGAGCGCAAGCGCTACGCCCGCCGGGACAAGCACCCCTTCCGGCTCGGCAACGACGTCCTCAACGCGTGGCTGATGTCCGCGGTGCTGTGGGCGGCGATGATCGCGTGGCTCGGCGTGGGGATCCTGCCGTACCTGGTGATCCAGGCCGTCGTCGGGTTTTCGCTGCTGGAGGTCGTCAACTACATGGAGCACTACGGGATGCTGCGCCGGCGGGTCGGCGTGGCGGGGAAGCGCCGCTACGAGCGCGTGGATCCCAGCCACAGCTGGAACTCCAACAACATCGCCACCAACGTCCTGCTCTACCACCTGCAGCGGCACAGCGACCACCACGCCAACCCGACGCGGCGCTACCAGACCCTGCGCGACTTCGCCGAATCGCCGGTGCTGCCCACCGGGTACGCCGGGATGATCGTGCTGGCGCTCGTCCCGCCGGTGTGGCGGCGGGTGATGGACCCGCGGGTGCTCGCGCACTTCGAGGGGGACGTCTCCCGCGCCAACATCCAGCCGTCGAAGCGCGAGAAGATCCTTGCCCGGTACGGAACCCGGGTCACGGCCGCCGAAACCGCGCCGGCGGACACCCACGGCGACGCGAGCGAAGGCGGCATGTGCCCGGGCTGCGGGTACGTCTACGACGAGCAGCTCGGCGATCCGCGCGAAGGGTTCCCGGCCGGCACGCCGTGGTCCGCTATCCCGGACTCCTGGTGCTGCCCCGACTGCGGCGTCCGCGAGAAGGTCGACTTCGTCGCGCCGGGCCGGGTGGGTGCGTGATGCGGATCGAAGCGGACCGCGGGAAGTGCGACGGCCTGGGCATGTGCGAAGCGATGGCGCCCGACTTCTTCGAGGTCGGTGCGGACGGCACCGTCGTCGTGCTCGACGAGCAGCCGGGCGAGGAGCACCGGCAGGATCTTGCCGCCGCCGTGGACGCCTGCCCCGTGCTGGCCTTGAAGCTGACATGACCCTCGTCGTCGTGGGCGCGTCGCTGGCCGGGCTGCGTGCCGTGGAAGCCGCGCGCCGCACCGGGTACCGCGGCCGGACCGTGCTGATCGGCGCCGAGGAGCACCTGCCCTACGACCGGCCGCCGTTGTCCAAGGCCTTCCTCGCGGCGGACGGCCCGCGGGTGGTCGAGCCGTTCCACGCCGAGGCGGTGCTCCGCGAAGAACTCGGGGTCGAGCTGATGCTGGGCGCGCCGGCCGAGGGACTCGACACCGATGCGCGCGAAGTGACCGTCGCGGGCGCGGGCGTCCGCTACGACGCCCTGGTCATCGCCACTGGCGCCACCGCCCGCACCCTGCCCGGCGCCCGCACGCTGCGCACCGCCGAAGACGCCGTCGCGGTGCGCGCCGCGCTCGACCGGGGCGCGCGGACCGTCGTGGTCGGCGCCGGGTTCATCGGCTCGGAGGTCGCGTCCGCCGCCCGCGCCCGCGGCCTGCCGGTGACGATCGTGGAGGCGGCCGCCGTCCCGCTCGTCCGCGCGGTCGGGGAGACCGCCGGGGCGATGCTGGCGGAGCTGCACCAGGAGGCCGGCACCGAGCTGCGGCTCGGCGCCGAGGTCACCGCCGTCACCGGCAGCGGCGTGCACCTGGCCGGCGGCGACGTGCTGCCCGCGGATCTCGTGGTCGCCGGCATCGGCGCCGTCCCGGCCACCGGCTGGCTCGCGGGCAGCGGGCTGCTCCTGCACGAGCGCGACCGCGGCGTCGTGTGCGACGCGACCCTGGCCGCCGGGCCACCGGGGGTCTACGCGGCCGGCGACGTCGCGCACGTCGCGAACCCGCTGTTCGACGGCCTCCTGCGGCCGGAGCACTGGACCAACGCGGCCGAGCAGGGCGCGGCCGCCGCCCGGCACGCGCTCGACCCGGCGTCGGCGCGGCCCCTGGCAGCCGTGCCGTACTTCTGGTCCGACTGGTACGGCCACCGGATCCAGTTCGTCGGCACGCCGCACGCCGACGAGGTCGTGACCGCGGGGGACACCACCCTCTACCGCCGCGGCGACCGGCTCGTCGGCGCCCTGACCGTCGACCGCCCGCGCGAGATCATGAAGCACCGCAGGCGGATCGCCACCCGCGCGCCCTGGGCTGAGGCGCTCGCCTTCGCGGGCACGGCCTAAAATGACGATCATGAGCGGGGCACCTCCGGCGCCGCCCGAAGGTGGTCAGCACCGGCGGCCGATCATCAGCGCGGCCATCGAGCTGACCGCGCGGTCCGGCTGGCCGTCGGTCACCATGGCCCGGCTGGCCGAGCTGGTCGGGGTCAGCCGCCAGACCGTGTACAACGAAATCGGCTCCAAGGCCGCCCTGGCCGAGGCGATGGTCGCGCACGAGCTCGACCGGTTCCTCACGGTCGTCGACGCCGCTTTCGAACACCACCCGGACGACCTCGTCGAGGCGTTCTACGAGGCCGTCCGCTCGGTGCTCGAACTCGCCGAGGACAACGTGCTGCTGCGGGCGATCGTGTCGGCGTCCCACGGCGCCGCCCCGGAGCTCCTCCCGCTGCTGACCACCGACGCGGGCGCGCTGCTCGCCCGCGCGAAGGTCCTGCTCGCCGCGCGCGTGCGGCCGTACCGGCTGCCGCTCACCGACGACCAGGCCGACGTGGTGATCGACCTGGTCGTGCGCGCGGTCCTCAGCCACGTCATGCAGCCGTCGGACACCCCGGCCCGCACGGCGGATTCGCTGGCCTGGGTGGCGACCCGGGTGCTCGGCGTCGAGGCGGCGCGGCCGCTGCGGCACACCTGACGCTCAGCGGAGGCCGTGCCGGTCGAGCCACGCCGAGAGCTCGGTGGCGATCTCCTTGGGCCGGTCCTCCTGGGCGTGGTGCCCGGCCTCGCCGCCCGCGACGACGTCCAGCGCCGCGATGTTCTCGGTGCACCACCGCGCCATCTCGTTACCGATGAGCAGGGTGGGGGAGCCTTCGAAGGTGAGCAGCAGCTTGGGGACGTCCACGCTGCCGGCGAGCCACCGGTCGTAGGCCTCGACGCGCTCGACGAGCTCGGCCGGCTCCCCGCCGAGCGGCAGCTGACGGGCCCAGGCGAGGACCGGGCGGCGGCTCTCCGGCGTCGGGAACGGAGCGAGGTAGGCCGCGAGGTCGTCGGCGCCGACCGGCGTGCGGACGCCGCCGGTGAACGCCTGCCGGATGAAGAGGTCCTGCGTCAGCACCAGGTCTTCGCCGACGCCGGGCGTGCGGATCCTGCGGGAGCGCTCGGCCGCCTGCGGGGACAGGTCGTCCCACGCCATCGGCTTCACGATCGTTTCGAAGAACGCGAGCCCGCGGACCCGGCCGGGGTGGCGGGCGGCGTGGTCGAAGGCGAGGGCGCCGCCCCAGTCGTGGCCGACGAGGACGACGTCGTCGAGGCCGAGCTCGTCGAACCAGGCGTCGAGGTACCGGGCGTGGTCGGCGAAGGTGTAGGCGAGGTCGGGCTTGGGGGAGCGGCCCATGCCGATGAGGTCGGGCGCGAGCAGCCGCCCGGGACCGGCGTGGGGGAGGACGTGGCGCCAGCCGTGCGCCGAGCCGGGGTTGCCGTGGAGGAAGACGACCGGGGTGCCGCTGCCGGTTTCTTCGTGGTGGAGGACGGGCATTTCAGGTCCCTTCGAGCGGGGTGTCGAGCAGCAGGGTGAGCTCCCGGGTCAGGGCCTCGGTGCGGTCCCCGCGGCGGCCGCCGAGCGGCGCGAGCATGCGGTCGAGCAGCGCGCCGACGGTGGCGATCGCCGGCTCGACCACTTCGTGCCCGCGCCCGGTGAGGGCCAGCCGGACGGTCCGGGTGTCGGCGGGGTCGCGGGTGCGCTCGATCAGGCCGTCGGCGTCGAGGGTCCGGGCGAGCTTGGAGACGTAGAGGGCTTCGAGGCCGGTGTGGTCGGCCAGTTCCCGCTGGCTCGGCGCCTGTTCGCGCTGCAGGTCGAGCAGTGAGGCCAGGAAGACGTATTGGGCGTGGGTCAGGCCGACCGGGGCGAGCGCGCGGTCGACGGCCACCCGCCACTTCATGGAGAGGCGCCAGACCAGGTGCCCGGGAGTGCTCATGCCGGATAACGTACATGGCTATAGTAGCCATGGCTACTATCTGGCCGGGCGAGTGGGGCGGCTCGCGCTGTCATGAACGAGTCGTTCACCTCGCCGGACGCGGTGAACGAGTCGTTCACGTCAGCCGGCGAGCTCCCGGATCCGGGCCAGCGCCGCCCGGACTTCGGCGAAGCCGGTCGTGAGCGGGCTCAGCCCCACGCGGATGCCGTCGGGACGGCGGAAGTCGATCAGCACGCCGTTTTCGATCAGCACGCGGGACAGCCGCTCGGCGTCGGGGTGGCGGAGGGTGACGTGACCGCCGCGGCGGTCGTCGTCGCGGGGCGAGGCGACCTCGAACCCGAGCGGGACCAGCCACTCGTCGGCGAGGGCGAGCACCCACCGGCCCAGCGCCACGGCCTTGGCGCGCACGCGGTCGATCCCCGCCTCGGCCAGCAGCGCGACGCCTTCCTGGACGCCGACCATGCCGAGCACCGGCGGCGTGCCGGACAGCGCCCGGCGGATCCCCGGCGCGGGGACGTACTCCGCGGCCATGCCGAACGTGTCGGCCGCGCCCATCCAGCCGGTGATCGGCTGGCCGAACTCCGCTTGGTGGCGGGCGTTGACGTAGAGGAACGCGGGCGCACCGGGCCCCGCGTTGAGGAACTTGTACGTGCAGCCGACGGCGAAGTCGGCGCCCGCCGCGTCGAGCTCCACCGGGATCGAGCCGACGCTGTGGCAGAGATCCCAGACGGTGAGGGCGCCGCGTTCGTGCACCAGCCGCGTGATCGCGGCCAGGTCGGCGATCGCGGCCGAGCGGTAGTCCACATGGGACAGCACGACCGCCGCGGTGCGCGGCCCGGTCACCGCCGCGACGTCTTCGGGGCCGACGTCGCCGGCCTCGATCCACCGGACCGTGCGCCCGAGTTCGGCGGCGACGCTCTCGACCAGGAACCGGTCGGTGGGGAAGTTCGCGGTGTCCGTGACGATCTCGTCGCGCCCCGGCCGCAGCGCGACGGCCGCGCGCAGCACCTTGTAGAGGCACACGGACGTCGAGTCGGCGACGATCGTCTGGCCCGGCGCGGCGCCGATCGCGACGCGGCCGAGTTCGTCCCCGATCGCTTCGGGCAGCGCCAGCCAGCGCTCTTCCCACGACCGGATCAGCCGGCCGCCCCACTCTTCGGCGACGAGCTGCTGCAGCCGGTCCGCGGTGGCGCGCAGGGGACGGCCGAGCGAATTGCCGTCCAGGTAGGCGACGACGCCGGGATCGGTGATCGGGACGAACCGCTCGCGGAAGGCCGCCAGCTCGTCGTCCGCGTCGAGGCGCGCCGCCTCCGCCTGGGTGGTCAGCGGTTCTTCTCCTTCACCCGCACGGTTTCCTTGCGCACTTCGGCCTGCGTGGCGCGTTCCCGCACCAGCCAGTCGGGGCTGTCCGCCTTCAGCGCGTCGATCTCGTCGGTGGTGAGCGCTTCGGTGATGCCGCCGCGCGTGAGGCCGCCGATGGAGACGCCCAGCTTCGCCGCGACGACCGGCCGCGGGTGCGGCCCGTTCCGGCGCAGCTCCTGCAGCCATTCGGGCGGGTCGGCCTGCAGCGCGTTCAGTTCGTCGCGGGAGACGACACCCTCCTGGAACTCCGCGGGGGTGGCTTCGAGGTACACGCCCAGTTTCTTCGCCGCCGTCGCGGGCTTCATGGTCTGGGCGGTTTTGTGCGACGTCATGCCGTCCAGGGTAGCCAGCCGGGTGCCCGGTAACCTGACCCGGTGACCTCGTTCCGCCTCGCCTACGTTCCCGGAGCGACCCCCGCCAAGTGGGTGCGGACCTGGGCCGAGCGCGTGCCGGCGGTCCCGTTGACCCTGGTCCCGGTGGCCGCGGCGGACGCGACGGCCCTGCTTCGCGCGCGCGAAGCGGACGCGGCGCTGCTGCGCTCGCCGATCGACCGCGAGGGCCTGCACGCGATCCCGCTCTACACCGAGACGACCGTGGTCGTGGTGGCCAAGGACCACCTGATCGCGGCGGCGGACGAAGTGTCCACGGTGGACTTGGCCGACGACGTCGTGCTGCATCCCCTGGACGACACGTTGGAGTGGTCTTCCTTGCCGGGCCGCCCGGCGGTTTCGCGCCCGGAGACGACGGCGGACGCGATCGAACTCGTGGCGGCCGGCGTCGGGGTGCTCGTCGTCCCGCAGTCGCTGGCCCGCCTGCACCACCGCCGCGACCTGACCTACCGGCCGCTCGCGGACGCGCCGCAGTCGAGCGTGGCGCTGTCGTGGCTGGAGGACGAGACGACCGACCTGATGGAGCAGTTCATCGGCATCGTCCGCGGCCGCACGGTCAACAGCACGCGCGGCCGCGCTCCGGCTGCGGCTCCGGCGCCGGCTGAGCGCAAGCGTCCGGCGCGGAAGCCGTCGCCCCCGAAGCCGGCCCGGCGCACCGGCGGCGGCGCGGGCAAGCGGCGCCGCCGGTCCTGAAGCTCCCCGGGCTCAGGCGTGCGGCGTCAGGCGGTCGTGCAGACGCAGTTGCCGTCGGCGCGGTCGGCCAGGTCGGGGTCGTCGAACCAGTGGCCGTCCTCCCCGAGGTAGCGGAAGTGCAGCACCGTGCCGGGGGTGACGTCCACCGACGCCGAGCGGCGGCCGTTGGAGCGCGGGGTGAGGTGGTGGCGGCCGGGCGTCCAGTCGTTGAACGATCCCACGACGCTCACCCGTCCGGGCGGTGCGGCGAGCGGGAGACTGAAGGTGACGCGCTGGGTGCCGGCCCGGCTCTTGCTGATCTTGATCACTCGGTGGCGGCCTTTCGCGGAGGGCGGTCGGGAGGGGCGTGCTCGGCACTGAGCGCCGACATGGTCGCACAGCGGTGACGATTCGGTCACGTGGAGTGCCCGATGGAGTTACCGGGCCGCTCAACGGTTCGCCACCGTCCGGGTGGTCCTCGGGTGAACCATGATCATCTCGGGTTCATCGCGGGCCCCCGGTGGGAAACTGGCTGCCGTGACTGTCGTCGTCGATCGTCAAGTCAAGGATCCGTGTGCCTGGCTCAGCGCCGTCACCCACGAGCTCGCCGTCGCCTCCCCGGCGGACAGACGCGCGGTGCTCCTGACGGTGTGGGACGGGCTGGCCGCCGCCCGGCTGGCCGGACTGTTCGCGGCCGCGGCTTCGCCCCGGTGGCGAGCCCGGCAGCGCCACGCCGAATCCGTCGAGTTCGACCTCGCCCTGCAGTTGGCGCGCGAATGCACCATCGCCACGGGCTTGGCCATCCCGGCCCGGCTCCCGAGAGCCGCGGTCACCTGGCCGGAAGAGCGAGCCGACGCGGCGATCGCGGCGATCGTGTCGTTCTGCGGCACGGCCGAAGCGGTCCTGCGCCGGGCAGGCGAGCTGACGCCGGTGTGGGAGGACAGCCTGCTCGGGCCGGTGGCCCTGACGAGCTGGCTGGCGGAGTGCTGGACGGGCCGCCACGCGGGTTGCCCGCTGCAGCTCCCGGTGCCTCGACCGGCGTGGTGGCGCTGACGTGTCCGTCAGGTCAAGTCTGGGCCGCCGGTGGTGTACCGGGGCGGTGGAGAGGAGGCCGGGGTGACCGAAACGGCCCCGCTCAGAAGAATCCCGGACCCCGCTCGTGCGGCGATCCGCGCGCTCCTGCTGGCCGAACTGACCGCCGCCCACCGGCGAGTCGAGGCCGCGGGCTGCCCACCCGAGGTGCTGACGCGCGTGTTCGAGGCGCGCCGGAGCTGGCTGACCGAGCTCGGCCCGACGGCCCCGCCCAAGTCGGCTTAGGTGCCCGGGTCCGGTGTCCCGACGCGCGGCCGGCTCGGCCCGATCCGGTGTGCGCCGCACAGCTGGCCCGCGCTGGCAGCCGACTTGCGTCGGGCGGGCGACCTGGGCCGGGCAGGCGACTTGCGCTGTGCAGCCGACCTGCGTCGGGCAGGCGGACCCGCGCCGTGCGGCCGATTTGCGTCGGGCGGGCGACTTGCGTCGGGCAGTCGACCTGCGTCGGGCGGGAGACTTGCGCCGGGCGGCCGACCTGGGCCGGCCAGGCGACTTGCACCGAGCAGTCGAGGTGCGTCGAGCAGGCGACTCGCGTCGGGCGGTCGACTCGCGCCGCGCAATCGACCCTGGCCGGGCAGCCGACCTGCGCCGGGCAGCAGACCTGCGCCGGGCAGGCGATTTGCACCGAGCAGTCGACCTGCGCCGGGCAGGCGATTTGCACCGAGCAGTCGACCTGCGTCGGGCAGGCGACTTGCGCCGCGCAGGCGATCTGTATCGGGCGGGCGACTTGCGCCGAGCGGCCGACCTGCGTCGGGCGGGCGACTTGCGCCGCGCGGCCGCCCCGGACCGCGCGGCCGCCCCGGACCGCGCAGCCGACCTGCGCCGGACAGCCGCCCCGGACCACGCAGCCGATCCGGGCCGCGCAGCCGACCCGAGCCGCGCAGTCGACCCGGGCCGTGCGGCCGATCGCCCTCAGCGGTCCAGGATGGCCAGCACCGTCGCCACGATCCCCTCGAGCCGCTCCCGGTCCGCGAGTGCGGTCGCCAGCCAGTCGTCGCGGGTCGAGTCGCCCACTCCCGCCGCGCCGAACAGCACGCGGAGCACGGCCGTGACCACCTCCTTCGGGGGGTCGCCGCGGGCCAGGCGGGTCTCGATCGCCGTCAGTGCGCGCTCGGCCAGTTCCACCAGCTGTGCGTCCTCGATCTCGTCCGGGCCGACCAGCTCCAGCGCCGGCAGCTCCGCCGCGTTGTCCGCCGGCATCGGGGCCACCGGGGCGCGCTTGTGGCCCAGCGGCCGCTCGACGTGCTCGGCGTACCACTTCGGGTGGGAGCGCATCGCCGTCAGCACCTTCCGCACTTCGCGGTCGATCGTGTCGCGGTCGGCCACCGCCTCGCCGGTCACCTCGGCGCGCCGCGCGGCCCACGCGTCCAGGGGCCACAGCTCGGCGCCCGCCGTCGTCGGGACGCCGGCCCAGGTCAGGACCTGCACCGCCAGGTCGCACAACCAGGCGTCGCCGGCGAGGGCGTCGCCCAGCCAGGACGGGAGGCGAGGGCGTTGCAGGGCCCCGATTTCGCCGCGCCGGCGCCGGTGGGCGTCGACCGTCGCCGGGTTGAGGCGGGTGGCCAGCCAGCCTTCGAGGTTCTCGATCGGGTCGGTCGCGCGCCGCAGCGCGTGCTCCACCACCGCCTCGACGTCGTCGTGGAAGCGGTCGAGGCAGTCGGGGCGCAGCCACTCGAGGCCGCGCGCGCAGTCCGGGTGCCGCCGGCGGCGTTCCAGCGGCTTGGTGATCCGCGTGAACACCAGCGGCCACGCCACGCTGTAGACCGCGCCACGCAGCCGGGCGCGGACGCCGGGCGTCGCGCCCGCGGCCGAGTCGGCGAGCAGGCCGTCGCGGGCCAGCCGGCGGACCCCCGCGACGTCGGTGCTGTCGAGCAACCCGTCCTCCCGATGTCGTCGACGGGAAAATGGTCGGACAGGCGGCGAACCGGAAAGGGCCGCGCGCAGGCCGAATCACAGCGGAAATGGCCAGGCACTGGCCAACCCGGAATCACCTGATCGGCGCATCGAGTACGCCCGATCGCCCGGAAGTCCGCGTGCCACAATCGAATTCCCATGGCACACGAGGACGGTTTGCTCCGGGAACTCACCACTTTGCGGCGCGGCTGGGGATTGGAAGCCGATCGGCTGCGGAGCCGGCTCGGGCCGCTCGTCTCGGGCTGGTGTGAAATCCACCGGACGGCGAGCGACCGCGACGCGCGGCGAGTTCTCCGTGAAATGATTTCGGCCGCGATCGCGGATTTCCCGGAAGCCGACCGGCTGGCGGTGAACGTCGCGCTCGGCATCGCCACCGGAACGCAGCACGCCCGGCTCAGCGACCGGGTCACCATCCTCGCCGAGCGCCTCCGGGTCTCCGAACGCACGGCGCGGCGCCGCATCGACCGCGCCTTCGTCCGGCTCGCCGCCGAAATCCAGGCCGGCTCGCAGCCCGGCGAAGGCGCGCCCGATCCGGACCGGGGCTGGTTCGTCAAACGGCTCAAGGCACTGCTGCGGCTGGACACCGCCGAGCCGGAGCTGATCGAGGAACGCGTGATCGTGGCGACCCAGGACGGGCTCCGCCGGATCTCCGCGCAGTTCACCGTGCCCCGCACGGACGACGGCCTGGACGGCGAGCGGCACGTCGCCGCCGACGCCCAGCACGGCGTCCGGATCAGCGACCGGAGCCGGGAGGGCCAGCGGCACTTCCGCTGGCTGCTCGACCTGCCACGGCCGCTGTCCCGCGGCGACAGCCACACGTATTCGCTGGTCCTGCGGGTCCAGGACGGCCGCCCGATCCGGTCGTCCTACACGTTCGTGCCGCTGGTGACGTGCGAGTCGTTCACGGTCCGCGTGCGCTTCGACCCGGACCGGCCGCCGCGGTCGGTGTGGCGCCTGGACCGCGTCGCGCCCTCGGTGCTCGCCGACCCGCCGCAGCCGGGCGCGCCGCTGGACCTCGACGGCGCCGGCGAGGTCGCGCAGGACTTCGCCGCGCCGCAGCTCGGGTACGCCTACGGGCTGCGCTGGCTACCCGACCAAGATATTCCTTGACATGAATATTCTGCTTGGTGAATACTCTGCTGCATGGACGGGATCGCAGCAGCACTCGGGGACGCCGCGCGGTGGCGCATCGTCGAACTCCTGGCCGAGCGCCCCCGCTCGGTCGGCGAGCTCGCCGAGCTGACCGGGCTGCGGCAACCGCAGACCACGAAGCACCTGCAGACCCTCGCCCGGGCCGGTCTCGTCGCCGTCTTCCCGCTGGGGCAGCGCCGCGTCTACGCCCTCGAGGCGGAGCCGCTCGCCACCTTCGCGGGCCGGCTGCGGGAACTGGCCGAGGCCACCGCGGGCCACGCGGGTGAGCGGGACGTCGTCGCGCGCTACCGGGCGGCCATCGAGGCGGACTCGGCGGTCGCCGGCCGGGACCGCTGGGCGGACGGGCGCGAGTTCGCGTTCGACCGCATGCTGCCCGTGTCACGCGAGACCGTCTGGCGGTACTGGACCGACCCGGACCTGCTGGCGTCGTGGTGGGTCCCGGCACCGTTGACGCTCACCGACTGCGGCATCGAGCCGCGGCCGGGCGGGCGGGCCGTGATCGCCTACCGCGACGCCGACGGCGAATACCGCTCCGAAGGGAAGGTCCACGCCGCGGACGAACCCGGGCACCTGGCGTTCGACCTCGCGGTGCCGGGCCCGGCCTCGTTCACCGGCCACTACGACCTGACGTTCACCGAAGTCCCCGAGGGCACCCGGCTGCGCCTCGGCCTGCGCATCACCGCCACGACCACCGAGGCCCTGTCCGCCATCGCCGGCATCGAAACCGGCTGGGGCCAGGTCCTCGACAACCTCACCGCAGTACTCATCGAGAAGGGTTGACCACCATGACCGACCGCAAGGTGACCGCGAACCTGAGCATCACCCTCGACGGCCGCTACCACGGCCCCGCCGGGCCCGCCGACATGGGCGCGATCGTCACGTACGCGATGACCGACGTCGCGCGCCGCCACCTCACCCGCATCTGGGAAGGCGCGACGACGGCGGTGCTCGGCCGCCGCAACGCCGAGGGCTTCCTCGGCTTCTGGCCGACGGTGGCCGCGGACGAGAACGCCGACCCGCGCGACCGCGGCTACGCGAAGTGGCTGGTGGACGTGGAGAAGGTGGTCTTTTCGACCACGCTGACCGAGGCCCCGTGGGAGCGCACCCGGCTGGTGAACGCGCCGGCCGCGGACGTCGTCGCCGAGCTCAAGGCGTCGGGGTCGGGCGAGATCCTGGTCAACAGCAGCGCGAGCGTCATCAAGGCGCTGCTCGAGGCGGACGCGCTGGACCGGCTGTACCTGATGGTCTGCCCCGAAATCGCGGGCGGCGGGCCGCGGCTGTTCGACGACGGCCTGCCCGCGTCGAAGTGGCGGCTGACCCACCACGAGACGGGTGAGCTGGGGGAGACGGCGGTGGTCTACGACCGGGTGCGCTGAGGAGTCCGGAGTGGACGGTTCGGCGCAGTGGGGAAATGGTGGGGCGGGCGGGGCTCGAACCCGCGGCCAAGGGATTATGAGTCCCCTGCTCTAACCAACTGAGCTACCGCCCCCTGACCCCGGCACGCGGATTTGCTTCCGCACAGAAGTCTCAGTTCGCTTCAAGTTATCACAGCGGCCATCCGGGCAGATCCGGTAGGCCAAACAGGTTGAAGTGGCCGCCGACCGGCGCACGCTCGTCTAGGTTGCAAGGGCGTCACCGCTGAACGGAACGGCGGGAGGGACCGATGGCGGCAGCCACCCCGCCCGACCGCCGGGCGAGCCGGCTGGCGCTGCTGGACGCGTTCACCGCGGGGGCGGGCCTGGGCTTCCTCGCGCACCAGTACCGGGAGGCGCTCGTGGCGAACCCCGTGGTCGTCGGCCTCGTGCTGGTCTTGCTGTGCGCACTCGGGTTCCTGATCCGCGCCGCCGCGCGAGCCCTCTTCCGAGCGGGCTCGCGCGTCGACGCGATACTGGCGGAGGAACTGCGGGACAAGCCTTCTCCGCACCCCCGGTGACGGAAGTCGTTGCGGAGCAAGGCTAAAACCGCGGATTCCGCTCAGGTGCCCGCGCTGGGTGCTGTGGTCGGCGTGGTGGGTGTGGTCATCCCCGGCGTGGTGGATGCCGGGGGAGTGGTGGGTGTCGTGGTGACTGTGGTGGGCGGCGGCGCCGCCGCGCCGTAAGCCGCGTAGGTGAACCAGATCTGGCCGAACGTCTTCGGCGCGGTCTGGGTGAACATCGCCCGCACCTGGAACGTGGTCGCCGTGAACGAGCCCTGCACCGTGTTGAGCATGAACGCGTTGAAGGGCCCGGGCGTGTTCGCCGACACCACGACCGCCTCCGGCACCTTGCCGAGGGCGTGGGTGACCGTGCAGAAGCCGTTGCCGTCGGTCACGCAGGTGGCTTGCGCCGCCTGGACGATCTGGACGATCGGGGCCGGTGCCGGGCCGACGGCGGCGGACGCGCCCGCGAAGGCGACCGCGCCCGCGGTGACCACGAGCGCGCCGCCCAGTGCGGCGAGTGCGGTTCGAACCTGAAGTGCCATGGTGGATCCTCCCCTGGGAACGTCGCCACCGGGATCGCTCCGCCGGCCGCCGCCGTTACGCCCGACTGTCCACAACGGACGCGAACCGGTACCGGGACGTCCCGAAACCCCCGGCCGTGCTCAACTCCACCGGCTGCAGGCGGATCTGCGTGCCGCCCGGGTGGTCGAAGAGCCGGACCCCGTCGCCGAGGAGGATCGGGGCCACGTGGACCAGGACCTCGTCGAGCAGGCCCGCCTCCAGGCAGCGGCGGGCCGTCGTCGGGCCCAGTACCGCGACACAACCGTTGCCCGCCGCCGAGGACGCCGAAGCGACCGCCGTCCGCAGGTCCGCCTCGAAGGTGAACCCCGGCTCGGCCGTGGCCGGGTCGTCGCGGGTCACCACGAAGACCGGGACCCGGACGCGCCCGCCGTAGACCTCGCCCTCCGCCGTCGTCGCCGGGGCGTACGTGTTGTGTCCCATGACGACCGCGCCGATCTCGCCCAGCAACCGCTCGACGACCGGGTTCGGGCCGGCGGGCAAACCGCGGAGCCAGGACATGTCGTCGGCGGGGCCGGCGACGAAGCCGTCGAGGGACATCGTGATGTGGAACAGGACCTGGGCCATGGGTGCCGCCTTCCGGTGGGTGACACCGGTACCGACGAGCGGGGCCGGCGGAACTCATCGGTCAGGCGGGCACGAGTTCCCGCTCGTCCGAGGCGGCGTAGCGCCGAGCGAGCGTCGCGCAGACGATCAGCTGGATCTGGTGGAACAGCATCAGCGGCAGCACGATCAGCCCCACCTGCGTGTGCCCGAACAGCACCGTCGCCATCGGCAGGCCGCTCGCCAGGCTCTTCTTCGACCCGCAGAACACGATGGTGATCCGGTCCGCGCGGGCGAACCCCAGCAGCCGGGCGCCCCAGCCGGTCGCGGCCAGCACGACCGCCAGCAGCACGCCGCACACCGCCACCAGCACCAGCAGGTGACCGAGGTCGAGCCGGTGCCAGATGCCTTCGACCATGCCCGCGCTGAACGCCGTGTAGACCACCAGCAGGATCGACCCGCGGTCGACCAGCTTCAGCGGCGCCGCGTGCGCGGAGATCCAGCCGCCGATCCAGCGCCGCGCCAGCTGGCCCGCCACGAACGGCGCCAGCAGCTGCAGCACGATCCCCAGCACGGCCGAACCGTCGACGCCGGCGCCGTCGCCCGCGAGCAGCAGCGCCACCAGCAGCGGCGTGAGCACGATCCCGGCCAGGTTGGACAGCGACGCGCTGCAGATCGCCGCCGCGACGTTGCCGCGGGCGATCGAGGTGAACGCGATCGACGACTGCACGGTCGAGGGCAGCACCGCTAGGAACAGCAACCCGGCGGCCAGCTGGGCGGGCAGCACGGACGACGGCAGCGCGAACAGGGCCAGGCCGAGCAGCGGGAACAGCACGAACGTCGCGCCGAGCACGACCGCGTGCAGCCGCCAGTGCCGCAGCCCGTCGAGGGCTTCCTGCGTGGACAGCCGGGCGCCGTACAGGAAGAACAGCAGCCCGACGGCGATCGTCGTGGCGGTGCCGAAACCGGCGGCCACCGCGCCCGAAGCGGGAAACAGGGTGGCGACGCCGACGGTGGCGAGGATGGCGAGGACGAACGGGTCGAGACGCAACCGGGACATGGATCTCCTTCCACAGTCATTGTCAGCGGCTCCGCGTTCATTGTGAACCCCGATGACCGGACTGACTGTCATCGCGAATTGCGATAAAGTGCCCCGGTGCTGGACCCGCGCCTGTGCCGCTCCTTCCTCGCCGTCGCCGAGACGCGCAGCTTCACCGCGGCCGCGCGGCGGCTGGGCGTCGGGCAGCCGACCGTCAGCCAGCACGTCCGGCGGCTCGAGCGCGACTCGGGCGGGCTGCTGTTCGCCCGCGACACCCACACCGTCGAGCTCACCGCGCGCGGGCAGGCGATGCTGGGGTTCGCGCAGACGGTCGTCGACACCGAAGAACGCGCGGAGCGGCACTTCCGCGGCGCCGAACTGCGCGGCCGCGTCCGATTCGGCGTGTCCGAGGACTTCGCGCTCGGCGAGCTGCCGGAGATCCTGCACCGGCTGCGCCGCAGCCACCCGCTGGTGGACGTCGAGCTGACGGTCGAACTCTCGGACGTCCTCGCGCAGCGGCTGCGCGCCGGGCAACTGGACCTGGTGCTGGGCAAGCGCCGCCCGGGCGCGCACCACGGGCGGCTGCTCTGGCGGGAGCCGCTGGTCTGGATCGGCTCGGCGGCCACGGTGCTGGAGCCCGGTGAGCCGGTGCCGCTGGTGCAGTACCCGATGCCGTCGATCACGCGGCAGCTGGCGGTGGAGTGCCTCGAACGCGCCGGCCTCGAATGGCGCGCGGCGTGCCAGACGTCGAGCCTGACCGGCCTGCGCGCCGCGGCGGCGGCCGGGCTCGGCGTCACCCTGCACGCGCGCAGCCTCGTCCCGGCCGACCTCATCGAGCTCGACGGCCTGCCCGAACCCGGCGACATCGAGTTCATGCTGCTGGCCAGGGAGTCGATGGCCGGTCCGGCGGCGGCGCTGGCGGAGTTCGTCCTGGAGCGGGTGCGGCGCTGAGTCAGTCCTCGTCGCCCAAGAGTCTCCGGAGGCGCCCGAGCGCGCGGTGCTGAGCGACGCGGACGGCGCCGGGGGTCGAGCCGACCGCGGCGGCCGTCTCCTCCGCCGACAGCCCGACCACGATCCGCAGCACGACGATTTCGCGCTGCTTCGCCGGGAGCACGTCCAGCAGCTTGGCCAGCCGCTCGTTCAGCTCGAACCGCAGCGCCCGCTGCTCGGGGCCGACGGCTTCGCTGACCCCGTCCGGGATCTCGGGGACCGGGTCGGTGCGGTTGCGCGCCGCGGCGCGGTGGGCGTCGGCCACCTTGTGCTGGGCGATGCCGTAGACGAACGCGAGGAACGGCCGGCCCTGGTCGCGGTAGGAGGGCAGCGCGGTGAGCACGGCGAGGCACACCTCCTGCGCGACGTCGTCGGCCGAGGCGAACGAACGCTCGTGGCGCCCGACGCGGGCCCGGCAGTAACGCACCACCAGCGGGCGGATGGTGGCCAGCAGCCGGGCGGTCGCGGCGTCGTCGCCGGCGATCGCGTCCGCGACCGGCTCGTCGTGCCGTCGCCAGTGCGACGGGAACGCGTCGGCGGGCTGCGCCGCGGCGATCTCCCGGACGAGCACCCTGCTGCGCACCCGCAGCAGGGTGCCCTCCACGTCGAGGCCGGCCCGCAGCGAGTCGTGCAGCGCGGTATTGGACTCCCGCAGCAGCTCGGTGATCGCCCGGTCCCCGTACTCGGTTGCCGGCATGGTGCTCACCTTTCCCTGTCCCGCTGGTCACCGGGTCGGGCGACCCGGAGGCGCCGGAGGCGCTCCCGCACGTGCCGGAGGGTGGACCGGACGGTCGCCGGTGCGATCCGCAGGGCCTCCGCGATCTGCGCCGGGGAGAACCCGTCGAGGGACCACGCCAGGACCATCCGCTGCCTGCCGGGCAGCGACGCGAGCAGCTCGATGAGCCCGGCGTGCTGGTCGACCAGCACGGTGAGCTCGTCGTCGTCCCGCGGATCGCCCGCCAGCGTCCAGTCCGCCCGCGCGTCCCCCACGCCGTCGAGCAGCCGCCCCGCGACCCGGCGGACCCACGCGCGCGGGTCGTCGAGGGTCGGCCACGCCTCCAGCGCGTGGACCATCGCTTCGGCGGCCGCGTCCCGCGCGGTCTCGACCTCGAACCCGGCCTTGCAGAGGAACGCCACCAGCGGCGCGAAGTCGGCGCGGAAGAACGCGTCGAAATCGTCGTGACCGCCCACGGACCCCTCACCACCCCTCGCCTCCACAAGGACAGGTGCGCCGAGGTGACCGCTACGTGTAACGATTCGATCAAGACTCCCCGGTAGGAGTAATGGCGCGCTTCTCCTTGGTGACACTTCGTGACGAATGACGACGGACAAGTCGGGTACCCGGGTTCGATGACCCACCGAGACGTGATCGAAAACCCGGTGCGGACGTCCGCGCGCCCGGGCGCCGATCGGCGCCGGCCGGGTCCGCGAACGGCGGATTCCGGTCGCCGCGCCCGCGCCGGGAGCCGGGGCGCCGCCGACGACGGCACCGCACGGGCCGGCCGGCCGTGTTTCGGCCGCGCCTGGGGTGGAAAGCCGTGTGGTGCAAGGAAGAGACCGGTCGGCCGCAGCTGCTGACCGAGGCGGTGGCCGGCACCCGCCGCCGCCGGAGCGGCCGGGTCGCGCGGGGCGCGGCCGCGCCGATCGGGTGACGTGATCGACATCGAGATCCCGGGAAGAAGGGCGTACTCTCATGTGTTGCAGTCTTGGTTGCCCGGAGGGTGAGCCGGGGACCGAAGCCAAAACCCCTTGACCGATGCGGATATGCTCGCGCGTCCGCGGCGGTCAAGTCGGTTGACGCGCGATGACAATGGGAAACAGAAGAACCGAAGGAGGTGACTGAAGGAAATGGAAGCCACGATGACGGGCTGGGCGGAACTCGCGGCCTGCAAGGACGAGGACCCGGAACTGTTCTTCCCGATCTCCGCGGTAGGCCCCGGCGCCCGGCAGACAGTGCAGGCCAAGGCCGTGTGCGCACGCTGCCCGGTGCGCGCCGAATGCCTCGGCTACGCGCTCGACAACGGGCTCGACCACGGTGTTTTCGGCGGGACCACCGCCGAGGACCGACGCCGGCTGGCGCGCACCGCGCCGCAGCGGCACCGAGTGGCCTGACCGCCGCCCGGTGACCTCTCCCGGCGGCCTCGAGCAAAAACACCGAATCCGGAAGAAAATGGATCCGGGAGTGTGCGTGCCCGGGCGGGTGATTCCTGTGCGAATCACCCGCCCGGGTTTTTCACGTCCGCGTTCGGGTCGCTATTCGCTGCGCACCGGGATCGCGTTCACCACGACGCGTGCTCACCCGGCCACGTTTCGGGCAGGTCCCAGGCGGCGGCCGGCACCGACTCGAACGCGGCCATCGCCGTGATCAGCCCGTCTTCGACCGTCAGCACGCTGACCCCGAACCACCGGAAGCCGTCTTCGCCCGGCCGCCGCAGGTAGGTGGCCACGGCCGGCCGGCGGTTGGCGCGGACCGGCCGCATCCGGAACCGCCCGACGCAGTGCGGCGACGCCGGGTCCATCGAGAGCGACAGCGCCCGGATGATCGACGCGCGGTTGTCGAACCAAAGCGTGTACGGCGGCATGATCGCCTGGGCGTCTTCGCGCAGCAGTCGCGCGACCGCGGCGGGGTCGCCGTTCTCGTACGCGGCGATGAACCGCTTGAGCAGCGCGGCTTCCTCGGCCGTCGGGTCGCCGGCCGTCCACTCGGCACGGTGCGCGGGCAGCCGCTCACGCAACGTCGTCCGCGCCCGCTGGAGCGCGCTGTTCGCCGAAGCCACGCTCGTCTCCAGCGCCGCCGCCGTCTCCTTCGCCGGCCAGCCGAGCACGTCGCGCAGGACGAGCGCCGCCCGCTGCCGGGGCGGCAGGTGCTGGAGCGCGGCCAGGTAGGCGAGCTCGATGGTCTCCCGGTCGACGACGGCGTCGTCCGGCCCGGCCCCGTCGAGCAGCCGGTCCGGGTACGGCTCGAGCCACGGCAGGTCGGCGGCCGCGATCGGCCCGTTCGGCTCCCCGGCCGGCCCGAGCTGATCGGGCAGCACCCGCCGGGGCCGCCGGGCGAGGACGTCGAGGCACGCGTTCGTCGCGATCCGGTACAGCCACGTGCGCGCGCTCGCCCGGCCTTCGAAGCCGTCGCGCGCCTTCCACGCCCGCAGGAACGTCTCCTGCGCCAGGTCCTCGGCGTCACTCAGCGAGCCGAGCATCCGGTAGCAGTGCACCTGGATCTCCCGGCGGTGCCGCGCGACGAGCGTCTCGAAGTCCGGAGTGCGACCCACCCGGGCACGCTAGCGCACCCGGGCTGCAAGACTGTGCCGAAACCGGGGCTCTGCCCCGGGCCGGGGGCTCCGCCACCCGGAACCCCCGAAAGAGAGGCTGTGCGGTGAGCGGAACGGTGCTGGTGCTGGGCGGACGCAGTGAAATCGGGCTGGCCCTGGCGAAACGCCTGGTCAGCGGGGACACCCGGCGGTTCGTGCTGGCCGCGCGGCCGGGCGCGGACCTGACCGCGGAGGTCGCCGCGCTGCGCGAGGCCGGCGCCGAAACCGTCGAGACCGCGGACTTCGACGCCGACGACCTCGCCGCGCACGGCCCCTTCCTGGAGAAGGTGACGGCCGAGCACGGGCCCCTGGAGACGGTGGTGCTCGCCTTCGGCATCCTCGGCGACCAGTCCCGCGCGGAAACCGACGCCGCCCACGCCGCGGCGGTCGTGCACACCGACTACGTCGCCCAGGTCGGCGTGCTGACCCACGCCGCGAACCTGCTGCGCGCCCAGGGCCACGGCACACTGGTGGTGTTCTCGTCGGTGGCCGGGATCCGCGTGCGCCGCGCGAACTACGTCTACGGCTCGGCGAAAGCCGGTCTCGACGGCTTCGCGAGCGGCCTCGCCGACGCCCTGCACGGCTCGGGGGTCCGCCTGCTGCTGGTCCGCCCGGGCTTCGTGGTCGGCCGGATGACCGACGGCATGGCGCCGGCACCGTTCTCGAGCACCCCGGACCAGGTGGCGGAGGCGACGGCGGCGGCGTTGCGCCGGGGCCGCGGCGTCGTGTGGGTGCCGGGCGTACTCCGCCCGGTGTTCTTCGCGATGCGCCTCCTGCCGCGCGCGATCTGGCGCCGCATGCCCCGCTGAGCCGGCCGCTGTGGCCGGCGCCACAGCACTTTCCCGTGCGCGCGCCGGTGCGGTCCGTAGCGAAAACCGGCCGATCGGCCCGAACCGGCTCGGCCGATCGGGCAGCGTCACGACCTTCCTACAATTTTCTCAGGTGATTCCCAGCTAACCCGGTGATCCTCGAAGGAGGGGATCCGCCCGAGGGAAGCAAGGGGAAGTGTCGTGCTGCTGTCGTCCCGGGGGCGCCGCATCGGAGGGCGCGTGGCCATCGGCGTCGTGTCGACGCTGGTGCTCGCCGCCACCGGGTACGCGTGGACGCAGCTGAGCAAGCTGGACGCGGGCATCGTCACCGCGGACGTCATCCCGCCCTCGGCGCAGATCGACGAGCAAGACGCGATTCCCGGCGAGCCGCTCAAAGTGGCCCAGAACATCCTGCTCGTCGGGATCGACGCGCGCACGGACGCGTACGGCAACCCGTTGCCGCAGAACGTGCTCGACGCGTT
Organism: Amycolatopsis sp. NPDC049159; assembly: GCF_040648295.1. Classification (NCBI taxonomy): domain Bacteria; kingdom Bacillati; phylum Actinomycetota; class Actinomycetes; order Pseudonocardiales; family Pseudonocardiaceae; genus Amycolatopsis; species Amycolatopsis sp. NPDC049159. The sequence goes on from NZ_JBEZDL010000005.1 coordinate 154,516, forward strand.
GCACGCCGGCAGCGGCGACGACGGCGGCGACACCACCGACACGATGATCGTCGTGCACATCCCGGCGGGCGGCGCGGCGGCCACCGCCATCTCCCTCCCGCGCGACTCCTATGTGGACATCGCGGGCGGGTACGGCAAGCACAAGATCAACTCGGCGTACAGCCGCGGCAAGAACGCCTCGATGTCCGGCCTGCGCGCCGAAGGCCTGAGCGGCGCGCAGCTGGAGGTCGCGGCGAACGCGGCGGGCGCGAAGACGGCGATCCAGACCGTCGAGAAGTTCACCGGGCTGACCATCAACCACTACGCGGCGATCAACCTCGCCGGATTCGACGCGCTGTCGCAGGCGGTCGGCGGCGTCGAGGTCTGCCTCAAGGCGCCGGTGCACGACAGCTACTCGGGCGCGGACTTCGCGGCCGGGCCGCAGACGCTGTCCGGGGCGCAGGCGCTCGCGTTCGTCCGGCAGCGCCACGGCCTGGCCAACGGCGACCTCGACCGGATCGCGCGGCAGCAGGCGTTCCTGTCCGGGATGGCGAAGAAGGTGCTGAACGCGGGCACCTTCACCGACGTCTCGAAGCTGAACTCGCTGGTCGGCGCGGTGCAGGGCGCCGTGGTGCTGGACAAGGGCTGGGACGTGCTGAGCTTCGCGCAGCAGCTGCGGGGGATGACCTCGGGCGCGATCGCGTTCGCCACCATCCCGGTGCAGAGCCTGTCGCTGCAGACGCCGTCCGACGGCGACGCGGTGAAGGTCGACCCGGCGCAGGTCCAGCAGTTCGTGCGCACGGCGATCAGCACGCCCGCGGTGCAGGCCTCGGGCGACGACACGACCGGCGGCGTCAAGCCGGTCGCGGCGACCACCACCCGGACGCCGGACAGCAAGCAGCCGGCGACCAGTACGGCCGCCGGCTGCGTGAACTAGCCCGTCACACGAACGCGGACTGCCCCGTGATCGCCTTTCCGACGATCAGGGTGTTCATCTCGCGCGTGCCCTCGAACGAGTAGATCGCTTCGGCGTCGGCGAAGAACCGCGCGACGTCGTATTCGAGCACGATCCCGTTGCCGCCGAAGATCTCCCGGCTCCAGGCGACGACCTCGCGCATCCGCGAAGTGACGAACGCCTTGGCCAGCGACGACTGCTCGTCCTTGAAGATCCCGGCGTCCTGCAGGCGGGCGAGCTGCACGAGCATGCCCCACGACGCGGTGATGTTGCCGAGGCTCTTCACGAGCAGGTCCTGCACCAGCTGGAACCGCGCGATCGGGCGGCCGAACTGCTTGCGCTCCTGCGAGTAGGCCAGCGCGGCTTCGTAGGCGCCGATCATCACGCCCAGCGCCTGCCAGGCGACCCCGCCGCGGGTGGCGCGCAGGATCTCGGCGACGTCGCGGAAAGAGTCGATGCCCTGCAGGCGGTTCGCCTCCGGCACGCGGACGTCGGTCAGGGTGATCTCGGCGTTTTCGACGATCCGGAACGCCGTCTTGCCCTGGATCTTCTCCGGCACGAAGCCGGGCATGCCCTTCTCGACGACGAACCCCTTGACGTGGTTGTCGTCCAGGTCGCGGGCCCACACGACGACGTAGTCGGCGAAGGTCGCGTTGCCGATCCACTTCTTGGCGCCGTTGAGGATCCAGGTGTCTCCGGTCCGCTTGGCCGTGGTGCGCATGCCACCGGCCACGTCGGACCCGCCGAGCGGCTCGGTCATCGCGAACGCGCCGATCTTGTCCATCGCCGCCATCTCGGGCAGCCAGCGGTCGCGCTGTTCCTGGCTGCCGCCGCTGTAGATCGAGTACATCGCGAGTCCGTTGTGGACACCGAAGAACGTCGCCACGGACGCGTCCGTGCGGCTCATCTCCATCGCCATCATGCCGGTGAGCAGGTGGCTGACGGCGGCCTTGTGCTCGCCGTAGCCCTCGTACGGCAGGCCGGCGAGACCGCTTTCGCGGAACATGCCGATGAGTTCCTCCGGGAAGGTGCCGGCTTCCCAGTTCTCGTTCACCAGCGGCTTGACGTCGTTCGTCATGAACTCGCGCGCCTTCACGAGCAGCTTGCGCTCGTCGTCGGCGAGCAGCGCCTCGAAGTCGTAGAAGTCGGCGGTCAGCTTGTCCTTCAGCGGTTCCATGTCAGTTCTCCTCCACTGCGTGCAAAACGGCGAGCTGCTTGCGGTCGCGCGTCTCGGCCAGGTCCGAGTACGTGGAGGAGCCGTAAGCGGTTTCGACGGCTTCGATCAGCCGTTCCTGCTCTTCGGGGCTCTGGCTGGGGGTGCCCAGCCCGGCCCACATCTTCTTCATGGACTTGCCGATGTGCTCGGCCATGTGCCGGTAGCCGCCGGGGCCGCCGCCGAGGTGCGAGCCGAGGAACGGCCCGACCGTGGCCCAGCGGATGCCGAGCGAGTTCGTGATGACCTTGTCGAGCTCTTCCGGTGTCACGACACCCTGCTCGACGAGGTAGATCGCCTCGCGGCTGAGCGCGTTCTGCAGCCGGTTTCCCACGAAGCCGGGCATCTCCTTGCGTTCCACGACCGGCGTCCGGCCGAGGGAGGTGTAGAACCCGACGGCCCGCTCGACCGACTCGTCGCTGGTGCGCTCGCCGGGGACGACCTCGACCAGCGGGATCAGGTGCGGCGGGTTGAACGGGTGTCCGATGAGGACCCGGCTGCCGTCGATCTCCTCGGTGAACGCGGTCGAGGGGATGGCGCTCGACGAACTCAGCAACAGCGCGTGCTGCGGAGCTTCCTCGACGAGCTGCTTGAACAGGTCCTTCTTGAACTCGACGTTCTCCGGCCCGTTCTCCTGCACGACGTCCGCCGCTTTCACTGATTCAGTGACGCTTTCGGCGATGCTCACCCGGCTCGCCAGCTCGGCGGCGGTGGTGCCCAGGTGCGGCGCGAACGTCTTCAGCGCTTCGGCGACGGCGTCGGCGAGGTCGGGGCGGGGGTCGGTGACCCGGACGGTCAGGCCGTGGTGGGCGAACAGCGCCGTCCAGGACAGGCCGATGGTGCCGGCGCCGATCACTGTGGCGTTCTTCATGACTGCACTCCCTTCAGGTAGTCGAAGACCGGCTTGACCGGGGCGAGCGTCAGGTCGGTGAGGATGTGGCTGGCGGAGACGACCTCCAGCACCGGCAGGTCGGCCAGCGGCGCCAGGACGTGCTGGAACAGCTGCAGCCGCGCGGGGCCGGTGTAGGCCTCCTTGACCACGACGTCGGTGATCTCGGTGCGGACCAGTTCCTGCACGCGCGGCGCGCCGTCGTAGCCCGGGATCGTCTTGAGCATGAACGTCGGGACGGTGATCTGGCGTTCGGCCTCGCGGGCGTCCAGCTCGTGGTGCTTGTAGCCCATGGTCGCGGTGGCCACCCGGAGCGTCCCGTAGTCCAGCGTGCCCACGAGAACACCGTTGTCGACATAGAGCTTCGGGCTGCCGACCGTCTTCGGGTACGCGCTGACCTCGCGCCCGGACGCCGTCGCCGGGAAGTTGTCGAGGTACATCGCGTGCAGGTACTCGCCGCGCTCGCCGTCGAAGCTGACGTCGATCGCCTGGCCGGACTCGGTGTAGGGGCCGTAGCCGGAGACGTCGCCCATCTTCATGACTTCGAAGCGCACCAAGGGTTCTTCGACCTTCAGCGGCTCCGGCACGACGGCGCGCAGGGCGTCGGCGTCGGTGCGGTAGACGATGTTCAGGTACTCGCGGTTCGTGAACCTCGGGACCACGGGCGCGAACGCCGGGGCGGTCAGGGGAGTGGTCACGTGCCTGCGGACTTCGTCGATCTTCATTTTATTCGCCTGTCCACTTCGGAGCGCGGCGCTCGGCGAAGGCGGTCATGCCCTCGCGGACGTCGGCGGACTGCATCAGCTTCTTGATTTCTTCCCGCTGCACGGCCGCGGGATCCGCGGCACGCGCGATCTTCTTCACGGCGGCGAGCGCCAGGGGTGCGTTCTCCGCCAGCTTCTCGGCCAGCTGGAGTGCGACGGCGGCGGCGTCACCGGCCGGCGTCACGCGGTTGACCAGGCCCAGTTCGCCGGCGCGGCGGCCGCTGACCGGCTCGCCGGTCAGCAGGAACTCCATCGCCAGGTGGTGCGGGATCCGCTTCGGCAGCCGGAGCACGCCACCGCCCGCGGCGATCAGGCCGCGCTTGACTTCGGGGAGGCCGAGGCGGCTGTGTTCACTGGCGACGATCAGGTCGCAGCCCAGCGCGAGTTCGAACCCGCCGCCCATGGCGAACCCTTCGACGGCGGCGATCAGCGGCTTGCCCAGCTCGGCTTCGGTCAGCCCGCCGAACCCGCGGCCCGGGATGTCGGGCGACTCGCCCTTGAGCGCGGCCTTGAGGTCCATCCCGGCGCTGAAGGTGTTCTCGGCGCCGGTCAGGACACCCGCCCGGAGCGTGGGATCGGCTTCCAGCTCGTCGAGGGCGGCGGCCAGCTGGGTCGCGACGGCGGCGTTGACCGCGTTGCGGGCCTGGGGCCGATCGATCGTGATCAGCAGGGTTCCGCCGATCCGCTCGGTGCGTACTTCACTCATGACTTCACACTTCCTTGACGCCACTTTCGTAGGGAAAGTTGCGTTGGTCTAGACCAGTTCGGCGAGGACTTCGGCGGTGTCCTGGCCGGCCAGCGGGGCCAGGCGGCGGATCGAGCCGGGCGTCGCGGAGAACTTCACGGGGATGCCGACCGTGCGGATGGTGCCCTCGCTCGGGTGCTCGACGGTGTCGAGCAGGTGGCCGTCGCGGACGTAGGCGTCCTCGTGCGCGCGGTCCAGTTCGAGCACCGGCGCCATCGGGATGCTGTGCTTCGCGCAGACCTCGGCCCACTCCTCGGTGGTCAGCGCCGGCGCGCACGCGGCGATCTGCTCGGTCAGCCACTCGTTGTCGGCGCGGTCGATGGCGTCGCCGTTCACGCGCGCGTCCGCCGCCAGCTCGGGGCGTCCGGCCGCGGCGAAGAAGTCGCGGAAGTTCTTCGGGTTGTAGGGGATGACGCAGGCGAGGCCGTCCTTGGTGTGGACCGCGGCGTGGCCCTTCGTCATCGACAGCCCGAACCCGGTGGGGCCCTCGGCCGGCTCGTAGGTGTGCCCGGCGAGGTGCTCGACCAGGTTGAACGCGAGCAGCGTGTCGGTCATCGGGATCTCGATCTGCTGGCCCTCGCCGGTCTTGTCGCGGTGGACCAGCGCGGCGAGCACGCTGTAGGCGATGGTCAGCGACGACACCTTGTCGCCGATGATCGTCGGCAGGTAGACCGGCTTGCCCAATGCGCGGTTGGCCACGTCGACCAGGCCGGAAGAGGCCTGCACGGTCTCGTCGTAGGCGGCGTTGCCGGCCTGCGGGGAGTCGCCGCGGAAGCCCTGCGCGTGGGCGTAGACCAGGCGGGGGTTGCGCTCGGCGACGTCGGCGTAGTTCAGGCCGAGGCGGCTCAGCGCGCCGGGGCGCATGTTGGTGATCAGCACGTCGGCGGTGTCGATCAGCTTCAGCGCCTGCTCGCGCTCGGCGTCGTCCTTGAGGTTGAGGGCCACGCTGCGCTTGTTGCGGTTCACGTTGAGGTTCAGCGCGGTCATGCCCGGCGTGGTCCGGTAGCTGCCCACCCGGACGGTGTCCGCGGGGGACTCGATCTTGATCACGTCGGCGCCCAGGTCACCGAGGATCTGGGCCGCGTACGGGCCCATGACCACGGTCGAGAGGTCGATCACGCGCACGCCGTCCAGCGGTCCGGTGCTGTTCATCGTTCGTCCTTTCGCGCCTTGCTGTTTCGCTCTACCTACGAAGCTAATAGCGTGGGCGCTGAAAGGGAATGATCATGATGCGAACAATGGTATGACCGCAGTGGTCATACCATTTGTCAGCTGGTGAGGGGTTCGGCGAAGATCGCTTTCGCGGCATCGACGAGTTCTCGCAGGTCGCCGTCGGTGCGATCACGCCGCCAGAGCAGGCCGGTGTCCAGCTGGGGCCGGAAATCGGTGAAGGGCAGCACGATGACGTTGTCGAGCCGGTAGCCGTGCATCGGCGACTTCTCGTCGAGCATGGAAATGGAGAACGCCTCGCCGCTGGAAATGATTTCGGACGTCCCGCCGTACCCGGTGTTGGTCAACCGGATGCGTTTCTTGACGCCGAGTTCGCTCAATTGGTGGTCCAATTGGTCGAAATACGCGGGGACGATTTCACCCGGCGGGGCGACGTACGGGAAGTCGGTCAGCTCGGCCAGGCTCACGGAGTCCCGCCCGGCGAACAGCTCGGCCGGCACGACGGCCCCGAGCCGTTCGCTCATCACGGGCAGCTGCTCCAGAGCGGGATCGGTGACCGGCAGCCGCGCCAGCGCGAGGGCCAGCTTGCCCTCGTGCACCCCCTGCACGAGATCGGCGGTCGTCCCGGGCCACCGCTTGAGCTCGTAGGTCTCCCGAACGCGCCCGGCGAGGGCGTTGACGCGGTCCCGCAGATCGGGGTGCACCCCGGCGGGCATCCCGAGGAAAACGGTCCGCCGCTGCGGCCGGGTCGCCTCGGCGAGCTTCCACGGAATGGCCCCGACCTGTTCGAGAACGTCCCGCGCGAGGGGCAGCAACGCGGTCCCGGCGTCGGTGAGGGTGACGTGGTGGGTGCTGCGGTCGAACAGCTGCTGCCCGAGCTCGTGCTCGAGGTCCTTGATCCGCTGGGACAGCGGCGAGGCGGCCATGTGCAGCTTCCGCGCGGCGGCGGAGAAGTTCAGCTCCTCGGCGACCGCGACGAAGTAGCGCAGGTGCAGCATCTCCACGTGATCACCCTAGACGGCCGTCACCGCCGTTGCAGGAACTGGACGAACTCCCCGAACTCGACCTTGTTCCGGTAGGACACCCGTTTGCGGTCCCGCAGCAGGAGCGGCAGGGCACCCGGGTCGACGTCGTCGAGCAGGACGGGGATCACGCGGCGGGTTTCGTCTCCGGAGAACTGGGCGTTGAGGATCGCCTGGTACTCCGCGCGCATCCAGCCCGAATCCCGCTGGTCGATGCTGAAGCACGGCAGGACGAAGCGGCTGCGTGACAGGCCTTTTTCGATCGCGTCGGTGATCGCGTCCCCGAAGGCGATCTGCTCGGAGTCCAGCCAGCAGGTCAACCCCGCCCCGGACAGCCGGCCGGCCAGCTCGGTGACCGTCGGCTTGTCCGGTGACGAGTGACACAGGAAGACGTCGAAGTCGTATTCGGCGGGCGGGTCCACCTGGCTGGGGGAGGGGATGTCGCTCAGGGTCGCGGAGAAGTCCCGCGCCAGCATCGTCGCGCGGTAGAACTTGACCAGCCCGGTCAGCCCGGGGAACGGCAGGTGCGGCACGGTCGCGGACAGCTCGCAGGTCCGGTCGTCCGCGACGATCTCCCCTCGGACGTGCCCGGAGAAGAACTCCAGCGAGAACCGGTTCGCCCGCCTCGAGAGCACCACCGGCTCGGCCGAGACGGCCACCGGCACGAACAGGCCCTCCTTGACCACGCCGATCCGGGCGAACGTCGAGTCCGCCGAGTCGCCCGACGGTGCGGTGTAGAAGGCGAGGAACGACCAGGCGGTGTCGGCCCGGCAGACCAGGCCGGCCCCGGTCTGGTGCCGGTCGGTCAGGGTGATCGACGCGCTGACCCGGCCGTTCAGCATCCGCTGGTCGGACAGGACCGCGTAGGACGTGCCGAACTCGCCGGTGCCCTTCCCGTGCCCGGTGAGCAGGGTTTTGCCGAAGGTCCAGGCGCCCGGCTCAGAGCCTTGCCAGGTACTCACGCAGTGCCTCCACCCGCCGCCCGATGGTCTCGGCGTCGTCCGGGTAGCGCGCGGCCAGCTCGCCGCCGAGGGTGATGGCGCGGGCCACGAGGTCCACCACCATCCCTTCGTCGAAGGCACTCACGTTGCTGCGGCGGCTCGAGAAGCGCACCTTCTCCTGCCGGAGGCCTTTGCGCCAAGACGACAGGAACTGGTGCACAGCGGGGTCCGCGAGATAGGGCGCGAACAGATCGGCGAACTCCATCGATACTTCGGACGTCACCCGGCGGGCCAGGAGATTCGCCAGTTCCTGGCGGCCGCGTTCGGTCTCACGCTCGGCCTCCAACGCATCCTCCACATGCCGCATGCCTTCCACTTCGGCGATGAGGAGGCGCTTCATGAGGTTCATGTCGCCCGCGTCGAGCTTGTCGAGCATCTCCTCGTCGGAAGTCGTCATCGTGTGCTGGCTGACCACACTGAGCACCAGCGGGTCGGCCTGGGTCGCCGCGGCCTGCTCGACCGGGAGCAGGTCGACGGTGGCGGTGGCGCTCGTCACGAGCTTGTCGGCGTCGTAGAGCCGGGCGCCGATCTCCGGCCGCTCGTTGCCGAGCGCTTCCGGGTCGATCGACAGGCGCACGGCGAAGTTGAACATGTCTTCGCCCTTGAGCGGCCGGACCCGGTAGCGGTTGCCGTTCTTCTTCAGGATGTTGAGCTCCTGCTCCAGGGCGACCCCGGTGGGCAGGGTGAGTTCGACCCGCGGCCGGTCGAGCGTGGTGCTCAGGGCCCCGCTGAACTCTTCTTCGATGATGTCTTCGAGCCGTGATTCGCTGATGCTCCAGAACCGGCCGCCCGAGCCGGAGGCGATGGCTTCGAGGAGATCCTCGTTGAAATCGTCCCCGATCCCGATCGTCGACGTCGTGATGCCGAGGTCCCGGGATTGCGCCGCTTCCCTGGCCAGCGTGGTCCGCTTGGTCTCGCCGGCGTTGGCTTGCCCGTCCGACAGCAGGAACAGTCGGTTGTAGTGCCGATCGGTGGTGTGCGTCTGCAGTTCCAGCAAGCCGAGGTACCAGCCGAGCGAAAGGTTGGTGTTGCCTCGCGAACCGACGGCGCGAATCCGCTCCTGCGCCGTGGCGCGGTCCATCTGCGGATTGGCGACCACTTCAGCCTGGCCGTCGAAAACCACCACGGTGAACAGATCGCGTTCGGCGAGGCGGCCCAGGATGTCGAGGCAGCTGCGTTTCGCGGTCTCCAGTTTCCGGCCGTTCATGCTGGCGCTCCGGTCGATCACCACGCACAGGTTCATCCGCATCGCGTCACCGGATTCGCGGGCGGAACTCCCGGCCCGGCAGCGGATTTCGACGACCACGTCGAGGTCGGTGGCCGTGTCGTTCCGCACCGCGGGCCGCTCGGTCAGCACGACCAGTTCGATCGGGCCGCCAGTTTCGCTCATGGTTTCCGCCTCCACCTTTTCCGACGAGGACGCCTGGGAAGTCGCCGGAACACGGCGGTTGTTACGGCGGAGAAGAAACCGCGGTGGTCAACGGGAAAACGATCGTGAACGCCGCCCCGCCTTCCGGGGCCGGGCCCGCGGTCAGCGTTCCGCCCATCCGGGTGACGAGACCGTGCACCAGCGCCAGCCCGATGCCCGACCCCACCGGCCGCCGATCCCGGTACCTCTTGTTCAGCACGCCCCGCTCGAACGCCACCGGGTAGTCCTCCGGTGCCAGTCCCGGCCCGCCGTCGCGCACCGAAAGTGCGGCTCCGGCGGCCGACACCGAGAGCGCGAACACCATCGGCGCCCCGGCCGGCGTCACCCGCAGCGCGTTTTCCGCCAGTCCGTCGACCACCTGACGCAGCCGCCGGGCGTCCGCCACCACCACGACCGGGGCCGCGGGTGCCGACACCGACAGCCGGACGTTCTCGCGGGCGCACCGCAGCTGCCAGACCTCCGCGCAGTCACGCACGAGCGCGGCCAGGTCCACCGAAGCCGGGTCCAGCCGGAACTCGTCCGCGCCCAGCCTCGCCAGTTCCAGCAGGTCCGTCACCAGCCGCTCGAGCCGCAACGCCTCGCGCTGGATCGTCCGACCCGCGTGCACAGCGTCGTCACCGGCGGCGACGCCGTCCGCGATCGCCTCCGCGAAGCCCGTCACGGCGGTCAGGGGCGTCCGCAGCTCGTGCGACACCGACAGCAGGAACTCCCGCTGCCGCGCCTCGCTCACCGCCAGCGCGTCGGCCAGCGAGTTCAACGATCCCGCGACCTCCGCCACCTCGCGCGGCCCCTGGACCGGGACCCGCACGTCCCGCCGTCCCGCCCGGAGCGAGCCCGCCGCGAGCGCCGCCCGCCGCAGCGGACGGCCCAGCAACCGGCCCGACACGAAGCCCGCCAGTGCCGCCACCACCAGGCCGATCCCCAGGGCCAGCGCGATGTTCCGCACCAGCGCGCGCTGCGTCGCGTCGGCGTTGCGCGCGGGCAGGACCAGCGCGAACGCCGCCCCGCGCGCGCCGACCACCCGCGTCTCGACCAGGTACTGCGAGCCGCCGACCGTGACGCGGCCCGAATGGTCCGCCGCCAGCCCCAGCTTGCCCGCGGCCTGCACCGCGACCGCCTCGCCGAGCGCCTGCCCGCCGCCCGCGCGGCGCACCACGACCGAAATACCCTGCCCGCGTACGACGTCGGCCACCTTGCCGACCCCGAGCCGGTTGCCGATGCCGGTTTCGTCGAGCTGCGTCGCGACGACGTCGGCCTGCGCGGACAGCGAAGACTGCAGCACGTTGTCCGCCGTCGTCCGCACCAGCCGGGCGCCGACCAGCCCGGCGACGATCACCGCGACCCCGGCGACGCCCAGGCACACCAGCGTGATCCGGCCGGCCAGCGTGCCCCTCACGCCGGGTCCGCCGCGTAGCCGATGCCGCGCACCGTCCGGATCGGACTCGCCGCGCCGAGTTTCGCCCGCAGCTGCGCCACGTGGACGTCGACCGTGCGCGTGCCCGCCGCCGCGGCGTAACCCCAGACAGCGCTGAGCAGCTGGTCGCGCGAAAGCACCTGCCCCGGGTGCCGGAGCAGGTGCGTGAGGAGGTCGAACTCGGTGGACGTCAGCGAAACCTCCGCCTCGCCCGCCCAGGCGCGGCGGCTGGTGACGTCGACCCGGGCGCCGCCGACGGTGAACGTCTCCGCGGCCGGCGTCGCCCCCGACGCGCGCCGCAGCACCGTCCGGACCCGGGCGGCCAGCTCGCGGGGGCTGAACGGCTTCGTCAGGTAGTCGTCCGCGCCGATCTCCAGGCCCAGCAGGCGGTCGAGCTCGTCGTCGCGGGCGGTGACGAACAGCACCGGCGTCCAGTCCCCGGCCGCGCGCAGCGCCTTGCAGATCTCGATACCGTCCATTCCGGACAGTCCGATGTCGAGCACGATCGCGACCGGCTTCAACCGCCGCACGGCGTCGAGGGCCCGCCCGCCGTCGGCCTCGACGTGCACCCCGAAGCCGTCGCGCTTGAGGTAGAGCGCCGCCAGCTCGGCGATCGCGGCCTCGTCCTCGACCACGAGGACGAGGCCGCGTCCCGGTGACCCCATACCTGCTCCCGTCTCCGCCGTTACCGACGGGGAGACGCTAGCCGGTCAGGGCGTGCCATCGCTGTTCATGTCCGACTCGATGCCGTTGAGCGTCGACTCGACGCCGCTCAGCTCGGACGACGCGGGCGCGTTGTCGGACGGCGAGCCCATCAGGTTGTCGCGGCACCCGGAACAGCCGAGCGCGATGAGCGCGGCGGCCCCGACCGCCGCCGCGATCCTCGCCGCCCTCACTTCGCCGGCTTGCAGTGCGCGGACGCGAACGCGTCGAGCTTCTGCTTGGCCGCGTCCAGCTCGCCGACGCGGCCCTGGCGCTTGGTGGCGCGCTGGTCGAGCTGGTCGGCGCGCTGCGTGTGGCCCTTGGCGCGCTGGTCGGCGGCCCGCGCCTTGAGGTTGGCGACCGAGCCGCTGATCTCGGCGCCGCCGTTGATCCGCTTCTTCAGGTTGTCGGCCTTCTTCTGCAGCTTCGGCACCCAGTCCGAGCAGACCTGCTGGGACTCCTCGGGGCTGAGCGTGATCGGTGCGACCGGCGCCGGCGACGTCGTCTGGGCCGAGGCCAGCGGCGCCGCCACCAGCAGGCAGGCCGCGCTCCCGGCGCCCGCCAGCGCCAGCCGCGTCCAAGTGGTTCCTCGCATCGTGTCTCCTCGTGTCGGGTACGAGGAGAACTCTGGCCGGGCGGTGTTCGGAGGGCGTCCGCCTAGTGTTCGGGCTTTGTAAGGCCGGCGGTGACCGACGTCCGCGCGAGGTCGAACGTCAGCGTGTCGCCCAGCACCGGCAGCGCCGGGTCGAACAGCTGCCCGTCCGTGCCGCCGAGGAGCAGGCCGAGCCGGTGCCCGGCCGGGACGGCGTGGTCGAGGGCGCTGAGGGTGAACGTCATGGTGTACGCCCGGCCCGGGACGAGCGGCTCACCGTGGCGCAGCGACGCGTGGTGCCCGAGGTCCGCCCAGCCCGCGGCGACGATCCGGTGGTCCACGTGCACGAGGTCGGTGGCCGTGTCGAGGAAGCACGCGGAGTCCCCGGGCCGGCTCTCGCCCCAGCACGACCTCGTCGTCAGGTTCTTGATCCCGCTCCCGTAGTTCGCGGTGGCGCGGACGTCGGCCGGCCCGTAGTCGACGAGCGCGACGCCGACCCGCGCGGCGGTCTTGTCCGACGACGCCGTGATCGTCACCGAAGGCGACCCGGCGATCCGCACCGCGGCGGGCAGCGCAGGGCCGGTGAACTTCGCCGCCGACACCCCGGCCGCCCAGTCCTCGCGGCCCACGGCGGGGTCGTCGACGACGGTGGCCGTGCCCGACCCGCGGAGCCCGAGCGTGCCGCCGGCCGACGGGTACACGGTCACCGGCAGGGCCGCGGGCGGCCAGCTCCGGACGTCGGTCCAGTGATCCGGCGTGGTCTCGAGGTGGACGGCGGGCTCGTGCTCGACGCCGTTGCGGACGCCCTTCAGCCAGCGGTCGAACCAGCGGCCCAGCGTCTCGACCCACTGCGCGCGCTGCAGGTCGAACGGGTCGACGTGCCCGGCCTGGCTCAGCCACGCCTTGCGCGGGACCCCGGCGCGGCCGAGCGCGTCCCAGTAGGCGGCGAACTGGTTCGGCGCCACGACGCTGTCCCCGAACCCCTGCGCGATGAGCACGCTCGCGCGGCCGGGGTCCGGTACGTAGTTCACGCTGCGCCAGTAGGCGTTGTAGTCGCCGTTCGTGCCCATCCGCGCCTTGAGGTCCGCTTCGAACGGCTTGCACAGCTCGGCCGCGCGCTCGTTGTAGGTGAACGACGACCCGGTGTTCTCGGGCGTGGCCAGCGGCGCGCCGTTCGCGACGAGCTGGGCGTAGTTGTCGGCGACCCCTTCGATCGGCACGATCGTCTTCAGCCCGGGGACCCCGGACGCGGCCATGCCGATCGCGGTGGCGCCGTCCTGGGACTTGCCGATGGCGCCGACGTCCCCGGTGGCCCAGTCCGCTTTCACCGGGCGGCCGCCTTCGGGGGCGTCGAAGGCCTTCGCGCGGCCGTTGAGCCAGTTCACGACGGCGTTGCCGTTCGCCACGTCGTCGAAGCACCCCGACGAGCGGTTCGTCCCGCCGACGTCGGCGAGCACCACGGCGTACCCGCGCGGCACGAAGTAGTTGTCGTAGAAGAGCGGGAACTGCTCCGGGGTGCCGTCCGGCGCGTACGTCTTCTTCTGCGACTCGTTGCCCCGGCCGCAGCAAGCGTAGTACGGGCTGACGTCGAGGATCGCCGGGACGCGTCCGCCGGTCGCCGGCCGGGCGATGTCGGCGGCGACGCGGTCGATCTTCCCGTCGTGGTCGTGGTCGGTGCCGGTTTCGACCCACGCCGTTTCGCGGACGGGCGGGCTCGCGGCCGCCGCCACGGGCGTCAGCACGGTCGTCGTGAGCACTGCGGCGGAAATCCCCAGGAGCAAGCGCATCGCGCCAGTATCACGCGGGTTGTTCGTACCTGGCCAGGAACTGCGCCATCGCGGCGTCGACGGCTTCGCGGTCGCCGGTCGTGACGAGGTCGAGCAGCAGCCCGCGGGTGACGGCGAGGCCGAGCCGGGCGTGGGCGGGGCGGTCGGCTTCGGGGACGCCGTACTTCCCGAGCAGCGCTTCGATCGGGGCCAGCCAGTCGTCGACGACGCCGTCGAGGAGCCCGGTCGTGCCCGGCGTGCCGCCGAGGGCCTGGCCGTAGAGCTGGAAGAACAGCCTCTCGTTGGTGCGCAGGTCGTCGTCGGTGAGCCGCCGCCAGAACTCCGCCGGGTCGAGACCGGCGAGCGCCGCGCGCTGCCGGGCTTCGACTTCGCGCGCCACCGCCGTGAGCAGGCCTTCCTTCGAACCGAAGTGGTAGATCAGCATGCGGTGGCTGGTGCCGAGGTCGGCGGCGAGGGCCCGCAGGCTCTTGCCCGCGCCGCCGTGGTGGGCGATGTGGTCGATCGCGGCGGCGAGCAGCCGGTCGCGCGGGCTTGTCCCGATCATGTACCAGATGGTACACGTACCAAATGGTACAAAGTATTTCCGTGCGCGGCCGGACGTCCGCGCCGCCCGACGCCGTGTACGCGCTCCTCCGCGACGGCGCGACCTGGCCGGAGTGGTCGCCGCTGGGCTCGTTCGAGCTGGTCCGGGAGGGGGAGGGGGAGCCGGAAGGGCTGGGCGCGGTCCGGCTGTTCCGGACCGGCGGCGTCAAGTCGTACGAGAAGGTCGTCGCGCTGGAGCCGGGCCGCCGCTTCGGCTACGTGCTGGAGCACGGCCTGCCGCTGCGGGACTACGTCGCCTACGTCGACCTTTCCCCGCGCGACAGCGGCACCGAGATCCACTGGCACTCGACGTTCACGGCGAAGATCCCCGGCACCGGCTGGTTCTACCGGTGGTTCCTGGGGCGCTTCATCGGGCGGGTCGTGGCGGGGCTGGTCGAGGCGGCGCCGGTGGCCCCATAAGGTGGGCGCATGTCAGCGCCACGACGGGGATCGACCGGCCGCACGCAGGAGGAGCGCAGCGCGGCGATGCGCGTCCGGCTGCTCGACGCGACGATCGACTGCCTCGTCGAGTACGGCTACGCGGGCACGACGACCACCCGAGTCGCCGACCGCGCCGGCGTCACGCGCGGCGCGCAGGTGCACCACTTCCCGACGAAGGCCGACCTGGTGACGTCGGCGATCCGGCACCTGGCGGCCAAGCGCACCGAGGTCGCGATGGCCGAGCTCGACCGGCTCCGCGCGTCCACCGACCCGGTCGGCGACGCGCTGCAGCTGATGTGGGAGATGCACCAGGGCCCGGTGTTTTCGGCGACGGTGGAGCTGTGGGTGGCCTCGCGCACGGACCCCGAACTGCGCCGCCAGATGGCCGCGGTCGAGCCGATCGCGACGTCCAGCCTGGTCGAATTCGGCAAGGCGCTGCTGCCGGAGCACGCGGAGCACCACGAGTTCCTGCACGCGGTGTACACGGCGATGGACGTCGTGCGCGGCATCCTCATCGCCAGCTGGGCCACCCGTGACCAGTCGGAGCTGGAAGCGCGCTGGGAGCGCGGACGCCGTCACCTGCGGGTCCTGTTCGAAGCGCTGCTGGCTCCCACCGGCTGAAACGCGTGTTACTCTCTCCGGGAGAGTGAGGAGACGCGCCGTGTGGCAGCCCGACCCGTACGACCGCAACTGCCCGACCCGCCAGCTGCTCGACCGCATCGGCGACCAGTGGACGGTGCTGATCGTGGGCGCGTTGAGGGACGGCCCCCTCCGCTTCACGGAGATCGGCCGCCGCGTGGACGGCATCTCGCAGAAGGTCCTGACGCAGACGCTGCGCAGCCTGGTCCGCGACGGCATCCTCACCCGCACGGCGTACGCGACGATCCCGCCGAAGGTGGAGTACGAGCTGACTTCGCTGGGGCGGAACCTGTCGGAGCCGCTGGAGATGCTCGATCGGTGGGCCCGGGTGCACATGTCGTCGGTGCAGGACGCGCGTGAGGCGTACGACGCGGAGCACACGCCGGCGTCGGCGTAGCCCGGGACGGTTCCCTGATGGCGTCCGCGTTCGCCGTGCTCAACGAGACTGTGCCCGCGCCGGGCTGGGCTCTGGTGGCCACGACCGCGTTGTTCGCTGCTGCTGTGTCGGCGACGTCGTTCGCGCTCATGACGACCGGGAGACGGTTGCTGCTGAAC
Organism: Amycolatopsis sp. NPDC049159; assembly: GCF_040648295.1. Taxonomy (NCBI): domain Bacteria; kingdom Bacillati; phylum Actinomycetota; class Actinomycetes; order Pseudonocardiales; family Pseudonocardiaceae; genus Amycolatopsis; species Amycolatopsis sp. NPDC049159. The sequence continues at coordinate 170,395 of NZ_JBEZDL010000005.1, forward strand.
CGGGTGAACGTTCTCGGGACGCTCTTCCACGAGGGTGGCCACGCGCTCGTGAGCATCTTGACCGGGGGCGGGGTGTTTCGCATCGAGATCACCGGTGCCGAGTCCGGTTCCACGCGGCATTGGAACCCGTCGCCGTTCGCGGGTGTTCTCGCCACTGCTGCCGGATACGCGATGCCTCCGCTGGCCGGTCTCGGTGCGGCTGCGTTGCTGCATCGGGGTTTGGTGCCTGCGGTGCTTGCTCTTACTGCTGTTGCCATGTTGTTCATCCTGCTGTTCACGCGGGACGTCATCACCGGTCTCGTGGTCGTCACGGTTGGTGCGGTGGTGTTTTGTGCGCTGCGGTGGGCTCCGGATTGGGTGAAGAACGGGGTTGCGTATGCGGAGGCTTGGTTGTTGCTGACCAGTGAGGTCGGTGGGCTGGGGGCGTTGGTGGCGAACCGGGTGCGTGGGTTTCAGGGGGATGATGCTTCTTCGCTGGCTGAGCGGACTGGGGTTCCTGGGGTTGTCTGGATCGTCGCTTGGTTCGTGCTGATCGGGTGGGCTGTTTGGTGCGCCTTTCCGATGTTGTGGCCGTAGTTGTCGGCTTTACTGATGCGGCTTCGCCGGGGCGTGGGAAATCAGCGCTCGTGGTGGTTGCCTTTGTGTGGTGGTCGGCAGCGCCGATTCCCCACGCAACGATCATCGCCACCTGATCGAGTGATGAACATGTGGTCGATGGTCGGGTAATCTTGTTGTGTGGACAGAGAAGCGGTGTGGCAAGCGGACGCGGAGGCCTTGGCCGACCGTCTCCGTGGGCTGCTCACCGTTGTGCGGTCTGCCGAGGCGGAAATCGGGGCTCTGCTGGTGGAAATCGAATCCCGCGGGGTCATGGAACTGTTCGGGTACCGCTCGGTTGCCCGGTTACTGGAGCACCTCGCCGACATTCCCCATACGGCCGCCCAGCGCACCGTCGCCCGAGCCCTCTCCCTCACCTCTGCGCACACCCTCGACGCCACGCCCGCTGTCGCCCCCGCCACCGGCGCCGCCGCTCTGACGGGTGCCCTGAGCACCCCGATGATCGACACCATCATCGAGGCCGTGTCTCGGATCCCCGTCGAGCACCGCGACTCCGCCGAACAGGACCTGCTGGCCTTCGCCGCCGACGCAGGCCACAAACAAGTCGCCGCCCTCGGCACCCGGATCCTGGCCCACCTCGACCCCGACGGCCCCGCCCCCGAGGACACCGAACCGGCCACCCCCACCCGCGAACTCTCGTTACGCCGCAGGCGCACCGGAACCTGGGAACTCACCGGCCGGTTCGACGACGAAACCGGCACCCGAGCCAGCGCCCTACTCGACGCCCTCGCCGAACGCCGCACCGCCGACGACGACGCAGACTTCCGTTCCCCACAGGAACGCTACGGCGACGCCTTCTCCGACGCCATCGACCTCGCGCTCAACTCCCCAGAGCTGCCCACGCAGGCCGGTGAACGCGCCCACGTCCTAGTCGCCGTCTCCCTGTCGGACCTGCAATCCGGCCTCGGCAACGCGACCCTGGGCGACACCGGCCTGATCTCCGCGGTCGAAGCCCGCATCCACGCCTGCGACTGCAAACTGATCCCCACCGTCCTCGGCGCCACCAGCGAACCCCTGGACCTGGGCCGAGCCCGCCGCCTGATCTCACCCGGCCTCCGCCGAGCCCTGTTCCTGCGCGACCGAGGCTGCGCCTTCCCCGGCTGCCACCGCCCACCGCGGCACTGTCAAGGCCACCACATCCGCCACTGGGCCAACGGCGGCCCCACAGATCTCGCGAACCTGGTCCTGCTCTGCGCCCACCACCACCGCCTGATGCACCGCTCGGGTTGGCAGGTCCGCCTCGCGACCGACGGCCACCCCGAATTCCTACCTCCACGCTTCCTGGACAAGCACCGAAAACCCAGGCGCAACAACATCCACCAGCCACTCCCATTCGCAGCCTGACACAACCGAACACGGGAAAGGCCCGCAGCCACCGGCTACGGGCCTACACCCACGCCCCACAACGTGCCTCCGCCAACACTCCCCAGCGACCACCAATCGCCCTCCACCCCCGACCCCACACCGCACTCATTCGGCATCCGACGGCCATCGCCCGCCTAGTGCCACCCGCCCGAGCAGCGCCCCGGAGCGCTGCCCACTCCAGTGCTACCCGCCCGAACAGTGGCCGTGGGCGCTGCCCGCCCAGCGCTACCCGCCCGAGCAGCGCCCCGGAGCGCTGCCCACCCCAGTGCTAACCGCCCGAGCACTGTCCTTCAGCGCTGCCCGCCGCAGCGCTACCCGCCTGAGCGGTGTCCCCGAGCGTTGTCGTTCGAGTTCTAATGGCCGAGCCTTGTCCTCGGGTGCTGCCCTGCCCGAGCACTGTCCTTGGGCGCTGCCCGCCCAGTGCTACTCGCCCGAGCGGTGTCCTCGAGCGCTGCCGTCCCAGTTCTACCGGCCGAGTGTCGTCCTCGGCTGCTGCCCGCTTGAGTACTGTCTTCTTGAGCACTGTCTTCGGGTGCTGCCCGCCGCAGCGCTGCCCGCTTGAGCACTGTCACCGGGCGCTGCCCGCCCCAGTGCTACCCGCCGGACCACCCGGTGCTCTACCCGGTCCAGCGGCGCTCGCCCCGAGTGCTGTCCGCCCCGGCAGCGTCCGCTCACTGCCGCCCCAGTGCTTTCCGCCTGAGCGCTGCCGACTTCAGCGGTGCTGCTCAGCGTTGGCCGGCCGAGCAGATTCCGCCCGAGCGCTGTCGGCCCCAGACTGCCCACCCAGCATTGCCCGCCGCCGCTCTCCCACCTCAGCACTGTCCGCCCGGGTGCCGCCCGCTCCCGCCTCGAGCGCTGTCCCCCCAGCAGTGTCCGCCGCTGCTGCCCGCCCGCCAACGCCCCCAGTCGACAGAGCGCCTACCGGCCGCCGTCATCGCCGAGGTTCCCGCAGCGGGTGCGCGTCAGCCGATCACCGCAACCGCCGGGATCCCGCAGCGGGCGCCCGTCCTCGCGCCGACTGGGTCCGTGACTGCCGAGGTTCCCGCGGCGAGCGCGCACCCACGGCAACGCCGCACCGACCCCCGCAACCGCCAGGAGCCACATCGACCAGGCCGGCCACCGCGCCCGCAACGAAGTCAACACTCCCTACCGGACCACCAAACCAGCCTCATGGGCCAGCAACCCCGCCTGCGTCCGGTTGGCGCACTCCAGCTTCACCAGCATCCGCGACACATAACTCTTCACCGTAGCCTCAGCCAGATGCAACCGGCCCGCGATGTCCGCATTGGACAGTCCCTCACCCAGGCACGCCAGCACATCGCGCTCCCGATCGGTGAGACCCGCAGTCCGGCGCCGCGCATCCTCGCCACGCTCACGCCCATCCGAAGACAACGCCACCAGCCGACGCGCCGCCGACGGTGACAGCACCGTATGACCGTCCGCCGCCACCCGGACCAGGCCGATCAGATCCTCCGGCGGCGTCGACTTCACCAAGAACCCCGCCGCCCCCGCGCGCAGAGCCCGGATGACGTACGTGTCCGCATCGAACGTGGTCAGCGCCACCACCGCAGGCGGGTCGGGCATGGCCGTGATCCGGGCGATCGCCGTGAGACCGTCCACGCCCGGCATGCGCAGGTCCATCAACACCACGCGCGGCCGGTGGCGGATCACGGCCTCGACCGCTTCCGCGCCGTCGGCGGCCTGTGCCACCACCTCGATGTCGCCCGCCGAACCCAGGATCGTGCGCAGGTGGGCGCACACCATCGGCTCGTCATCGACCACGAGCACCGGGATCACAGTGCGTGCCTTCCGCCGTCGGTACGTAGGCGGGCAGTATCGCACCGACCCGGAAGCCGCCGCCGGGGGCTGGGCCTGCCTCGAAGCGGCCGCCGACCAGCTCCACCCGCTGGCGCAGGCCCGCCAGGCCCGCTCCGGAGCCGCTCGTGGCCAGGGCCGGGTCGGGTGGGCGGGCCGCCGCCGTGTTGGTGATCAAGATGTCCAGGCCGGCTTCGCGGTAGTGCAGGGAAACCGTCGCCGACGCGCCCGGTGCGTGCTTGCGCACGTTCGTCAGTGCCTCCTGGACCAGCCGGAACGCCGTGCGCGCGACCGTCGGGGACAGCCGGGCCGGGTCGCCGTCCACCAGCAGCTCCGTCGTCACGCCGACCGAACGGGACTCCTCCACCAAGCGCGCCGGGTCGCCGGGCTCGGCCGGGCTGAGCGTCCGGGCGCCCACGACCTCCGTGCCGTTGCGCAGGACGCCGACCAGGTCGCGCAGCTCGTCGAGCGCCTGGGCGCCTTCGCGGCGGATGTCCTCCGCCGCCGTCCGGACCGCCGGCTCGGCCGACGTCACGCCCAGCGCGCCGGCGTGCAGCACCATCAGGCTGAGCCGGTGCGTGACGACGTCGTGCATCTCGCCCGCGAGGCGCCGCCGTTCCTCCGCGCGGGCCTGCTCGGCGAGCAGGTGCTGCTCGCGCTCGGCGCGTTCCGCGCGGTCGCGCAGCGACTGCAGCAGCTGGCGCCGCGCTTCGAAGTACAGCGAAACCAGGGCCGGCAGCGCCGTGCTGAGCAGTCCGAACGGCGTCACCGCCCAGCTCGGTGTCCACGGCCGCGCGGCCACGACGGCCAGGATCCCGGCGACCCACAGCACGGTCCGCCGGTCCAGCACCCGCGCCGCCTGCGAAAGGATCACCGGGGCGATCGTCGGGACGGTCAGCAGCGCGAGCGGGTTGACCGGCACCAGCAGACCGGGCGCGAACAGGTCGGACGCCAGCATCGCGAACGCCGCCGCCGTGACGAACGCGCACACCTGGACCGGGAACCGGAACAACAGCACCAGCGTGCAGTCGCAGACCACCTGCAGGACCAGCCCGGCTGCCGGGCCGAGCGCCCCCGACGTCCGGTCGCCCAGCGCGAAGAAGAGCGCGTTCAGCCCGGCGAACGCGAACGCGGCGAAGAACAGCCAGTAGGCGTCGGAGCGGCTCGGCCACAACGGCCGCCGGGCGGTGGTCACGCGGTCACGGTAACCGCCGCGCAAGCCCGCCGCGCCCGGATGACAACCAAAGTTGCGGGCCGCCCCCGGAGCCCGCAACCTTCGGCGCCGCGAACACCACCCTCGTCCGCTTTCGCGGGGTCCCGGCGAACCGGTGGACTGGGGACACCACGGCGAAGGGGGGAAGAAACGATGACTGTCCTGACGCGACCGAAGACGACGTTCGCCACGGGCCCGGTGCTCGTGGTCGCGGGACTGGCCGGGCTCGCGCTGCTGCTGACCAGCGGGCGCTACGCCGGCGGGTTCGACGAGCTCTACTTCCTGGTGGCCGGTCGAGATCACCTGGACTGGGGGTATTTCGACCAGCCACCGCTCATCCCGGCGCTGGCGGCGGCGATGGACTGGCTCGCGCCGGACTCGCTCGTCGTGCTGCGCCTGCCGATGACGCTGGCCGCGGCTGCCGGGGTGGTCGTCACGGCGCTGATCGCCCGCGAGTTCGGCGGCGGCCGCGGCGCCCAGGTGATGGCGGCCACGTGCTACGCGACCTCCGGCATCGTCATCGCGAGCCACTGGCTGGCCACCTACGTGCTCGACCCGTTCCTCTGGACGGTCGTCACGTGGCTGCTGGTCCGCTGGACCCGCACCCGCCGCGACGGCCTGCTCGTCTGGGCCGGCGTCGTGACGGCGGTGTCGCTGGAGACGAAGTTCCTGATCCCCGCGCTCTGGGCGGCGGTGCTGCTCGCCGCGCTGTGGCTGGGCCCGCGGGAGCTGCTCACCCGGCCGAAGCTCTGGCTGGGCGCCGCGATCGCGGTCGTGGCCACGCTGCCGACGCTGGTCTGGCAGGCCACCCACGGCTGGCCGTACACCCACATGAGTGACGTCGTCGCGGCGGAATTCCCCGGCTACGGCGGCTTCGCGCGGGACGCGCTGCTCGGCGCCGGGGTCGGGGCCGGCGTGCTCGCGCTGCTCTACGGGGTCTGGCGGCTGCTGCGCTCGCCCGAACTGCGGCCGTACCGGTACCTCGGCGTCGCGGCGCTGGTGGTGTCGGTGGCCGTGCTGGTCATGCACGGCCGAGCCAACTACGTCATGGGGCTGTACGCGGTGCCGTTCGCGGCCGCGGCCACCGAGCTCAGCAGGCGGAACCTGGTCCGGTGGTGGAAAGCGGTGGTGTGGCCGGTGTTCGCGGTGTCGGCCGTCGTGACGCTCGCCGCGCTGCCGGTGTGGCCGGCGACGGCGCGGACGTCGTACGGGCCGTTCCTGCTCGGCAGCACGTTCGCGCAGGGGGAGCTGCCGCAGCAGGAACTGGCGAAGGCGGTCGGGCAGGCGTACGCGGCCCTGCCCGCGGACGTCCGGGCGCGGACCGCGGTGTACGCCGAGATCTACCCGTTCGCGGCGGTGACGGAGTTCTACGGTCCGCCGTCCGGCATCCACCGTGTCTACAGTGGACACCGCGGGTACTGGTACTTCGGGCCGCCGCCGGAAACGGCCGACGCGGTGCTGTTCCTGGGCTTCGACCCCGGCCTGCTGCGGCCGTATTTCGCGCACGAGACGACGGTGGTCGACGGACTGCTGTGGGAATACGACGGCCGGACGGCGCCGTGGCGGGACATCTGGCCCGCGCTGAAGCGGCAGTGAGGAGAACGACGATGCTTTCCCTGCCCGCACGGGCGTACCTGCTCGCCTGCGACACCCGGCGGGACCGGCTGCCGGACCGCGAGCGCGTGGCGCTGCTGGTCCGCGCGGCGGCGCTGACGGACCTGGTGCTGCGCGGCCTGGTCGCCGACGACGGCGGCCGCCCGGTCGTCACCGGCGCCGGCGGCACCGGGCACCTGGTGCTCGACGACCTGCTCGTCGAGCTGGCCGCGGACCCGCACCGCAAGTGGCGCGCCCGGGTCCGCCGCGGCGCCCGTGGCACGCTCGAATCCCTGGAAGCGCAGCTCGACGCGGCCGGGGTGATCACGCTGCGGACGTCGCGGGTGCTGGGGCTGTTCCCGCGCCGCCGCCCGGAGGTCCGCGACCGCGCCGAGGCGGTCGCGCTGCACGACGAGGTGGCGTCGGCGCTGCGGAGCACCGGCGAGGTGCCCCCGGCGGTGGCGGCTCTGACGGCGTTGGCCGCGGCGGTCGAGCTGGGCGCGGTGCTCCCGCGCGCGGAACGGCGGCGGCACAAGGCGCGGATCGCGCAGCTGGAGGAGCAGGCGGGCGCGGCGGTCCCGGCCCTGCGCAAGGTGATCCGCGAGGTGAACGCGGCCCGCGCGGCGGCGATCTCGGCGGCGTCGGGCGGCGGTGGGGGTGGCGGCTGAGCGGTGCCGCCGCGGGAGGCGGCTGTGGACGGCGGCGGTCGCGGCTGAGCGGTACCGCCGCGGGGAAGCGGCGGAGCCGGTGCGGCGCAGGTGAATGCGGTGCCGCCGCGGGAGGCGGCTGTGGCCGGCGGCGGTCGCGGGAGAGCGGTGCCGCTGCCGGGACGGGGTTCGCGTGGCGGTCTCGGGCGGTGGCTGAGCGGTGCCGCCGCGGGGAAGCGGCGGAGCCGTTGCCGCGCAGGTGAATGCGGCCCGCATGGCGGCGGTAGTGCGGCCGGGGCGGCAGCACTACCGCAGCGGTGCCGCCGCGCGATGGGCTGCGGTGCGGGCGTCCTCCATGGCGTTTCGCTCCGCGGGGGCCGGCCGGTGCCAGGGAGCCGAGGGGGCTCGCTGGCGTCAGCCGGTGAACAGCCGGCCGAGGTAGTAGTCCACTGTGGCCACTGCCTCGGCCGGTGTCCGGTGCCCCATCAGGATTTCCGAGCCCTGCGAGTCCGCGAGGGCCCACAGGATCGCCGCCTCCGTCGCGGGGTCGGCCCACGCCGGGACGTCGCCCGCTTCCTGGGCCTGGCGGACCTGGTCGGCGAAGAACGCCAGCAGTTCGGGCATGCCTTCGCCGAAGACCTTCGACATCGCCGGGTCGGCGACCGCGCGGATGAAGTACGCGACGCCCATCAGGAAGTCGCCCTCGCTGTCCGGGTCGCGCGGCAGGACCTCGACCAGGCACGCGCGCAGGATCGAGCGCGGGGTCGGCGGTCCCTCGGCGAGCACCTTCGCCGTGATCCGCTCGCTGCGCAGCTTGTGCCGGTGCGCCAGGGCGAACCGCAGCATTTCGTCCTTGGTCTTGAAGTAGTGCTGCACCGATCCCATGGACATGCCCGCTTCGGCGGCGACGTGGCGAAGGCTGACGCCTTCCAGTCCGGCTCTCGTGGTCAGCCGCTGGAGCGCCTCCGCGATCTGCACGCGGCGCTGCTCGTGATCCACCTGTTTCGGCACGTCCGCTCCCGTTGTCATGCGATCGCATTGCGAAGACCCGGCGTCCGCCGTTACGATGCGGTCGCATTGTAAAACAACCTCGGGGGTATCCGTGTCTGACGGTGTGGTGCGGCTGAGGCCGCCGCGCAACGCGCTCGATCGCCGGGCGATCGGCTGGTGGCGCACGCAGTCGGCGCTCGTGTTCGGCCCGGCCGTGCTCGTGCTCGCCCTGCTCGGCGTGCTGATCCCGCCGGCCGCGTGCTGGCTGCTCGGCCCGGCCGCCGTGCTCGCGGTGCTCGGCGTGGCCTGGTGCGCGGTCCTGCCGGTCTGGTGGTTCGGCCTGCACCGCTGGGAGGTCACCGGCACCGCCGTCTACGTCCGGTCGGGCTTCCTCTGGCAGGAGTGGCGGGTGGCGCCGCTCTCGCGCGTCCAGACCGTCGACACGCTGCGCGGGCCGCTGCAGCAGCGCTTCGGGCTCGCCACGGTCACCGTGACCACGGCGTCGGCGCGCGGCGCGGTCAAGCTCCGCGGGCTCGACGCGCAGGTCGCCGCGGACGTCGCCGAGCGGCTGACCGACCGCACCGAAGCCACGCCCGGGGACGCGACGTGAGCGAGTGGCGCCGGCTCGACCGGCGCACCCTCGGCGTCACCGCGCTCGTCACGGCGGGGATCGCCGTCTCGGCGGGGATCCCGGTCGCCATCGGGACGCGCTCGCTGTGGCTCGTCCCGGCCGCCGTCCTGTTCGTCGGCCTCGGCGTGCTCGGCGACTACGTCCGCTGGCGGTTCACCCGGTACCGCTGCACGCCCGAGCGGCTGGAGCTCGAGTTCCGGTTCCTCGCCCACACGCGCAAGTCCTCGCCGCGCGAACGGATCCGCACCGTTGACCTGACGGCCCACCCGCTGCACCGCGTGTTCGGTGTCGCGGTGCTGACCATCGGCACCGGGCAGCGGGCCGAGATCGCGCTCGGCCCGTTGGCCAGGGCGGACGCCGAAGCGCTGCGCACCGAGCTGCTGCACCGCGTCCCGGCCACCGAGCGCACCGACGGCTCGCTGGCGAGCCTCGACCCGCGCTGGATCCGGTACGCGCCGGTGTCGTTCGTCGCGCCGGCGCTCGGCCTGTCCGCGTTCGGCGCGCTGTTCAAGGTCGCGGACTGGTTCGGGGCCGGCGGCGGCCTGCTGAACTGGCTGCTGGACCGCTTCGGCGACCTCCCGCTCGCCGCCAGCGTCCTGCTCCTGCTGGTCCTGGCGGTCGTCCTCGGCGTGGCCGGCGCCGCGGGCCTGTTCGCCGAGATGTGGTGGCACTACCGGCTGGACCGCGAACCCGGCGGCACCCTGCGCGTCCGCCGCGGCCTGCTGACGACCCGGTCGGTCACCCTCGAGGAGCGGCGCCTGCGCGGGGTCGAGCTCGTCGAGCCGCTCGGGGCCCGGCTCGCCGGCGCCGCACGCGTCGACGCCATCGCCACCGGCGTGAAGCGCGACGACGACAAGACCGAATCCAAGACGCTGCTGCCGGCCGCCCCGCGGGCGGTGGCCGTGGCCGTCGCCGCGCGGGTGCTGGGCGAGCCCGCCACGGACGTCCCGCTGGTGGCGCACCCGCGGGCCGCCCGTGGCCGCCGGCTGCGCTGGGCCCTGCTGACCGCGCTGGTGCCGGTGCTGGCCCTGCTGGTGCTCGGCGCCTTGCTCACCGACGTCCTGCTCGTGCTGGGCGGGGCCCTCGCCGTCGTCGCGCTGCCCGTGGCGGTCCTGCTCGCCGTGGACGCCCACCGCGGCCTCGGGCACGGCGCGCGCGGCCGCTACCTGGTGCTGCGCGCGGGCACGGTCCGGCGCAGCACGGCGGTGCTGGCGCGGGACGGGGTGATCGGCTGGACCGTGAAGCAGTCGGTGTTCCAGCGCCGCCGCGGGCTCGCGACCTTCACCGCGACCACGGCGGCGGGCACGGGCGCCTACTCGATCTTCGACGCCGACGCCGGCGAAGGACTCGAGTTCGCGGCGGCGGCGGTCCCGGGGATCCTGGCGCCGTTCGCTTCGGTACCCGCCGAAGCGTCGCGGACCTAGGTTCGGGGGCATGGACGAATTCCGTGCCCTGCACGTCCCCGGGTCCCCGCTGCTGCTGCCGAACGCGTGGGAGTTCGGCGTCGGCGCGTTCCTCGCCGCGCAGGGCTTCCGCGCGCTCGGCACGACGAGCCTCGGCGTGTCCGCGGCGGCGGGGGAACCGGACGGCGCGCCGTCGACGCGGGCCGCGACCGTCGCCCTCGCCGCCCGGCTGACCCGGCTGGACGCGCTGGTGAGCGTCGACATCGCCGACGGCTTCAGCGCGGACCCGGCGGCCGTCGCCGACCTGGCCGGAGAACTGGCCGCCGCCGGTGCCGTCGGCGTCAACCTCGAAGACGGCCGCGCGGACGGTTCGCTGGCGCCCGTCGACGTCCAGTGCGCGCTGGTCACGGCCGTGAAGGAGCGCGTGCCGGAGCTGTTCGTCAACGCGCGGACCGACACGCACTGGGCGGGCGACCGGTCGATCGCCGAAGCCGAGCGGCGGGTGCGGGCGTACGCGAACGCGGGCGCGGACGGCGTCTTCGTGCCCGGCCTCGCCGAGCCGGCCGACGTCGAGCGGATCGTCGCCGCCGGACTGCCGCTCAACCTGCTGTTCCTGCCCGGGAAGGTCACCGCGGCCGGCTTGGCCGAGCTGGGCGTCGCGCGGATCAGCCTCGGCTCGCTGCCGTACCGGATGGCCCTCGCGGCCGCCGCCGAAACCGCGCTGGCCGTGCGCGACGGCCGTGACCCGCCGCTGAGCCCGCCGTCCTACGCCGAGGTCACCGCGCTGCTGCCGTAATCGGCTTGCCCCGGTCTGCTTGAGTCGGAGGCATGCGTGCCTTCGGAACCGACTTCGCCGTCCCGCCCGGCTACCTGAACACGCCCAGCGTGGGCATCCCGCCCGCGCCGGTGGCCGAAGCCGTCGCGGAGTCGGTCGAGCGGTGGCGGACCGGCGCGACCCGCCCGGGCGAGTTCGACCCGTACGTCACGCGCTCGCGGGCCGGGTTCGCGCGGCTGCTCGGCGTCGACGCCGAGCGGGTCGCGATCGGGGCGTCGGCCTCGCAGCTCGTCGCCAACGTCGCCGCGGCCCTGCCCGCCGGCACCCGCGTCCTCGCCGCCGAGGGCGACTTCACCAGCGTCACGTTCCCGTTCGCGGCGAACCCGGGCGTCACGGTGACCGAAGTGCCGCTGGAGCGGCTGGCCGGGCGGGTCGAGGGTCACGACGTCGTGGCGGTGAGCGTCGTCCAGTCCGCCGACGGCCGGATCGCCGACCTCCCGGCCCTGCGCGCGGCGGCCGAGGCCGCCGGGGCGGCGGTGCTGCTGGACGCCACGCAGGCGGTGGGCTGGCTGCCCCTGGACGTCGCCTGGGCCGACTGGGTGGTCGCGGCGGGGTACAAGTGGCTGCTTTCGCCCCGCGGCAGCGCGTGGCTCTACGTGCGGCCGGACGCGCACGAGCGCACCCGGCCGGTCGCGGCGAACTGGTACGCGGGGGAGGACCCGTGGACGACCGTCTACGGCCTCCCGCTGCGCCTGGCCGGCGACGCGCGGGCGTTCGACCTCTCGCCGGTGTGGCTGGCCCAGGTCGGCGCCGCGGCAGCGCTGGAGTACCTCGATGGGGTGGACTTGGCGCAGGTCCGCGCGCACAACACCGGGCTCGCCGACGCGCTGCTGGAGAAGCTCGGACTGCCCCCGCGCGGCACCGCGATCGTGGCGATCGACGCCGATCCCGGGCGGCTGGCCTCGGCCGGGATCGCGGCGAGCGTCCGCGGCGGCCGGGTGCGGGTCGGCTTCCACCTCTACAACACCGTTGACGACGTCGAACGCGTTTTACACGCATTCGAGTGAACGCCGCGCGGGCGGTGAACTACCGTATGGCCCCGTGGTTGGTGCTCGTTTCACCCCAGGCCCGTCCGACACGGCCCCGCTGGGCGCGGTGCCCCCGCAGCCCCGCCCCCCGGCGCCGGGGCCGCCGGCGCGCGACACCCGGTCCCTGCTGCTCAGGGGCGCCGGGCTGGTCGCGATCGCCGTCGTCGCCGGGCTGCTGTGGTTCCTGATCAGGCACGACTCGACGCCGGACGAGCCGGTCGCGCAGCCGCCGTCCCCGAGCACGGGGGCCTACCAGTTCACCAAGGTCGCCGGCCCGGAGCGCTCGGACGACTGCCCGGCGACCTCCTACGGCAAGACCAAGGAGTTCTTCCAGGACAACCCGTGCCAGTCGCTGGTCCGCGCGCTGTACACGACCGAGACGGGCGGGCAGAAGGCCCTGGTCTCGGTGGTCGTGGTCGGCATGCCGGACTCGTCGAAGGCCAAGGCGCTCAAGGCGCTGACCGAGCAGGACGGTACCGGCAATGTCACGGACCTGGTGCGCGACAAGACCTTCGCCGGCACCGGAACCCCGAGCGTGAGCGGCAAGAACTCGGCGTACGCCTCGAAGGTCGACGGCACGAACACGGTGATCGTGCTCGCCGACTTCTACGAGAAGCACACCGACAAGGCCCTGATCGAGAAGATCGCCGACGACGCCCTGCGCCTGTCGGCCGACCTCCACTCCTGAGCTAGCCGGCCTGGCCCGGCATCGCGATCGCCGTCGGCTTCTCGCCCGCCTCCGAACGCCACGGGGTGCCGCGGCGGGAGGCCGCGACCAGCGCGTGCAGCGCTGTCGTCCGCAAGCCGGCGTCGTCGGTGTGGTTCACCACCGCCAGCCACGCCGACGCGCAGTCCGCCTCGGCTGTCGCGACGACCTGGGACGCCGACTTCGTGTCCGTCACCGGGTTCTTCGGCACGTACGCGGCTTCGGGGGCGACCGGGGTCGCCCCCGAAGCCGCCAGCGTCGTCTGCAGGTAGTCCCGGCGCAGGGCGTGCTCCGCCGCGCCGCTCTTCTCGCCGTCGCCGAAGTCGGCCGGCAGGAACGCGCCGACCAGGCCGTACACCCAGACGGCGGCGTGCTCGGCGGCCAGCGCGGTCTGCAGCGGGTCCACCGCCTCCGCGGGCACCGCGCCCCCGGGTGCGACACCCACCTTCGGCGCGTCCTCGCCCGGGCCCAGCGCGGGGTCGATGCGCTGCAGCGCCGCGCAGCCCGCCGCCACCGCGGCGACCAGCCCGGCGCGGTAGCGCGGCAGGCCACCGACGAGGTCTTCGGCCTGCTTGCGGGCCGCCGCCAGCCGGTCCTTGAGGTCGCCCAGCGCCGCCGGGGCGGGCGGGGCGGCCGACGACGAGGGTTTCGGCCGGTTCAAGCGGTCCACTTCGGACTTGAGCGCGGCCGCGTGCGCCGCACGGGCGGCGGCGAGCTGCCCGGCGGCGTCGTCGCCCTTGGCGAGGGCCTTGGCGGCCGCGGCGTCCGCGTCGGCGGCGGCCAGCAGCGGCTGCAGCGGGTCGGGGGTTTCGTCGTAGCCGGGCCCGCAAGCGGCGAGCGGGACGGCCAGCACGGCCAGCGCCCCCGCGCGGAGGGCGGCACGACGGGTCAGGTCGGTCGGTCTTCCGGTCACGTCGGCCCATCCTGCCAGGCCCCCGGCCGCCCCCGCCGCTCGCGCGGCCCGAGCGGGCGACCGGATAAGCTGGTCCACCACCGACCCGACCACCCAGTCCGAACAAGGAGACCCCCACGTGCCAGGAGAACTCGCCAGCCGGCTCCAGCCGATAGTGGCCGAAGCCGTCACCGCCGCGGGTTTCGACCTCGATTCGTTCGAGGTGCAGCAGGCCGGCCGGCGGCAGCTGGTCAAGGTCGTCGTCGACGCCGACGACGGGGTCGGGCTGGACGAGGTCGCCGAGGTCAGCCGCAAGGTGTCGGCGGCGCTCGACGAAAACGACCACGTGCTGGCGAGCGCCTACACGCTGGAGGTCACTTCACCGGGGCTCGACCGCCCGCTCACCCAGGCCCGGCACTGGCGGCGCGCGCGGTACCGGCTGGTGAAGATCACCCCGGCCGACGGCACGGCCTTCATCGGCCGGGTCGGCCACGCGGGCGCGGACGCCGCCCGCGTCCTCGAAGGGGGCAAGTTCCGCGACGTCCGCTACGCCGACGTGGCGAAGGCGGTCGTGGAGATCGAGTTCAAGCAGCCGCCCGCCGAGGACCTGAAACTGCTCGAAGACGACGCGTCCGGCATGATCGCCGCCGAGACGGAGAAGGGGTCGAAGTGAACGTCGACATCGCCGCGCTGCGGGCGATCGAACGGGACAAGGACATCCCCTTCGAAACGGTGATCGAGGCCATCGAAACGGCCTTGCTCACCGCGTACAAGCACACCGAGGGGCACCAGCCGCACGCCCGCATCGACATCGACAAGAAGAGCGGCCTGGTCCGCGTGCTCGCGCACACGCTGACCCACGACGGCCAGGTCGACGAGGAGTGGGACGACACCCCCGAGGGGTTCGGCCGGATCGCCGCCACCACCGCGCGCCAGGTCATCCTGCAGCGGCTGCGCGACGCCGAGCACGAGAAGACCTTCGGCGAGTTCTCCACCAAGGAGGGCGAGATCGTCGCCGGCGTGATCCAGCGCGACGCCCGCGCCAACGCCCGCGGCATGGTCGTGGTCCAGGTGGGCGACACCGAGGGCGTGCTGCCGTCGGCCGAGCAGGTCGCGGGGGAGTCCTACGAGCACGGCAGCCGGATCAAGGCGTACGTGGTCACCGTTTCGCGCGGCAACCGCGGCCCGCAGATCACGCTCTCGCGCTCGCACCCCAACCTGGTGCGCAAGCTGTTCGCGCTCGAGGTGCCGGAGATCGCCGACGGGACCGTCGAGATCGCCGCCATCGCGCGCGAACCGGGGCACCGCACGAAGATCGCGGTCAAGTCCACCGTGGCGGGCGTCAACGCCAAGGGCGCCTGCATCGGCCCGGTCGGCGCGCGCGTGCGCAACGTGATGAGCGAGCTGGCCGGTGAGAAGATCGACATCATCGACTTCTCGGAGGATCCGGCCCGCTTCGTCGGGAATGCGCTGTCGCCCGCCAAGGTTGTATCGGTCCGAGTGGTGGACGAGCGGGCGAAGACCGCCCGCGTCGTGGTGCCGGACTTCCAGCTGTCGCTGGCGATCGGCAAGGAGGGCCAGAACGCCCGGCTTGCCGCCCGTCTGACCGGCTGGCGGATCGACATCCGCAGCGACGCCGCACCGGCCGACGACGAGGGTGATCAAGACCACGCCGGTCCGACGCGGCCCGCCGCGACAACCGGTTCGGCTGAGTGAAGGTCGAAGCGCTAGACTCAGGAGCGGTTCAACGCCCGCGGCGGGTAGCCGAGCACCAGCCCCACCGGATTTCCCCGGTGCGGACTTGTGTCGGCTGCAAGCGGCGGGCCTTGATCGGTGAGCTGCTGCGCGTGGTCGCGGTGGCCGGGCGGGTGGTCGTCGACGAACGTCGGCGGCTGCCGGGCCGGGGGGCTTGGCTGCACCCCGACCCGGACTGCCTGGCCAAGGCCGAACGGCGGCGGGCCTTCCCCAGAGCCCTGCGGGCGACGGGGGCGCTCGACGCCCGCGAGGTCCGCGAGCACGTCGGGCTCACCACTCCGCACCACGAAACCGGGATGCTCCCGGGTTCGCGAGGAATCAAGGAAGCAGGTCGACCCGTCATGAGTCAGCCGTGAAGCTGAAGCCATGAGCGTCAGACAATAAGGACGAGGTCAGCGGGTATCCGCCTGGCCTCCCCTAGATGAGGAGAGTTGTGCCAGGCAAGGCCCGCGTACACGAGCTCGCGAAAGAGCTCGGCATCACCAGCAAGGACGTTCTCGCGAAGTTGAAGGAACAGGGCGAGTTCGTCAAGTCCGCGTCATCCACGGTCGAGGCGCCCGTCGCCCGCCGTCTCCGCGACGCGTACGCCCCCAAGGGCGCCAAGAAGCCCACCCCGGGCCCGTCGGCGCGCCCCGGCCCGCCGGCCAAGCCCGCCGCCCCGAAGCCCCCCGCGCCTGCCCAGCAGGCTCCGGCGGCCAAGGAGGCTCCGGCTCCGGCCGCGTCGGCTCCGGCCGCGCCCCAGCAGCAGGCGCCCGCGGCGTCGAAGCCGGCCTCGCCGGGGCAGCGCCCCGGTCCGCGGCCCGGCCCGCGCCCGGCGACGCCCGCACCCCAGCAGCAGGTCCCGGCCGCGAAGGCCGAAGCTCCTGCCGCGCCCCAGCAGGACACCCCCGCCGCGCCGCCCGCACCGGGCACCGGCTCGGTCGTCCCGCCGAAGCCGCAGGGCCCCAAGCCCGGCGGCCCCAAGCCCGGTCCGCGCACCCCGCGGGTCGGCAACAACCCCTTCGGCGTCGGTTCCGGCGCTCCGCCGCGCCCGCAGGGCCCGCGCCCCGGTGGCGGTCCCGGCCAGGGCGGCGACAACCGTCCGCCGCGGCCCGGTGGCGGCCAGGGCTCGGGTGACCGCCCGGCCCCGCGGCCCGGTGGCGGCGCCGGTGGCAACCGGCCTAGCCCGGGCAACATGCCCCCGCGGCCGAACCCCGGCATGATGCCGGGCCGCACGCAGCGTCCCGCCGGTCCCGGTGGCGGCGCCCGTGGTGGCCCCGGCGGCGGTGCCCGTGGTGGCCCCGGTGGCGGCGCCCGTGGCGGTCCCGGTGGCGGCGGCGGCGGTTTCCGCGGCGGTCCCGGTGGCGGCGGCGGTGGCGGTGGCTTCCGCGGTGGCCCCGGTGGCGGCGGCGGTGGCGGCGGCTTCCGTCCGGGTGGCGGTGGCGGCACCGGTGCCCCGGCGGGCGGCGGCGGTTTCCGTGGCGGCGGCGGTGGCCGTGGCGGCCCCGGTGGCCGTGGCGGCACGGCGGGTGCCTTCGGGCGTCCGGGTGGTCCCTCGCGCAAGGGTCGCAAGTCGAAGCGGCAGAAGCGCCAGGAGTACATGGACAACATGCAGGCGCCCAGCGTCGGCGGCGTCCGCTTGCCCAAGGGGCAGGGCGAGACGATCCGGCTGCCGCGGGGTGCTTCGCTGACCGACTTCGCCGAGAAGATCGACGCCAACCCGGCTTCGCTGGTGCAGGTGCTCTTCCACCTCGGCGAGATGGTCACCGCGACGCAGTCCGTGTCGGACGACATCCTCGAGCTGCTCGGCGGCGAAATGAACTACACGGTTCAGGTCGTCAGCCCCGAGGAAGAAGACCGCGAGCTGCTGGAGACCTTCGACATCACCTACGGCGACGACGCCGGTGGCGAAGAGGATCTGCAAGTCAGGCCGCCGGTCGTGACCATCATGGGTCACGTCGACCACGGTAAGACCCGACTGCTCGACACGATCCGGAAGACGAAGGTCCGCGAGAGCGAGGCCGGCGGCATCACGCAGCACATCGGTGCGTACCAGATCGAGACCGAGCTCGAGGGCAACCCGCGCCTGATCACCTTCATCGACACCCCGGGTCACGAGGCGTTCACCGCCATGCGTGCCCGTGGTGCCAACTCGACCGACATCGCGGTGATCGTGGTGGCGGCCGACGACGGTGTGATGCCGCAGACGGTCGAGGCGATCAACCACGCGCAGGCCGCCAAGGCCCCGATCGTGGTCGCGATCAACAAGATCGACAAGGAAGGCGCGAACCCGGACAAGATCCGGCAGCAGCTGACCGAGTACGGCCTGGTCGCCGAGGAGTACGGCGGCGACACGATGTTCGTCGAGATCTCCGCGCGGCAGAACATCAACATCGACGGCCTGCTCGAGGCGATCCTGCTGACCGCGGACGCCGCTCTGGACCTCCGGGCCAACCCGGACATGGAGGCCCAGGGTGTCGCGATCGAGGCCCACCTCGACCGCGGCCGCGGCCCGGTGGCCACCGTCCTGGTCCAGCGCGGCACGCTGCGCGTCGGTGACTCGGTCGTGGCGGGTGACGCCTACGGCCGCGTCCGCCGGATGGTCGACGAGCACAACGTCGACGTGACCGAGGCGCTGCCGTCGCGTCCCGTCCAGGTCATCGGGTTCACCTCGGTGCCGGGCGCGGGCGACACCTTCCTGGTGGTCGACGAGGACCGCGTCGCCCGGCAGATCGCCGAGCGCCGCGCCGCTCGTACGCGCAACGCGCTCAACGCGTCGCGCCGCAAGCGGGTCAGCCTCGAGGACCTCGACTCCGCCTTGAAGGAGACGAACAGCCTCAACCTGATCATCAAGGGTGACAACTCGGGTACGGTCGAGGCCCTCGAAGCCTCGCTGCTCCAGCTGGACGTCGGCGACGAGGTCGAGCTGAACGTGGTCCACCGCGGTGTCGGTGGCGTGACCGAGTCGGACATCGACCTGGCGACCGCGTCCGACGCGATCGTCCTCGGGTTCAACGTCCGCGCCCAGGGCAAGGCGACCGAGCGGGCCACCCGCGAGGGCGTCGACGTCCGGTACTACACGGTCATCTACCAGGCGATCGACGAGATCGAGCAGGCCCTCAAGGGCATGCTCAAGCCGGAGTACGAAGAGGTCGAGCTGGGCCGCGCGGAGGTTCGCGAGGTCTTCAAGTCCTCCAAGATCGGCACGATCGCGGGTTGCCTGGTCATGTCCGGCGAGATCCGGCGCAACGCCCGGGCCCGTCTCCTGCGCGACGGCACCGTCGTCGCGGAGAACCTGCCGATCAGCTCGCTGCGGCGGTTCAAGGACGACGTGGTCGAGGTCCGCGAAGGCTACGAGTGCGGTCTGACGCTCGGTTCGTACGGCGACCTCAAGGTCGGCGACTCGATCGAGACGTACGAGCAGCGCGAGAAGCCCCGCGCGTAACGCGTGAGTTCCCCGGGTGTGCGGTTTCGCACCGCACACCCGGGGTCTTCCCATCCCTACGACACCACCTCAAAACTGCCTATGTTCGTCGGAGCCCTTGAGCTCGACATCCTGCTCGGCGACGTCCATTCGCTGAAGCAGAAGCGATCCGTGGTCCGTCCGGTGCTGGCCGAGGTGCGCAAGCGCTTCGCCGTTTCGGTGGCCGAAGCCGGGCACACCGACCTGCACCGCCGGACCCTCATCGGGGTGGCCGTGGTCGCCGAAGGTGGCGAGCACGTGCGTGACGTGCTCGACTCGTGTGAGCGGTACGTGGCGAGCCGGCCGGAGTTCGAGCTGCTCACCGCCCGCCGCCGGCTGCTCGGTCCAGAAGACTAGGAGAAAGACATGGCTGATCCTGCTCGGGCTCGCAAGCTCGCCAAGCGGATCTCGCAGATCGTGGCGTCCGCGATCGAGCACGAGGTCAAGGACGCCCGGCTGGACTACGTGACCATCACGGACACGAAGGTCACCGGCGACCTGCACGACGCCACCGTGTACTACACGGTGCTCGGCGAGAAGCTGGACTCCGTCCCGGACTTCGCCGGCGCCGCCGCCGCGCTCGAATCGGCGCGCGGGATGCTCCGCTCCAAGGTCGGGCAGGGCACCGGCGTCCGCTACACGCCGACGCTGACGTTCGTCGCGGACACGATCCCGGAAGAGTCGAAGCGGATCGAAGACCTCCTCGCGAAGGCCCGTGAGGCCGACGCGGAGGTTGCCCGCCGCGCGACCGGCGCCCAGCACGCCGGCGAGGCCGACCCGTACAAGGCGCCTCGCGAAGAGAACGAAGACGCCGAAGACGACGAGTTCGCGGAAGAGGAGAGCCGGGGCTGACCCGTGCTTTCCCGCCGCACCCTGCTCGCCGGCAGCGCACTCGCGATGCTGGCGGGCTGCTCGCCGTCCGCACCCCCGCCCGGTCCGGCCGCGGTGCCGGTCCCGACCCGCCCGTCCGTGCTGCGCGACCCGGTGACGGTGCAGCGCATGCGGTCGAACGCCCGCGGCACGGACGTCGACCTGGTGCTGATCACCCCGGCCGGGGTCCCGGCGTCGGGGCTGCCGGTGTGCCTGGCCCTGCACGGCCGCGGCGCGCAAGCCCGCACGTTCCTCTCCCTCGGTGTCCCGGACCTGCTGACGGCGGCGGTCCGCGCCGGCACCCCGGCGTTCGCGATCGCGGCGGTCGACGGTGACCACTACTGGGTCGACGTCGGCGAAGGCGACGATCCGCAGCGGATGCTCACCGAGGAGGTCCCGGCCTGGCTGACGGGCCGCGACCTGCTCCCGGCCTCGGCGGTGTTCGGCATCTCGATGGGCGGCTTCGGCGCGCTGCGGCTCGCCCGCGGCCACCCCGATCTGAAGGCGGTGGCGACGGCGAGCGCGGCCCTGTTCGTGGACTGGCCCGATGCCCGCAGCCGCAAGGTGTTCTCCGGTGAGGACAACTGGCGCGCGGAAGAACCCTTGCTGCACACGGCGGATCTCCGCGCGTCCGCGCTCGGCGTCTGGTGCGGCGAGTCGGATCCGTTCCTGGGCGCGGACAAGAAGCTGGTGAAAGCCGTTTCGCCCGCGGTGTCGAAGTTCTCGCCGGGCGGGCACAAGGACGAGTACTGGCGCGGGATCCTGCCGGACGTCCTGGATTTCGTGGGACAGCGGCTACGCTGACGCGCGGGCGAACAGGATCGCCTGCGACACCTTGTTTTCCGGGTTCAGCGACCACTCGGCCTCGACCGAGAACCCGGCCGCGCGCACCCGCCTCGCCAGCCACCACGGCTGCCGGAGGTGGATGTGGACGCGCATCGGGTGCCCGCCGTAGCCCTCGGTCTTCAGCCGGGTCCCGGCGCCGACGTGGTACCCGATCACCAGCAGCCCGGCCGGGCGCAGCACGCGCCGGAAGTGCCCCAGCGCCACCGGGACGTCGTCGTCCGGGACGTGGATAAGCGACCAGGACGCGAGCACGCCCGCCACCGACGCGTCGGGCAGCGCCAGGTCCGTCATCGAGCCCACTTCGAACGCCAGCTCCGGGTGCGCCCGCCGGGCCAGCCCGACCATCGCCGGGGAGAGGTCGACGCCGGACGCGTCGACGCCGAGCGAGGCCAGGTACGCCGTGAAGTGCCCCGGCCCGCAGCCGACGTCCACCGCCGGCCCGTCGACCTCCGCGGCGAACAGCGTCAGCGCGGCCTTGAGGTACGGCTGCTCTTCGAGGGCGCCGGCCACGAACTCGGCGTAGCTCTCGGCGACGGTGTCGTAGGAGGTGCGGGTGTCCGCGAGCCAGCTCACCGCGCGCGCAGCCCGTCGAGGACCATGCCGAGCGCCCGCCGCCAATCCGGGGTGGCGGTCGCCGCGGCGAAGACGATGGCGAGGTCGGGCCCGCGGAAGTCCGTGCGCAGCGCCCCGGCCTCCTGCGCCCGTTCGATGATCCGGTTCATCCGGGAAGCGTTGGCGTGCTTGGCTTTCTCGATCCCCGAGGCCGGGTCGAACGCCCGCGAGCACACTTCGGTGAACCCGCGGTCGGCGACCTGCATGAGCACGCAGCGTTCGAGCAGGAGCACGAAGCCGTCCCAGGGATCGGCGCACCGGAGCGCTTCTTCGGTGATGGCTTCGGCTTCTTCGAGCGTCGGGAGGAAGGCGGCCTCGACGAGGTCGGCCCGGGTGGGGAACCGGTTGTAGAGGGTCCCGATGGCGACCTCGGCCCGCCTCGCGACTTCGTCGAGCGGGGCGTCGACGCCCTTGGCCCCGAAGACTTCCCGCGCGGCGGCGACCAGGGCCTCCCGGTTGCGCCGCGCGTCCGCGCGCAGGGGACGCTCGCCGACGGTCACGCTCCGGAGTATAGCCAAGCCGAACGTCAGTACACGCCCGAGCGGGCCGCCCGGTTGCCTCCTGATCGGAACCTCACAGTGCCCACCGCCGGTGGCGACCAGGAGCACAATGGGGTTCAGCGGGGGCGCAACCCGCACCGAGGCGGTCAGCGAGGGAGGTCGGCGCCATGCACTCCGACCTCTCCCCGGCGGGCCGGACCGGAGTCCTCCTCGTCGGCACCCGCGGGCAGCGGGGCCCGGGGGAGGTGCTGATCAGGATCAGGGGCGGCCTGGAAACCTTCCTTGCCTGGTCCGACACGGAGCTGCCGAAGGGCACGACCGTCCTGGTCGTGGAAACCCGGGGACGGCGCACGGTCGACGTCGTGGCGTGGGACGCCTCGGATCCTGCTTCTCAGTGATCGCGGAAGGACAGCCGTGTTCGGTTATCGCGTTCCGGCCCCCAACGAGGCGATGCTCATCTCCGGGGGCAAGCACAGCCAGGGCACCTCGCCGTTCCGGGTCGTCACCGGCCACGGCGCGTTCGTCATGCCGGTCTTCCGGAAAGTCCGGTTCCTCACGCTTTCCATGTGCGAGGCCGAAGTGACCGAAGTGTGCGTCACGAAACAGGCCATCGCGCTGACGGTCCGGGCGGTGATCGCGTTCAAGGTCGGCAACGACACCGAGAGCATCGTCAACGCCGGGCAGCGCTTCCTCTCCGACCAGGACCAGATGTCCGTGCTGACCGGCCGGATCTTCGCCGGGCACCTGCGGTCCATCATCGGGTCGATGACGGTCGAGGAGATCATCACCGAGCGGCAGAAGCTCGCGACCGAGGTGCTGGACGGCTCGGCGGTCGAGATGGCGAAGATCGGGCTCAGCGTCGACGCGCTGCAGATCCAGTCGATCGACGACATGAAGCTCGGCTACATCGCCGCGATGGCCGCCCCGCACAACGCCGCCATCCAGCGGGACGCCCAGATCGCGCAGGCGGTGGCGAACCAGACCGCGGCGGAGGCGGAGCAGAAGTCCCAGCGGACGCAGGCGGAGTACGCGCGGCAGACGTCGATCGTGCAGGCGCAGTACCGCGCCGAGGTCGACAAGGCGCAAGCGGAGGCGGCGCAGGCCGGCCCGCTCGCGCAGGCACGGGCGCAGCAGGAGGTCATCGACGCGCGCACCGAGCTGGCCCAGCGCGAGGCGGAGCTGCGTCAGCAGCAGCTGGTGGCCGAGGTCATCAAGCCCGCCGGCGCCGAAGCCGAGCGGATCCGCATCCTGGCGCTGGCCGAGGCGGAGAAGATGCGCGTACAAGCGGAGGCGGCGGCGTCGAACAACCGCGTGGCGCTCGACCGGATGCTCATCGACCAGCTGCCGCAGATCGTCAAGGAAGCGGGCCGCGGGCTGTCCGGCGCGAACGTCACCATCCTCAACGGCGCGGACGGCCTCGGCGAGATGGCCGCGGGACTCGTCGGCCAGGGACTGTCCATCTTGGACTCGGTGAAGCGCGGCCTGAGCACGTCACCGTCGACGCCGGCGGCTCCCGAGGAGAACGGTCAGGTGCCGAAGCCGGCCGAGCTCACGCAGTCCTGAGGCGCTTTGTCGACTCAGGAAGCGAGTTTCGCCGCGACCACGGAGGCGGCGCGGGATGGGCTGGTCCATCCTGCGCGCGAACTTTTCCGAAGGCCTGCCCGCGTGGAAGTCCGCCCGGCGCAGTGATCGCGGCGGGTCGTGCGGTCCGCCGCACCATCACCTTCCCGGTCAGCGAGGTCGAGCCGCCAGAAGCTTTTCGGCTCAGGAGGCGGGTTTCACCGCGACGACCAGGTCGCGCAGGATGGCCTGGTCGACCCGGTGGGCGAACTCCTCCCACGGGCCGCCCTCCCGGACGTCGAGGCCGGCCTTCCGCAGCACCTCGACCAGCTCTTCGCGCGGCAGCACCGTGGTGTTCCACGAGATCCCCAGCGCGCCGCCCGGGCGCAGCACCCGGGTCCACACCGGGACCGCGGCAGCCAGGAGGTCGCGTGGGCTTCGCTGCAGGCCCGCCTCGCGGTGGCTCCCGTGCTGCACGCCGTACGGCGCGTCGGTCACGATCACGTCGAACGAGTTCGCCCGCAGCGCCTCGTCGGTGGTCAGCGTGTCCGCGTTCAGGTACACGAGCCGCCGGGTGTCGCCGGCCTTGTACTCCTCCTTGGACAGCGCGTACTCGATGTCGAGCCGCCGGCCGAGGCGGACCTTGTTCCGGCGCAGCTGGCCCGACTCCGCGGTGTGCTTCACGCGCTTGTTCCGCAGCCACGTCTTGATGAACGCCTCGTACGCCTCGAAGTCCTTGCCGTCGACGTCCAGGCCGGTGGCGTGCAGGCCGTACATCATCGCCTGGTTCAGCGTCGTGCCGCGGCCGCACAGCGGGTCCAGCAGGTACTTCGCCTTCGCGGAAAACGGGTCGGCCGTCGCCATCAGCGTCACGTTCACCAGCAGCTTCGTGAACAGCTCGTTGGTCTTGCCCGCGTACTTCTGGATCGTCAGCAGGTCCGAGTCCGCTTTCGCCAGCGGCGTCACGGTGACCGGGCGCAGGACCCCGTCGCCCAGCTCGAACAGGGCGTACAACGAGGACAGGTTGGACAGCAGCGCGAGGTCGCGCCCGGCCAGCGGGGACGAACTCGTGAAGCGCACGTACCCCACGCCGCCGAGTTCGACCTCGTCGATCGCGGACAGTTCGGCGGCCAAGGCCGCGCCGAAGACCGCCAGCTCGGCGCGCAACAGGGCGGTGGAGGAGGCGGCGTAGACCCGGTTGGCCGACGGGTAGACCAGCATCGCGTACTCAGGCATCCCGCAGAGCGTAGCGTGACGCACCGTGACCCCTACTTCGGCGCAGGACATCCGGGACGCGGTGGCGCTGCTCGCCGCGGCCACCGACGTGACGATCCTCGGCCACGTCCGCCCCGACGCGGACGCGCTGGGCAGCGCGCTCGCCCTCGGCCGGGCCCTCGTGCAGCGGGGCGTCAAGGTGCGCGTCTCCTTCGGCGAGCCCGACGAGGCGCCCGAAACGCTGCGGTGGCTCGACGAGGACGGCCTGCTGACCCACCCGGACGACCTCCCCGCCTCCGAACCGCTGCTGATCTGCGTCGACACGCCGGCGCCGAAGCGGCTGGGCCGGCTCGCCGGGCGCGTCGAAGCCGCCGGCGCCGTGCTGGTGGTCGACCACCACGCCACGAACACCTACTACGGCACCTGCCACGTCGTCGACGAATCGGCCGAGGCCAGCGCGATCCTGGTGTTCCGCATCCTGGACGCACTGGGCGCCGCGCTGGACGAGCCGATCGCGCGCGGGATCTACGCCGGGATCGTCACCGACACCAGCGGGTTCCGCCGGGCGAGCCCGGAGACGCACCGGATGGCGGCGCGGCTGCTGGAAGCGGGCGTCGACGCCGAAGCGGTCGTGCGGCGGATCGTCGACGAGCGCCCGTTCGCGTGGCTGCCGATGCTGTCGTCCGTGCTGAACGAGGCCCGGCTCGAACCGGAAGCCGCTCAGGGCAAGGGTTTCGTGCACGCGGTGGTGCGGCTCGACGCGGCCGCCACCGTGCGCGGGGAAGAGGTCGAGTCGGTCATCGACGTCATCCGCTCGGTACGCGAAGCCGCCGTCGCCGCCGTGCTCAAACAGGACCCGACCAACCCGGCGCAGTGGCAGATCTCGTTGCGCTCCATCGGGATCGACGTCTCGGCGGTCGCCGCGGAGTTCGGCGGCGGCGGGCACCGCCAGGCCGCGGGCTGCACGATCCCGGGCACCGCCGAGGAGGTCCTCGCCGGACTGCGCGCCGCGCTGGAGCGGGCGCCGCTGCTCTAGCCGCACGCCCGGCGGACGGTTTCGTGCGGAACGCACTGCCCGTCCGGGAGTTCGGCACTTCGTTGCGCGCTCGCCGCAATCGGGGAGCAAACCCCGCCGCGATCACGCGCGATGCTTCGTTGCCAGCCGGTCGTGTCCGGCTGGGAACGAAGGAGGCGCGCATGAGCGAAGCGAAGCCGCTGACCGGGCCGGTGCGGAAAACGGGTCCAGGGTGGACCGCGGGACTGACCGTGCCGCGGGAACACCCCTTCTTCTTCGACCACCCGCTGGACCACGTGCCCGGCTCGCTGACCATCTGCGGCCTGCTCGACCTGGCGGAATCGGTGACCGGGCCGGCGGGCGGGGCCGAGCGGCTGCTGCTCGACCTGCGCTTCCCGGCGATGGGGACGCTGTCCGGCCCGGTCGAACTCGGCCTGGCCCCGGCACCGGGTGTGCCCGGCCAGTGGTCGCTGCTGGCCCAGCAGGCCGACGCGGACATCTGCGCCGGCACCCTGCGCCGGGTCGCGGGCCTCGGCCGGCCGGCCACCGCCCCGCAACCGGGGGACACGCGGGACTCGCTGTGCCCCCAGGACCTCGTCCACCGCGTCGACGAGGACAACATCGTGCTCGGCGTTCCGGCCGACGCCGGGGACGAGGTCACCGCGCCCGCCGTGCCGCCCCGGCCGGGGCACTACCTCGACCACGGTGGTCCCGCTTTCTCGGCGCGCAGCCTGATCGAGTCGAGCCGGCAGTTCTTCACCGTGCTGGAGCACTGGGCGGCGGGCTGGTCCTACGGCACCACGGTGCTGTGGACGGCTTTCCACGCCGACCTGCCGGCGTCGCCGCCGAGCCCGGCGTACTCGTTCCGCTGGGTCCGCGAGCCGGTCAAGCGCAGCAAGCTGGACGTCTCGTTCGACCTGCTCGACGCCGACGGCGTGGTGGCCGGCCGGTTCGACTACGTCGCCGTCACCGTCAGCGCCGCCGCGTACGAGCGGTTCCGCGCCGCCCGCGGCCGCCTGGCCGGGGAGGCCGCCGCGTGATCGGCCTCGTGCGGGTGAACCAGGTTCCCCGGCTCCTGTACTTCGTCATCGTCGGCGGCCTCGGCGCGGGCCTCGTGCTGCGCCTGCTCTCGGCCGCCGACCCGCGGTCCGCGGTGGCCGCCGGGTTCGTGCTGGTCCACCTGGTCTGGATCGTCGCGGAATCCCGGATCACCTTCACTCCTAACGGCACTTCGCCGCCCGACCCGACCGTGCTGCCCTACGGTTTCGCGCGCACGGTGGTCGTCGTCGCCGGCGCGCTCGGCCCGCTGCCGTGGGCCGGGGGCCCGCTGTGGTGGGCGCTGGCGCCCGCCGCGCTGTTCCTGGGCGGGATCGCGTTGCGGCTGCGGGCGATCGGCGAGCTCGGCCGGTTCTACACCCACCGCGTGCTGCGCCACGACGGCCACGAAGTCGTCACCACCGGGCCGTACCGCGCGGTCCGCCACCCGGCCTACACCGGGATGCTGGCGGCCAGCGCCGGGTACACCGCCTACCTGTTCACCGTGCCCGGCGCCGTCGCGCTCGTGGTGCTCGCCGGGGCGCTGGTGTGGCGGATCCGCGTCGAGGAGCGGATGCTCTTCGACGTCCCGGGGTACCCCGCGTTCGCCGCCGGCCGCGCCCGGCTGGTCCCGGGGGTGTGGTGACCGTGGACCTCCTCCACGACGGCCCGCGGCTGACCGACCCCGGCGTCGTCGGGAACAAGTTCGCCCGCCAGGCCGAGCTCCGCGCCGCGGGGTTCGCAGTCCCCGAGTTCTTCTGCGTCCCGGTGGAGGCGTTCGACGCCGCCCTCGCCCGGGTGCCGGACGGCGAGCCCGCCGCCCGGCGGCGGGCGCTGCTCGGCCACGGCGTACCGGAGCCGCTGGCCGGGACGCTGCTGGCGGCGTTCGACCGGCTCGCCGGCCCGGACGGCGTGGTCGCCGTGCGCGCCTGCGTCGTCGGCGACGGGGAAGACAGCGCGGCCGACCCGTTCGCCGGGATGAGCGACAGCTTCCTCAACGTCGGCCGCGCGGCGCTGCTCGCCCGGGTCGCCGAGTGCTGGGCGTCCGCGTTCACCGACCGGGCGGTGGCCTACCGGCGGCTGCGCGGTGCGGACCCGGGCGCGGCGCGGGTCGCCGTCGGCGTGCAGCGCATGGTGCGGGCGGAACGCTCGTTCGTCGCGTTCAGCCGGGATCCGCGCACCGGGGCCGCGCAGCACCTGATCGCGGCCGCGTACGGGCTGGGCGAAGGCGTCGTCCAGGAACTCGCCGACGTCGACCACTTCGTGCACGACCCCGCGGCCGGCCACGTGTCGCGCACGGTCGTCCCGAAGCACCGCATGGTCGTGCCCGATCCCGCTCGCTCGGGTGCGCCGCTGCTGGCCGGCGTCCCGGTCGGGCTCGTCGCGGCGCCGGTGCTGACCGACGCCGAGGTGCGCGAGATCGGCGTGCTCGCCGAGCGGGTGGCCGAGCACTTCGGTGCCCCGCAGGACATCGAGGGCGCGTTGACGGCGGACGGGACGATCGAACTGGTCCAGGCCCGCCCGATCGTCTTCACCGAGCCGGAGCCGGACCCCGGACCGGCGTCCGACGTCATCTGGACCAACCACAACCTGACCGAGAGCTTCCCGGGCGTCACCTGCGCGCTCACCTACTCGCAGGCCCAGGAGTTCTACGAAGTCTGCTTCCGCGGGTTCTACCGCCGGATCGGCGTGCCCGCCCGGCTGCGGCACCGGCACGCCGGCGACCTCGCGCGGATGATCGGGCTGCTCGACGGGCGCGTGTACTACCAGCTCGACGCCTGGTACCGGCTGCACGCGATGATGCCCGGCTGGGGGCTGCTGCGCCCGACCTGGCAGCGGACGCTGGGCCTGTCCGGCGACGAGCTCGACGAGGCGCCGCCGCTGCCGCGCGACGGCCGGCTGCGGACGGTGCGCGCGCTGCCCCGCGCGGTCGCGAGCCTGCTCGGGCACCCGCTCGCCGTGCGCCGGTTCCTGACGTGGTGGGACGACCTCGCCGCGACCACCGGGCCACTCGACGGCCTCCCGCCGGCGGAACTGGTCCGCCGCTACCGCCGGATCTGGGCGGAGTTCGCCGGGCAGTGGCCGGTCACCCTGCTCAACGGCTACTTCCTGCTCGGCTGCCTGACGCTGACGCAGCGGCTGCTGTCCCGCTGGACCACCGGCGACCCGGCGCTGCTCGTGGGGCTGCTGCCCGGCGGCCCGGAGAACCGCTCGCTGCTGGCCCTGCGCTCGGCGCTGCGGCTGGCCACCCGGTTCCGGCACGACCCGCGGCTGACGGCGGCGCTGGCGGCCGGGACCGACCGGGAGGTGCACGACGGGATCGTCGCCGGCCGCTTCGGGGACGACGTCGCCGAGGCGTTCGCCGAGCACCTGCGCCGGTACGGCGACCGGACCGTGCACGACCTGAAGCTCGAGGTCCGCACGCCGCGCCAGGACCCGTGGCGGCTGATCGGCGTGCTGCGGCCGCTGGTGGCCAGCGGCGAGACCGCCGAGGGCAACCGCACCGCGGAGCGCAACGCCCGCCGTGACGGCGTCCGGCGGCTGCGCCGGGCCTGCTCGAGCCCGGTGCGCCGGATCGCGCTCGGGCTCTGCGTCCGGGTGCTGCGGCGGTTCGTCAAGGCGCGGGAGGACACCCGGTTGTGCCGCAGCCAGCTCTACGGCCTCAGCCGGGACATCCTCTACCGGCTGGGTGACGTCCTGGCCGCCGACGGCCGGCTCGCCGACGCCGGCGACGTCGTGCACCTGCGGGTCGAAGAGGTCCTCGGTGCCGTCGACGGCACCGGCGGCACGGCCGGGCTCGCCGACCTCGCCGCCCGGCGCCGGGCGGAACTCGAAGCCTGGCAAGGGAAACCCGCGCCGCCGGGCTACCTCTCGCCGGACGGGCCTGGGCGCGACGCCGCCCGCAGCGGCCCGCCGCCGGGTGACGTCCTGCGGGGACTGGCCTCCAGCCGCGGCGTCGTCCGGGCCCGGGCGGCGGTCGTGCTCGACCCGACCGCCCCGGTCGAGGACTGCCGGGACCGCATCCTCGTCGCCCGCGAGACCGATCCCGGCTGGCTGTACCTGATGACCGCGGCGAAGGGCATCGTCGTCGAACGCGGCAGCCTGCTGTCGCACACCGCCATCACCGGGCGGCTGCTGGGGATCCCGACCGTGGTGGCGGTACCCGGTGCCACCACCGCCATCGCCGACGGCGGGTGGATCGAACTGGACGGCGCGGCCGGCACGGTCCGGCTGCTGCACACCGAGGAGGAGGCGGCGTGAGCGCGCCCGAATTCCCGTTCACCGAAGGTCCCGGGCTCGAACCGCCGGTGGAGTACGGGGAAATCCTCGGTGCCGGCGCGTTGTGCCCGGTGACGCTGGCGGGCGGCCGGCACGCGGTGCTCGTCACGCGGCACGCCGACGTGCGGACCGTGCTCGGCGACCCGCGGTTCAGCCGCGAGGCCCACGGGGCCCTGTTCGACCGGGAGGCCGGGTCGCTCGCGTTGCTGCTGACCGATCCGCCGGTGCACACCCGGCGGCGCCGCACGGTCGCGGCCGGCTTCACGGCGCGGCAGGCCGAGGCCGCGCGCCCGGGCCTGGCCGCGCTGGCGGCCGAGCTGGTCGCCGGGCTGCGGGCGCGGGGCACCGAAGCGGAACTCGTCGAGGAGTTCGCGGTGCCGTTCACCCTCGCGGTGATCAGCGACCTGCTCGGGGTGCCGGCCGCGGACCGGGGCCGGTTCCGGCCCTGGGTGAACGCGATGATGTCGCGCGGCCACGCCTCGCCCGAAGAGGTCGCCGAGGGGCACCGCGCGATGCACGAGTACTTCACCGCGCTGGTCGACGAAATCTGGGCGGGGGACACCCGCGACGGCATCATC
Source organism: Amycolatopsis sp. NPDC049159 (assembly GCF_040648295.1). Classification (NCBI taxonomy): domain Bacteria; kingdom Bacillati; phylum Actinomycetota; class Actinomycetes; order Pseudonocardiales; family Pseudonocardiaceae; genus Amycolatopsis; species Amycolatopsis sp. NPDC049159. The sequence continues at coordinate 200,835 of NZ_JBEZDL010000005.1, forward strand.
GCCGACCTCGCCCCGGTGCCCGGCCGGGCGGGGGAGCTCTCGCGCGAGGAAGCGATCGTGATGAGCGCCGGCCTGCTCGTCGCGGGCTACGAGTCGACGAGCAACCAGCTCGCGTCCTGCGTCTACCTGCTGCTCACCGAACGCGCCCGCTGGGAATCCCTGGTGGGCGAACCGGCGGCGCTCGACCGGGCGATCGAGGAGATGCTGCGCTGGACGTCGTTCACCACCGGCGGCGGGACCCCGCACGTGGCCACCGAGGACGTGCGGCTGACCGACCGGTTGGTGCGCCGCGGCGAGGTCGTGGTGCCGCTGACCGACGCGGCGAACCGCGACGCCGAGGTCTTCGCCGACCCGGACCGGCTGGACCTGACCAGGGAGCCCAACCCGCACGTGGCCTTCGGCGCCGGGCGGCACCGGTGCCTCGGCGCCGAACTGGCGCGGGCCGAGCTGCAGACCGGCCTGGCGGTCCTGCTGCGCGAACTGCCCGGACTCGAACTCGCGGTGCCCGAAGGGGCGCTGCGCTGGCGGAGGGAGATGCAGGTGAGCGGTGTGTGGGAGCTTCCGGTGCGCTGGGCGGGTGACGCGCGATGAGCGAGCCCGCCGTCCCCGACGTGTACTTCACCGACCGGCAGATCGCGGCGGTCCGGCACGTGGTCGAGCACCGCCTCGGCGGCGAGATCGAACTGGCCTACCTGGCCGGGAGCCTCGCCGTCGGTCTCGGCCACGGGACGTCCGATGTGGACGTCTACGCCGTCGGCGACCACCTGCCCGGCCAGGACCACGGCTACGAGCACGACGGCGTCGTGGTGCACGTGACCAAACTGGACGGTGCGCTGGTGCGCCGGCTGGCCGGGCTCGGCAGCCGGTTCACCGCCACCGGCGCCGACCGGGAGCAGTTCCTGCTCGAGTTCAAGGTGCTCAACGCGCTGGTCCGGCTGACCACCGGGCACCGGGTCAAGGTGGCCCCGGCCTGGCAGGACGCGCTCGCGCCGCTGCGCCGGGACGTCGTGCGGCGGATCCTCGTCGCCCGGCACGCCAACATCTTCGCGGCCTTCGCCGAGGACGTCTGGGGCGCGCTGCTCAGCGGCGACCGCTACACCGCGGCGACGGCGTCCGCGATCGCGCTGGAGAACGCGGCGGAGGCGCTGCTGGCGGCGGCCGACGACCTCTACGTCGGCCCCAAGTTCCTCTTCCGCAGGCTGCGCCGGACCGAGGTGACGGCGCCGTGGGCGGGGGAGCTGTGGCGGCTGCTCAACCAGGTCTTCGACGCCGGGCTCGACGACGTCGAAGCCGTTGCGGCGCACCGGCTCCGGGTCGGCAACCTGCTGCTGTCCTGGTGCGTGACCGAGGGCTGGGACAAGCCTCTCGCGGAACTGCCGCTGCCGGCGGACGCGGAGACGTCGCGGCGCAGCCCCTACTTCGCGCCGGTGCGGTTTTCCGACGGCATCGCGCTGATGAGCGCCGAAGAGGCCTACGCCGTGGACGAATCGGTCGTGGCGGCCTGGCGCGACGCCGACCGCTTCGGCCTCGACGGCGGCGAGCTGTCCCCGGCGCTGCACGGCCTGCTCGCGATCGGCGCGCTGGACGGTCCCGACCGGCCCGGCGCCGAAGCGCGCAACCCGCGGCTGCCCGCGGATCCGGCGGTGGCCGCGCTGATCCGCGTCCAGCCCGGGTACACGGTGCACCCGCAGGTCGCGCCGGTCGCGCGCCCGTGACCGTCCGGAGTGGACCCGTCGTCGCGGTCGTCGGCGCCGACGGGGCGGGCAAGTCGACGCTGACGGCGCTGCTGGCCGAGCGGCTCACCGCCGCCGGCCACGCGGCGGCCCGCGTCGACCGCTGGGACATCGCCGACGCCGGCCGCTACCCCCACGCGAGCTGCCTGACCGGCGACGTCGCGGTGGCGCGCCGGTGCGCGGCGCTGATGCCGGCCGGGCCCCGGCTGCTGTTCCTGCTGTGGGCTTCGGCGCTGGCCCTCGCCGACCGGCCGGGCGAGCCGGGGGAGATCCTGCTGCTCGACGGCCACTGGCAGAAGCACGCGGCGAGCGAAGTCGCGTACGGCGCCGACGTTTCCTGGGTGGAAGCGGTCGGCGCGGGACTGCCCGCCGCGGACGTCACGGTCTTCCTCCGGATCGCGCCCGAAGACGCGTGGGCGCGCAAGGACGGCAAGCCGGTGCCGTTCGAGTGCGGGATGGACCTGTCCTGCTCACGGGAGAGCTTCCTGGCCCACCAGCGGTCGATCACGGGCACGCTGGACCGCTGGGCGGCCCGGGACGGCTGGCTGGTCCTCGACGCCCGGACCCCGGCGGACCGGCTCGCGGCGCGGCTCGTGCCCCGGGTCCTCGCCGTGGCCGATGGGGAAGCGAGGGAGAGCGCGTGAAGATCGGGCTGTGCGCGTTCCCGACCGACTACGGGATCGCGCCGGGCGCGCTCGCCGTCGCGGCGGAGGAACGCGGCTTCGAGTCGCTGTTCTTCTGCGACCACACGCACATCCCGGTGTCGCGCCGGACGCCGTACCCACCCGGTGGCGAGCTGCCGCGGATGTACCTGCGCTCGCTCGACCTGTTCGGGGCGCTCACGGCGGCCGCGGCGGTGACGGCCACGCTGCGCGTCGGCAGCGGCGTCTGCCTGGTGGTGCAACGGGATCCCATCGTCACGGCCAAGCAGGTCGCCACCCTCGACCTGCTCAGCGGCGGCCGGTTCCTCTTCGGCGTGGGCGCGGGCTGGAACCGCGAGGAGATGGCCCACCACGGCACGGACCCGCGGACCCGGATGCGGCTGCTCGGCGAACGCGTCCGCGCGATGCGGGCGATCTGGACCGAGGACGAGGCCGAGTTCCACGGCGAGTTCGTCGACTTCGACCCGCTGTGGTCGTGGCCGAAACCCCGCCGCGTCCCGCCGGTGCTGGTCGGCGGCATGGGCCCGGGCGTGGAGGACCGCATCCTGGCCTGGGGCGACGGCTGGCTGGCCCAGAACGTGACCGCGGACACGATCGATGCCTTCGCCGCCCGCCTCGGCCGGTTGCGGGAGCGGGCGCCGGTGCCGGTGACCTTGTTCAACGCGTCGGCCGACCCGGCGTTGCTGGCCCGCTACGCCGAGCTGGGCCTGGAGCGCGTGCTGCTCCTGGTGCCGGACGCGGGCGCCGACGTCGTGCTCCCGCACCTGGACCACTTGGCGCCGCTGGTGGCGTGACCGACGTCGGATGGCAGGCCCGGAAAGTTCCCCGGTTCCCGCCGGTCAGAACTGTCGGTGGGGGCGGTTAGAGTCCGGTTCGTGGTGAACGTGGAGGAGACCGAGCGGGTGCCGGCGAAGCGCGTGCTGGGCTTGGCCGTGCCCGCGCTGGGGGTGCTGGCCGCCGAGCCGCTGTACGTGCTGGTCGACACCGCCGTGGTCGGCCACCTCGACGCGCTCTCGCTGGCCGGGCTCGCGCTGGGCGGGGTGGTGCTGGCGCAGGTGTCGAGCCAGCTGACGTTCCTGTCCTACGGCACGACGTCCCGCACGGCCCGCCTGCACGGCGCCGGCCGCCGGGCCGACGCGGTCCGCGAAGGCGTGCAGGCGACGTGGCTGGCGCTGTTCGTCGGGTTCTTCGTGCTGGCCGTCGGGCAACTGCTGGCGTGGCCGATCGCCCGGGTGCTGTCGGGAAGCGACGAGATCGCGTCCGCGGCCGTGTCGTGGCTGCGCATCGCGCTGTTCGGCGCGCCCTTGATCCTGGTCACGATGGCGGGCAACGGCTGGATGCGCGGGGTCCAGGACGCCGCGAGGCCGCTGCGGTACGTGCTGGCGGGCAACGGGATTTCGGCCGTGCTGTGCCCGGTGCTCGTGTACTGGGCGGGGCTGGGCCTGGAGGGCTCGGCGATCGCGAACGTCGTCGCGCAGGTGATCTCGGCGGCGCTGTTCTTCGCGGCGCTGGTCCGCGAGAAGGTGGCGTTGCGGCCGGACTTCAAGGTGATGCGCGCCCAGCTCGGCCTGGGCCGCGACCTGGTCCTGCGCAGCCTGGCGTTCCAGGCGTGCTTCGTCTCGGCGGCGGCGGTCGCGGCCCGCACGTCGACGGAGGCGGTGGGCGCGCACCAGGTGGTGCTGCAGCTGTGGACGTTCCTGGCGCTGGTCCTGGACTCGGTGGCGATCGCGGCCCAGTCGCTGGTGGGCGCGGCGTTGGGCGCGAACTCGGCCCGCCAGGCGCGAGGGGTGGCCAACCAGATCACGGCGTACGGCCTGCTGCTGGGGTGCTTCCTGTGCGTGCTGTTCGCGGCGCTGTCGTGGGTGCTGCCGCACGCGTTCACGTCGGATCCGGGCGTGCTGGCGGAGATCCCGCACGCGTGGTGGTTCTTCGTGGCGCTGCAGCCGATCGCCGGGGTGGTGTTCGCTCTGGACGGGGTGCTGCTGGGAGCGGGGGATGCGGCGTTCTTGCGCAACGCGACGCTGGGTAGCGCGGCGCTGGGGTTCTTGCCGCTGATCTGGGCGTCGCTGGGCTTCGGCTGGGGTCTGACGGGGATCTGGACTGGGCTGTCGTTGTTCATGGTGATCCGCTTGGCGTTCGTGGTGGCGAGGTGGCGCTCGGGCAACTGGGCGGTGACGGGAGCGATCCGCCCGGCTTGAGCCGCGGCTCGCGCGGCCGGCCGCGGCCGCATTGGGTTCCCGAGCCTCGCGGCGACCGCCCCGCCGTCCGGGGCGTTCGGCCCCGCCCAGGGGTCGCGTGGTGGCCCCGAGCCCCGCAGCAGTTGGCCGCCCGGGTCGCTCGGCGATCCCTCAGCCGTGCGGCCCCCACCCGTCACCCGCCGGCAGCGGGCTCCGGGCGCACCGGGGTCCCGAGCCCCGCCGGCCGCCCACCTGGGTCGCCCGGCACCCCAAGCCGCTCGGCGGCCGGTTGCCCACTCGGATCGCGCGGCAGCCCCAGCCGCGCGGCACTCGTCCGGGTCGCTCGGCGCTCCCTAGTCGCGCACCCACCCGCCGCCGCCCGGCCGACCCCGCCCGTTCACCCGTCCGAGCGACCCCACCCAAACACCCCCTGACCACCTGTGACGCCCCCGACCCTGTGGCGAAAACCACCCGGATAACGGCTATGTTTCGCCGTTGCTTAGGCGATACAAGTAGTAGGGACGGCAGCGCGGGCGTCCCGCGCCCCCGAACACCGCCGAACCCCTGGAGGTCCTTGTGCCGCCCGCCACCGGCCGCGCCACTGCCCGGTCCTGGCTCGTCTGGCTCGCCGCCGTCACCGTCTACCTCCTCGCGGTCTTCCACCGCACCTCCTTCGGTGTCGCCGGGCTGCAGGCGGCCGAACGGTTCGGGGTCGGGGCCGCCGCGCTCGGCACCTTCACCGTCCTCCAGGTCGGCGTCTACGCCGCCATGCAGATCCCGACCGGTGTGCTGGTCGACCGCTACGGTCCCCGCCGCGTCCTCATCGTCGCCGTGCTGATCCTCGGTACCGGGCAGCTCCTGCTCGGCATCGCGCACACCTACGGCCTCGGCCTGCTCGCCCGCGGTGTGCTCGGCCTCGGCGACGCGCTCACCTTCGTCAGCGTGCTGCGCCTGGTCGCCGCCCACTTCCCGGGCCGCCAGTACGCGCTGCTGACGTCGTTCACCGCCGCCGTCGGCTACATCGGGAACCTCGCCGCCACCGTTCCGCTGTCGCTGCTGCTCGACGTCTCCGGCTGGACGCCCACCTTCCTCGCCGTCGGCGCCCTCACCGTGCTCTACACGCTGGTCGTGGCGCTGCGGGTGCGGGACGTGCCGCACGGCGAAACACCGCCCGTCCGCGAAGAGGTCCGGCCGCGCCAGCTCGCCCACCAGGTCGCCGAGGCTTGGCGGACGCCGGGGACGAGGCTGGGTTTCTGGGTGCACTTCAGCACGATGTTCGCCCCGAACGCGCTGACCCTGCTGTGGGGCGTCCCGTGGCTGGTGCAGGGCCAAGGGCAGACGAAAGCCGCCGCGAGCGCGCTGCTCACCGTGTTCGTCTTCGGGTCGATGGCCGGCGGCCCGCTGCTCGGTGGCGTGATCGGGCGGCACCCGTCGCTGCGGATGCCGCTGGTCGGCGGGTACATCGGCGGCGCCGCGCTGCTCTGGGCGGTGCTGCTGAGCTGGCCCGGCACCGTGCCGGTGCCGGTGCTGGTGCCCGCGTTCGCCTTCCTCGCCCTCGGCGGCCCGGCGTCGATGATCGGCTTCGCACTCGCCCGCGACTACAACCCGCTGTCCCGCGTGGGCACCGCGACCGGCGTCGTCAACGTCGGCGGTTTCGTGGCCACGACGATCGCCGCGCTCGCGGTCGGCGTGCTGCTGCAGTGGACCGGCGGGAGCTTCCGGCTGTCGCTGCTGGCGATCGTCGCGATCCTCGCGCTCGGCACCTCCCGGATGCTCGTCTGGTGGCGCCGCACCCGCGCCCACCTCTTCCTGGCCGAGGCGCGCGGCGAGGAGCTGCCGGTGCGGATCACCCGCCGCCGCTGGGACGCCGCACTACCGGAGACGCCGATCGTCGCCGCCTGAGCGGCCTGATCGTTCCCCGAGGGACGGCAGCTAGGGTTTGCCGCGTGTCGAGCCCCAAACCGCCCCGCCGCCCCGCCCCGCCGCCCGGTCTCCTGATCGTCGACAAGCCCGCCGGGATGACGTCGCACGACGTCGTCGCCCGCGCCCGCCGCATCATGGGCACGCGCAAGGTCGGGCACGCCGGCACGCTCGACCCGATGGCGACCGGCGTGCTGGTGCTCGGCATCGAGCGCGCGACCAAGCTGCTCGGCCACCTGGCGCTGGACCGCAAGACCTACCTGGCCACCCTGAGCCTCGGCAGCAGCACCACGACCGACGACGCCGAGGGCGAAGTCCTCACCGAGGGCGCGACGGACCACGTGACCGACGACGACATCGCGAGCGGCGTCGAGAAGCTGACCGGCGACATCCAGCAGGTGCCGAGCGCGGTCAGCGCCGTCAAGATCGACGGCAAGCGCGCTTACGCCCGCGTCCGCGCCGGCGAGGACGTCGTGATCCCGGCCCGCCCGGTGACTGTCTACCGCTTCGACGTCCTGGGCATCCGCCACGAGGACGACCACGTCGAGGTCGACGCCGTCGTCGAGTGCTCGTCCGGCACCTACGTCCGCGCGCTGGCCCGCGACCTCGGCGCGGACCTCGGCTGCGGCGGGCACCTGAAGGCGTTGCGGCGCACCACGGTCGGCCCCTTCACCCTCGCCAAGGCGCGCACCCTCGACCAGCTCGAGGAGGCGCCCGAACTGAGCCTGGACCTCGACGCCGCCGTCGCCGCCGCCTTCCCGCGGCGCGACCTCGACGCGGCCACGGCGAAGGCGGTCCGGCACGGGCAGCGCATCCCCGCGGCCGGGCTCGAAGGCACCTACGGGCTCTTCGGGCCCGACGGCCGGGTACTCGCGCTGGCCGCCGACGAAGAAGGCGTGTCCCGCGCGGTGGTGGTGTTGCTGCCCGCCTAGGGTGGGCCTTACAGAGACGGGAGTGCGACGTGCTGCGGTGGCGTGGGCTGGGGGACCTCCCCGGCGGCTGGGGCCGGTGCGTGGTCACCATCGGCGTGTTCGACGGGGTGCATCGCGGGCACCAGGAGCTGATCAGCCGGACCGTGGCCGCGGCGGCCGAACGGGGGCTGCCGAGCGTCATGCTGACGTTCGACCCGCACCCGTCGGAGGTGCTGCGCCCCGGTAGCCACCCGGCGCAGCTGACCACGTTGCGGCGCAAGGCGGAAATCGTCGAGAGCCTCGGCGTCGACGTCTTCTGCGTGCTGCCGTTCACCTTGGAGCTGTCCCGGCTCGCGCCGGAGGAGTTCGTGCACGAGGTGCTCGTCGACCGCCTGCACGCGGCCGCGGTGATCGTCGGCGACAACTTCACCTTCGGCGCCAAGGCCGCCGGCGACGTCGCGATGCTGCGCACCCTCGGCCGCCGGTTCGGTTTCGCCGCCTACGGCGCGGAACTGCAGGGCAAGGAACTGTCCGAAGAGGACCAGGCGTCGATCACCTTTTCCAGCACGTACGTCCGTTCGTGCATCGACGCGGGTGACGTCCTCGCCGCGGCGGAGGCGCTCGGCCGCCCGCACCGCCTGGAGGGCATCGTCGTGCGCGGCGACGGCCGCGGCCACGAGCTCGGCTACCCGACGGCGAACCTGTCGACGCCGCGCTTCGCCGCCGTCCCGGCCGACGGCGTGTACAGCGCCTGGTTCACCCGCTCGGCGGACCCGTCGCGCCGGCTGCGCGCCGCGGTCTCGGTGGGCACCAACCCGACGTTCTCCGGGCGCGAGCGGACCGTCGAGGCGTTCGTCCTCGACGTCGACGAGGACTTCTACGGCCAGCACGTCGCGATCGACTTCGTGACGCGGCTGCGCGACCAGGTGCGCTTCGCCGACTCGGCCGGGCTGGTCCAGCAGATCGACGACGACGTGATCGAGACGAGAAAGGCACTCGAGGTGCCCCCGGACGCCCCGACCGGGGGCGAATAGGGGATTTCGCGTTCACGCACGTGAGGGCGATGGCAAGATGCTCACGGACGGTGTGCGCGGGCAAGGCTTAGGGGAGAGCGGGACTGGTGGAGGACCACAAGATCGTCCAGCGGAACATCGCGTTGCAGCGCGAGTGGTACGGGGAGCCGCTCGGCGACCGCGTGCGCCGGCTCGTCGTCGCGTTCGACGTTTCGCAGGCGTTCTTGGCCGAGGTCCTCGGGATCAGCGCCCCCATGCTCAGCCAGGTGATGAGCGGGCGGCGGGCGAAGATCGGCAACCCGGTCGTGCTGGCGAGGATGATCATGCTGGAGCGCAAGATCCTCGTGCCCGAGGTCGCCGCCGGCAACCGCGACGCGATGCTGGCCGCGATGGAGGACGTCCGCGACTCGCGCCCCACCGTCGGCCGCGACAACATCCCGGTGGTCAACGAAGACGCGAAGGTCCTCGCGTACCTGCGCGACCTGGCCGAGGACGAAGACCTGGGCGAGGCCGCCAAGCGCCTCGACGACGAGTTCCCGGCCATCGCCGACCTGCTCCGCCGGGCGGGCCACGGCTCCTGATGCCGGTCCTGTTCAGCGCGCTGTTCCCGCCGGACGACGTCGCCGCCGCGGTCGCGGACGCCGTGGGCGAGCCGGAACCCGGCCTGCGCTGGGAGCCGCCGGAGCGCTGGCACGTCACGCTGGCCTACTACGGGCCGGACGACGTCGAGGCGCGCGGTGCCTGGCTGGCCGGGCGCCTGGCCGGGCGGACCGGCGTCGACGTCCGGCTGGAAAAGGCCGCGACGTTCCCCGGGGTGCTGTGGTTGACTGTCGCCGGAACGGAGCTGACGCCGCTCGCGCACGCCGCGGGTGCCGACGCCGAAGCGAGGCCGTACGCGGCCCACCTGACGCTCGCGCGGTTCCCCCGGGAAGAACCTGGGCTCGCCGCGCGTTGGACCGAAAAGCTGGCCGGCTTCACGAGCCGGAGCTGGCGAGCCGCCGAGGTGGCGCTGGTCACCAGCGAGCGCGAGCCGGGAGGTCCCCGCTACCGGGTGGCGCGCGTCTTCGAGCTGGACGGCGCCTGAAGCCGCTGTTCAGCGGGCTGGTAACCTCACGACCGGGTCCGGCTGCAGTCCGTGGCGGCCGTGACCGTCTTCCCGGCGTCCATTCCGCGTCCGGGGCCGCACGGCACTGATTATTTCGAGGAGCAACACAAGTGGCGCTGTCCACCGAAGAGAAGAAGTCGATCCTGGCCGAGTACGGCGTGCACGACTCGGACACGGGATCCCCCGAGGCCCAGGTCGCGCTGCTGACCAAGCGGATCGTCGGCCTCACCGAGCACCTCAAGGCTCACAAGCACGACCACCACTCGCGTCGCGGGCTCCTGCTGCTGGTCGGCCGCCGCCGCCGGCTGCTGAACTACGTGATGAAGGTGGACATCGAGCGTTACCGTGCGCTGATCCAGCGCCTCGGCCTGCGCCGATAGCTGCACCCCGAGGGGGAGTGACCACATCGGTCGCTCCCCCTCGGTCTGAAAGAGAACGAACGGCGCGAGCGCGCACGAGGGTCCGTCCGCCGGTCCTCGGTAGTGGCTCCCGGGAAGCGTCCCGGGGGCTTCGATCGAAGACCGGCCTCATTCCTCGAGCGTCCTCAGGCGAAACGGGTCCCAGGGTGGGAGACTCGCGCCGACTGAAGGAACCAAAGAGGAGAAGCATCTATGACCGACTCCACCGGAGTCACCGTGCACGAGACCGAAGCCGTCATCGACAACGGCAAGTTCGGCACTCGCACCGTTCGTTTCGAGACGGGCCGCCTGGCCAAGCAGGCCGCCGGCGCCGTCGTCGCGTACCTCGACGAAGAGACCATGCTGCTCTCGGCGACGACCGCGTCGAAGCACCCGAAGGAGCACTTCGACTTCTTCCCGCTGACCGTGGACGTCGAAGAGCGCATGTACGCCGCGGGCCGCATCCCCGGCGCGTTCTTCCGCCGCGAGGGCCGCCCGTCGACCGACGCGATCCTGACCTGCCGCCTGATCGACCGGCCGCTGCGCCCGTCGTTCGCCGACGGTCTCCGCAACGAGATCCAGGTCGTCATCACCGTCCAGAGCCTCAACCCGGACGACCCGTACGACGTGCTGGCCATCAACGCCGCTTCGGCGTCGACCCAGATCGCCGGCCTCCCGTTCTCCGGCCCGGTCGGCGGCGTCCGCGTCGCGCTGATCGAGGGCCAGTGGGTCGCGTTCCCGACCTGGTCGCAGCTGGAGAAGGCGACCTTCAACATGGTCGTCGCCGGCCGCATCGTCGGTGACGACGTCGCGATCATGATGGTCGAGGCCGAGGGCACCGAGAACACGCTCGACCTGATCGCCGACGGCGGCAAGGCGCCCGACGAGGTCGCGGTCGCCGAGGGTCTCGAGGCCGCGAAGCCGTTCATCAAGGTCCTGTGCGAGGCGCAGCAGCGCCTGGCCGACGCGGCCGCGAAGCCGACCGGCGAGTTCCCGGTCTACCCGGCCTACCAGCAGGACGTCTACGAGGCCGTCGCCGCCATCGCGACCGACGACCTGGCGAACGCCCTCCAGATCGCCGGCAAGCAGGACCGCGACGCCGCGACCGACCAGGTCAAGGCCGCCGTGCTGGAGAAGGTCGGCCTGGGCGAGGGCGAAGCCTTCGCGGGGCGCGACAAGGAGATCGGCGGGGCGTTCAAGGCCCTGACGAAGAAGATCATGCGCCAGCGCGTCCTCACGGAGAAGATCCGCATGGACGGCCGCGGCCTCACCGACATCCGGTCGCTCGCGGCCGAGGTCGCCGTGATCCCGCGGGCGCACGGCTCGGCGCTGTTCGAGCGCGGCGAAACCCAGATCCTGGGCGTCACCACGCTGAACATGCTTCGCCTGGAGCAGCAGATCGACTCGCTGTCCCCGGAGACGCACAAGCGCTACATGCACCACTACAACTTCCCGCCGTTCTCCACCGGTGAGACCGGCCGCGTCGGTTCGCCGAAGCGCCGCGAAATCGGCCACGGCATGCTCGCCGAGCGCGCCCTGGTGCCGGTGCTGCCGAAGCGGGACGAGTTCCCGTACGCGATCCGCCAGGTCTCCGAGGCGCTGGGCTCCAACGGCTCGACGTCGATGGGCTCGGTCTGCGCGTCCACGATGAGCCTGTACAACGCCGGCGTGCCGCTCAAGGCGCCGGTCGCGGGCATCGCGATGGGCTTGGTCTCGGACGAGGTCGACGGCGAGACCCGTTACGTGGCGCTCACCGACATCCTCGGTGCCGAGGACGCACTCGGCGACATGGACTTCAAGGTCGCGGGCACCAAGGACATCATCACCGCGCTGCAGCTCGACACGAAGCTCGACGGCATCCCGTCGGAGGTCCTCGCGGCCGCGCTGAAGCAGGCGAAGGACGCCCGGACCACCATCCTGGAGGTCATCGCCGAGGCGATCGACAGCCCGGACGAGATGAGCCCGTACTCGCCGCGCGTCACCAGCGTCAAGATCCCGGTCGACAAGATCGGCGAGGTCATCGGCCCGAAGGGCAAGATGATCAACTCGATCACCGAGCAGACCGGCGCCGACATCTCCATCGAGGACGACGGCACGATCTACGTGGGCGCTTCGGACGGCCCGTCGGCGGAGGCGGCGATCGACCTGATCAACGCCATCGCCAACCCGCAGCTGCCCAAGGTCGGCGAGCGCTTCCTCGGCACCGTGGTGAAGACGGCCGCGTTCGGCGCGTTCGTCTCGCTGCTGCCGGGCAAGGACGGCCTGGTGCACATCTCCAAGCTGGGCAACGGCAAGCGGATCGCCAAGGTCGAGGACGTCGTCAACGTGGGCGACAAGCTCCGCGTCGAGATCGCCGACATCGACAACCGCGGCAAGATCAGCCTGATCGTGGTCAAGGAGGACGACGCGAAGCCCGCCGAGGGCGACGCGCCGGCCGCCGACGCCGAGACGGCCGACGCCAAGTAACACCATTCGACGCGAAGGCCTCCTGATCCGCGGTGCCGGGTCGTGGGTGTTCAGGACGGTTAGAACCGCCTTGAACACCACGACCCGGGCGGGCAGGGGGCCTTCGCGGCATCGTGAGTAAGGAACCCATGGCACGGCAGGTTTCCGGGCACGAACAGCCCATCGGCACCACCCGCACGCTCGAGTCCACCCCGGACGGTGCGGTCGTCAAGCGCAGCGTGCTGCCCGGTGGCCTGCGGGTGATCACCGAGCACGTCCCCGCGTCCCGTTCGGCCACGGTCGGGCTGTGGGTCGGCATCGGTTCCCGCGACGAGCCGGTGGCCGTCGCCGGCGCCGCGCACTACCTCGAGCACCTGCTGTTCAAGGGCACGAAGAACCGCGACGCCACGCAGATCGCCGAGGAGATCGACGCGGTCGGCGGCGAGTTCAACGCCTTCACGGCGAAGGAGCACACCTGCTACTACGCGCAGGTGCTCGACGCCGACCTCCCGCTGGCCGTGGATCTGGTCACCGACGTCGTGTTCGAGGCGCTGTGCACCGACCGCGACATGGACATGGAGCGCAGCGTCGTCCTCGAAGAGATTTCGATGCGCGACGACGACCCCGAAGACCTGCTGCACGAGACGTTCGTCAGCGCGGTCCTGGGTGACCACGCGCTCGGCCGCCCGGTGCTCGGCACCGAGAAGTCGATCGTGGAGATGTCGCCGGTCGCGCTGCGGAACTTCTACAAGCGCCGGTACACCCTGCCGCGGATGGTCCTGGCCGTGGCCGGGAACGTCGACCACGGCCAGGTGCTGCGGCTGGTCCGCAAGGCGCTGAAGGACCGGCTGACCGGGACGGCGACGCCGGTCGCGCCGCGTGAGGGCCGGGCCCGGATCAAGACCCCGCCGAAGCTGGCCCTGCACACCGACGACACCGAGCAGGCGCACGTCATGCTGGGCCTGCGGTCCCTGTCGCGCCACGACGAACGGCGCTTCGCGCTGTCGGTGCTCAACGCGGCCCTCGGCGGCGGCATGAGCTCGCGGCTGTTCCAGGAGATCCGGGAGCGGCGCGGGCTGGCCTACCAGGTGTACTCCTCGGTCGCGAGCTACGCCGACACCGGCCACATGGCCGTGTACGCGGGCTGCCAGCCGGAGAAGCTCGGCGACGTCGCCGGCGTCATCCGCGAGGTGCTCGACAAGGTCGGCGTCGACGGTCTGACCGAAGCCGAGGTGGCCCGAGCGAAGGGCCAGCTGCGCGGCGGGATCGTGCTGGGCCTGGAGGACACGTCGTCGCGGATGTCGCGGATCGGCAAGACCGAGCTCAACTACGGCCGCTACCTGGGTGTCGACGACACGGTCGCGCGCATCGACGCCGTCACCACCGAGGAAGTGTGTGCCCTCGCTCGCACTTTGTTCGCGCGCCCGGGCGGGGTCTCGGCGGCGGCGGTCGTCGGGCCGTACGCTCACGCCGACGACCTTCCTGACGACCTCCACGAGGTGATCGCTTCATGACCATCAACGTCGGTGTGCTCGGTGCCCGGGGCCGCATGGGCGCGACGGTGGTGAACGCCGTCGAAAGCGCGGGCGACATGAAGGTCGTCGCGGCGCTGGACGCGGGCGACGACTTCGCGGCGCTCGCCGACGCGCAGGTGGTCGTGGACTTCACCCACCCCGACGCCGTCATGGACAACCTGAAGTACCTGGTGGCGCACGACATCCACGCGGTCGTCGGCACCACCGGCTTCAGCGAGGAGCGGCTGGCCGAGCTGCGGGCGCTGCTTGAGCCGAAGCCTTCGCTGGGTGTGCTGATCGCGCCGAACTTCGCGCTCGGCGCGGTTCTCGCGATGCGCTTCGCGGCCCAGGCGGCGAAGTTCTACGCGTCGGCGGAGATCATCGAGCTGCACCACAACCGCAAGGCCGACGCGCCTTCGGGCACCGCCGCGCACACCGCCCGGATGATCGCGGCGGCGCGCGCGGAGGCCGGCGTGACGCCGGGCCCGGACGCGACGACGGCCGAGCTGGACGGTGCCCGCGGCGCTTCGGTCGAGGACGTCCGCGTCCACTCGGTCCGCCTGCCGGGACTGGTCGCGCACGAGGAGATCCTGTTCGGCGGCGAGGGGGAGACCCTGACCATCCGCCACGACTCCCTCGACCGGACGTCGTTCATGCCGGGCGTGCTGCTCGGCGTCCGCACGGTGCTGACGCGCCCCGGCCTGACGGTCGGCCTGGAAAACGTCCTCGACCTGTGAGGGCCCGCAACGTGGCGCTGCTGCTGACGGCGGCGCTGGTGGTGTACCTGGTCCTGCTGGCGGACCGCGCGTTCGCGCTGTTCGCCTCGGGGACGCCCCTGGGCATCGCGCTCGGCGTCGGCGTCCTGCTGCTGCCGATCCTCGGCGTCTGGGTCGTGGTCGTGACCTGGCGCAACGGCCTGCAGATCCAGCGCCTGTCACGCCGCCTGGACGCCGAGGGTGCGCTCCCGGACGTGTCCGACCTGCCGCGCCGTCCTTCGGGCCGGGTGGACCGCGACGCGGCGGACGCGTGGTTCGAGCAGCGCCGCGCCGAGGTCGAGGCGGACCAGGAGAACTGGCGGGCCTGGTACAAGCTCGCGTACGCCTACGACATCGCGGGTGACCGCCGCCGGGCGCGTGAGACGATGAAGACCGCCGTGGAGCTGGAAGCCGCCGAGCGCTCAGGTGCCGAGTAGCTCCGTCGCGAAGACTTCCTCGACCTGCCGGCGACGGGACGACAGCCCCTGCTCGTGGTGGTACCGCAGGTAGGTTTCGAGCGTCGCGCGGTTGGCGGAAATCCCGTAGGGCCACCAGTTTTCACCGAACTCGGCGAGCGTTTCGTCGACCAGCGCGTCGGCCCACGGCACCATGGTCTGCACCTGGTAGAGCCGCTGCCCGCGGCGGTACCGCTCGGCGGCGGCGTCCTTCGCGGCTTCGAACATGGCGTAGACACTCCGGGCGAGGCCGGGATCGTCGGCCAGGAGGTCCCGCCGGACGACGACGGCGTGCATGATCGGGAAGATCCCGGTGCGGCGGTGGTAATCGCGTTCGCGCGCGACGTAGTCGGGGAACAGGCGGGTGACGTTCGGGGAGCCGTCGAGCACGCACTGCGGGACGTTGGCGGAGAACAGCGCGTCGATCTCACCGGCGTCGAGCAGATCGCTCAACGTCCTCCCGTCCCCGGCCTGGGTGACGTCGAGGCCGGCCGGGTGCGGGTGGGGGATGAAGCCGAAGGGCGCCGACGGGCGGTCGAGCCCGCCGATCACCCAGCGGTTCTCCTCGGGCTTGAAGCCGTACTCGTCCATGAGGATGCCCTTGGCCCAGACGCCCGAGTCCTGGCCGTAGGTGCCGAATTCGCCGATGGTCCGGCCGGTGAGATCGCCCGGCCCGGCGATGCCCGAGTGGGTGTTGACGAAGACGCAGGAGTGCCGGAACACGCGGTTGGGGAAGATCGGCAGCGCCACGAAGGGCGTGCCTTTCTCGAGCAGGCGCAGGTAGAACGTGAGCCCGAGCTCGGCGACGTCGTATTCGCCGCCGCGGATCATGCGCTCGAAGATCTCGGGCAGCGTGTCGGCGGTTTCCACGGTGGTGGTTTCGAACAGCTGCCGGGTGGTGTCGTACGGGAAGCACCCGATCTTGAGGTCCATGCCCCCGATCCTCGGTCCGCGAGCCATCGGGCGTCCAAGACCGGCTGCGTCAGCTCGATACCCTGGAAGTATGGACTTGCGCGTGCTCCGGTACTTCGTCGCGGTGGCCGAGGAACGCCACGTCGGCCGCGCGGCGAGCCGCCTGCACATGGCACAGCCGCCGCTGAGCCGCGCGGTCCGCGGGCTGGAGGACGAGCTGGGCGCGACGCTGTTCGACCGCACCCCGAAGGGCGTCACGCTCACCGCCGCGGGCGCGGTGCTGTACGAGGAGGCGACGGCACTGCTGGCCCAGTCGGCCCGCATCCGCGACCGCGTGACCGCGGCGGCGGGCACGGCGACCCTGGTGGTGGGGACGTTGGCGGACACCGCCGAGCAGGCCGGCGCCCGCCTGGTGGCGCTGTTCCGCGACCGCCACCCGCACGTCGACGTCCGGGTGCACGAGACGGACCTGGCCGACCCGACGGCGGGGTTGCGCACGGGCCTGGTCGACGTGGCCCTGACGCGGACTCCGTTCGACACCGGGGGAATCAGCACCCACGTCCTACGCCCGGTCCGCACCGGCGTGGTCCTGCGCGACGATGACCCCCTGGCCGGCCGCCCTTCGGTGTTCTCCGCGGACCTGGCCGGCCGCCGCTGGATCCGCCTCCCGGACGGAACGGACCCGCTGTGGGCGGCCTACTGGACGGGCGGCGAGCCCCGGGAAGCCGCCCCGGTCGTCCGGACGATCCAGGAGTGCCTGCAGGCGGTGCTGTGGAACGGGATTTCGGCGTTCGCGCCCCTCGGCCAGCCGCTCCCACCGGGCCTGCGCATCGTCCCGGTACCGGACCGCCCGCCGAGCGACCTGGTGGTGGCCTGGCCGAAGTCCGGCGGCGGCCCGCTGGTCCGCGGTTTCGTGCGCGTGGCGGCGTCGTTGGGGCCGGCGGACTGGACGCAGTGACGCGGGCCAGCCCCCTCAGCGCGAGCGAACCGGCGGCCCTGCCCACTTCCGGCGCGACCGGATCTGTGACGTGTCCACGCCTGGCGTGATCGGATCGGCGGCCCTGCCTGCCCTTGATGCGACCCGAACCTGCGGCGCTGTCCGCCCCTGGCGCGATCGGCCCGCCAACCCTTACGCGGCCCACCGCCAGTGCCCTGCCCACCCCTGGCGAGCCCCATCCGCCAAGCCTGCCGTCGTCGGGCCTGCGCCCCTGCGGCGAGGTGAGTCCCGCGAGTTCGCCCACATCGCGGCGACGCCCGACCCGGTGAGCCACCTGGGCCGGCCCTGCCCGCCCCGAGCGCGCCCGGACCGCTTGCTGTTCCCATCACCGGCGCGCCGCACCCCAGCGGCCCGCCGAGGCACTCGACTCACACTCAGTGGTGCAGCCACCCGGCGAACACCGCAGGGGAAGCCGCGATCAGGCTGAACCGGATCCACCTTCCGGCCAGCCCGGTCGTCAAGAACGTGGCCAGCCGCATCCGCACCAGCCCGGCCAGCACGCTCGTCGCCATGAACGGCGGCAACCCCACCAGCGAACTGACCCCGTAAGTCCCGGCCATCCAGTGCGGGTGCCGGTGGCAGCGCTCCCGCAACCGCTCGACCCACCCGCGAATCCGCTTCGTCCGCAACTGCCACCGCACCCGCCGCGGCGTCAGAGGCCGCTCGCGGTGCAGCCGGTCGTGCAGCGGCTTCGGCAGCTTGATGGTCCCCCGCGCGGCGAGGTAGTACAGCGTCTTCCCGGCGATCTGCCCGACGGCGACCGCCGCCCCGAGCCACAGCCAGTGCAGGCCGGGCTGGCTCGCGCAGAGCCCGATCAGGAACACCTCGGCGTTGATCAGCGGCACGATGGCCGAACCGAACGCGACGCCCAGCGTCAGCAGGATCCAGCTCATCGTGTCACCTCCCGAAAATCGCTCGCGTTCTTCACGTTATCAGTTCGAAATCCGGAAACACGGGGGTTGGCCCCCGTCTTCGGCCGGGGGTCCGCACCAGAAGATCACCTGCCGGACGGCTCCCGGTCACCTCCCGCTGGAACGCTGACGACGTGGCCGCCGAGCAACCCCGTACGCCCGCTGACCGCTTCGGCGCCTTCTGCCGGGCCGTCGTCCGGGTACTGCCGCTGGGCCTGTCGCGGATCGTGGCTCCGACGTTCCTCGGCTTCTGCCTCATCAACGGTCTGACGTTCGGCGTCGACCTCGGGTTGCTGACGATCTTCCACGGCCTGCTCGGCTGGCCCGTGTGGCTGGCGATCACGGTCGCCTACGGCTGCGCGTTCGGGCTAAGCTTCGCGCTGAACCGGACGTTCAACTTCCATTCCCACGCCGCCGTCGGAATCCAGCTCGCCCTTTACATCGTGGCGATCGCCGTCAATTACGCCGCGTTTTTGCTGGGTGTGGGCGCGGGACTGACGGCGCTGGGCGTCGAGTACCACGTCGCACGGCTGCTCGCGGGCGCCTGTGAGGGCGTCTTCATGTACGCCGTGCTGCGCTGGGTGATCTTCCGCGACTCAGGTGAGCGCGAGCTCGAGGGTGCCGGTGAGCCGGACCTCGCGGAGCAGCCGCTCGCCGGTGTCGAGCGTGCGGACCGTGCCGTCGGGGTTCCAGCCGGCCCGCCGGTAGAAGGCGAGGGTGGCGTGGTCGCCCTGGGCGACCCAGGCGATGCCGCGGCCGGCGCCGTCGGCCCGCAGGCCCGCGGCGGCCGTCGCGAGTAGCCGGCCGGCGTGGCCGCGCCGTCCCCACCGCGGCTCGACGAGCAGGGTGGCGATCAAGCCGGTGGAGCCGGCGTCCTCGGGCAGGCTGCCGTCGGCGGCGGCGACCTCTTCTTCGGGCGCGCGGCCGGCGACGCAGAACCCGACGGTGAACTCGCCCTCGGTGGCGACGTAGACCAGGCTGCCGGGGTAGTCGATGGTCTCGGTCCAGGTGCCGGCGAGGTCGGCGGCGTCCAGTTCGGCGAGCGCCTGCTTGCCCAGCAGGTCCTCGTAGGCGGCGTGCCAGGTGTCGCGTTGGATGCGGGCGATCTCCGCGGCGTCGGACAGGTCGGCGGGGCGGACGGCGGCGTCGCTCATGGGCCGAATCTATCGGGTCGCCGAAAACTGTCGGTGGTGGCTGGCACCATGAGCTCACCATGCAAACGATCAGCGTCTCGACGGCCCGGAAGACCTTCCTGGCCGCACAGGGCTTCACCGACCCGCGTCCCTCCGGCGAGCCGTCCCGGCGGCACCTGAAACGCGTGCTTTCGCGCGTCCAGCTGCTGCAGCTCGACTCGGTGAACGTCGCGGTGCGGGCGCACTACATGCCGGTGTTCTCCCGCCTGGGCGCGTACGAGCCCGCGCTGCTGGACGCGGCGGCGTGGGCGCACTCGGCGCGTCAGCCGCGCCTGCTGGTGGAGACGTGGGCGCACGAGGCGAGCCTGCTGCCGATCGAAGACTGGCCGCTGATCCGCTCGGGCGCGAAGCGCGACGGCTGGTGGAAGCACTACGGCCCGCTGATCGAGAAGTCGCCGGGGCTGGTCGAAGAGATCCTTTCGGTGGTCAAGGAACTCGGCCCGATCGGCGCGGGCGGCATCGAGCGCGAGGTCGAGGCGGACGCGCAGCGGCGGGGGCCGGGCTCGTGGTGGGAGCGGTCCGAGGTCAAGCGCGTCTGCGAGTACCTGTTCGGCATCGGCCAGCTGACCACGGGCACGCGCCGGTCGTTCGAGCGGCTGTACGACCTGACCGAACGGGTGGTCCCGCCGGACGTCCTGGCCCGGACGGTTTCGGCGGAGGAGGGCGCGCGCGGCCTGATCGAGCGTTCGGCGCGCGCACTGGGCGTCGCGACGGAGACGGACCTGCGCGACTACTACCGCCTCGGCCCGGCCCCGGCGCGCCAGGCGGTGGCGGAGCTGGTCGAATCCGGTGTCCTGGAGCCGGTTTCGGTGCGCGGCTGGAAGGTGGTGGCGTACCGGCACGCCGAGGCCCGCACGCCGCGGTCGGTGACCGGCCGGGCGCTGCTGTGCCCGTTCGACCCGCTGATCTGGGAACGCGCGCGCACCGAGCGGCTCTTCGGGTTCCACTACCGGATCGAGATCTACGTCCCGGAGCCGAAGCGCGTGTACGGCTACTACGTGTTCCCGTTCCTGCTGGACGGCGAACTGGTCGGGCGGGTGGACCTGAAGGCCGACCGCGCGGCGGGTGTCCTGCGGGTGCAGGGCGCCTTCGCAGAGGAGGGCGCCGACGTGGCGCGCGTGCTCCCGGAGCTGGCCGCGGAGCTGCGGCACATGGCGGAGTGGCTCGGCCTGTCCGGCGTCGCGGTGGGCACCCGCGGCGAGCTGGCCCGGCCCCTGGCGAAACTGGTGCGCTGACGGCTATTCCACCGCATGGACCGTGCCGATCCCGGTCAGGATGAGGTCGACGCCCGCCAGGAACTGTTCGCGGTCGTCGTGGTCGCGCATCTCGTCGGCGACCGCGCGCGCGAAGGGGTACTCCTCGGCGTCGAGCGCCTCCCACGCGGTCGAGACGGCGTCGAGGAACTCGCCGCGGCCGGCGCCGGGGTGCACGACGCGCGCGTTCGCGGCGTTCTGGCCGGCGGCGCCGAGGACGTAGTGCACCAGCGCCGAAGTCGCCGTGAACCAGCTGCCCTTCGGCACGCCCAGGTCGCGGACGTGCCGTCCGAAGCTCTCGAAGATCTTCGGCGTCACCGAACCCGACGGCCCGCGCGAAAGCTGCGCCGAGAGCTGCGGGGCGAGCCACGGGTGGCCCTCGATCGCGTCGAACAGGCCGAGCGCGACGGCGCGGACCTCGTCCTGCGGTGACCCCGCGGGCTCGGCGCGCCCGGCCCTCAACGCCGCCGAGACCACGGCGCCGGTCGCTGCGTCGAGCAGTTCGCCCTTGTTCGCCACGTGCCAGTAGATCGCCCCGGGGCCGGTGGCGAGGCGCTCGGTCAGCGCGCGGAACGTCAACCCGCGCTCGCCGTCGGCGTCGAGCAGTTCGACCGCCGTCTCGATGATGCGCGCCCGCGAGAGGGCTTCTGTGCGCCGTTGTGCCATGCCTCATCTTGACATGTCTGGAACGCCGTTCCAATATTGGAACCACGTTCCAGAAGGAGGAGTCGCGATGTCCATCCCCGTCACGATCGTCGGCGCCGGCCTCGGCGGGCTCACGCTCGCCCGCGTGCTGCACGTCCACGGCATCCCGGTCACGGTCCACGAAGCGGAGAGCTCGCCGTCCGCGCGCACGCAGGGCGGCATGCTCGACATCCACGAGCACAACGGCCAGCCGGCGCTCGAGGCAGCGGGCCTGACCGACGGCTTCCGCGCCCTGATCCTGGAGGGCTGCGAAGCTACGCGGATCCTGGACCGGACGGGCAAGGTCCTGCTCGACGAGCCGGACGACGGCACCGGCGCCCGCCCCGAGGTCCAGCGCGGCGAGCTGCGCGGCCTCCTGCTCGACTCACTGCCCGAGGGAACGGTCCACTGGGACCACAAGGTCACCGCGGCCCGGTCCCTGGGCGACGGCCGCCACGAGCTGACGTTCGCCGACGGCACGACGGCGACCACCGGCCTGCTGGTCGGCGCGGACGGCGCGTGGTCCCGCATCCGCCCCCTGGTGTCGGACGCGGTCCCGGAGTACGTCGGCACGTCGTTCGTGGAGACGTACCTGTTCGACAGCGACACCCGCCACCCGGCAACCGCGAAGGCGGCCGGGGGAGGAGCGCTGTTCGTGCCGGAGCCGGGCAAGGGCATCCAGGCGCACCGCGAAACGGGCGGCACGCTCCACACGTACGTGGTGCTGGCGAAACCGCAGGACTGGTTCACCGACTTCACCGACCCGGACGCGGCCAGGGCCCAGATCGCGGCCGAGTTCACGGACTGGGCCCCGGAACTGACGGCCCTGATCACCGACGGCGAGACGGCACCGGTGCTGCGCCCGATCAACGCCCTGCCGCCCGGCCACAACTGGCCCCGCACCCCGGGCGTGACGCTCCTGGGCGACGCGGCCCACCTATCGGTCCCGAACGGCGAAGGCGCCAACCTGGCGATGCAGGACGGCGCGGAACTGGGCCGAGCCATCGCCGCCCACCCGGACGACCCGGAGGCCGCCTTGGCCGAATACGAGCGGGAGTTGTTCCCCCGCAGCGCAACGGAAGCAGCGGAGGCGGAGCGTGATTTCGAGACCTGCTTCGGCGAGCGGACCCCGCACAGCCTGATCGACCTGTTCACGGGCCAGGGATAGGGTTCGGCGCCGGTCCACAGTGGACTCAGTGGGGTGCGTGCCGCCGATGCCACGGTCAGGCCCGCGTAGCCGCCAACCGCGACCGTCGCGTCGACATCGCAGCCCCGGGGAACAGTCGCCGCGCCCGCGACTTCGCCGCCGAACGCCGCAACCGCTGTTTCCGGGACCGCCGGCTGTACCCACCGACTCGGCCCCGACCCGCCGCGCTCGGTGCGGTGACATGCTGCCCGCCGCTCCCACGGTCGTGGCGGCGGCCGCGGCAACCGATGGCGTTGCCTGCAGCTGCGGCCCCCTGGCCACCGCATATGGCGGCCGTCGCCTGCCGTGACCGCCGCACCGACGACATGCCCGTCGCCGCGACGACGGCCCGCGGCCGCTCCGGATACCGCGCCGTCGCGTCCCGTCCAACGACCGCTCCCGCCGGAGAGCTGCCCCAACCGCATCGCCACCGCCGCATCGCCCCGGCCACATCGGCACCCCACCGCATCGCCTCAGCCCCATCGCCGCAGCGACACCCACGGCGACCCATCTCCCCGCGCGCGCAGACGGGCCGTTCCCGGCACCCCCGCCGGGAACGGCCCGTCTCCCCCTTGCTCAGCCGGCCGCGCGCGTCACCACGGCGTTGCCGGAACCCGTCCGCGCCCGGACCCTCAACTTCACGTCACCCTCCGGCGCCGCCTCCAGCACTTCCAGCTCGCTGGAAACCCGCCCGCCACTCGACGTCAGATCGATCTCCGCCGCCGTGCCGCCGCGGATCCCGATCCGCACCTCGCCCGAGCCCGTGATCAAGTCCAGTGAGCCCGAAGCCGCATCGGCCACCGACAGGTCGCCGCTTCCCGTACGGGCCATCACCTCGCCCGAAACCGCGCCCAGCCAGACGTTGCCCGTTCCGGTCGCCAGCGTGGCCGAGCCCGCCACCGACGACGCCTCGACGTGGCCGCTGCCGCTGCGGAGCTGGAGGCCGGCCAGGGTCGGGCCGAGGGTGATGCCGCCGCTGCCGGTGCGGATCGTGGCCGAGCCGTCCGCGCGGTCGAGCTTGACCTCGCCCGAGCCCGTCAGCAGGTCGACGCGGCCGGCCGAACCCGTCACCGTCACGTCCGCCGCGCCCGCGCGCACCTCCACGTGCGAGCCCGCCGGGGCGTGCACCTTCACCGACAGCGCGACGTTCCGCAGCTGCCACGCCTTCGGGGCCTGGACGACCAGGCGATTGCCCAGCTTCTCGATCCGGCTCTGCCGCACCGCCTCGGCGGGGGAGCTCGCCGGGTCCACGCCCAGCTGGTCGCCGAAGCGCTCGCCGACCCACGACAGCAGGTTGTTCACCCCCGCCACCCACGGCTGCTGCTCGCCCTGGTCGTGCCGCAGCTCCACCCGCGCGCCCGAGTCGCCGTCGAGGACGACCTCGACGCGCCCGATCGTCACGCTGACGTCGAGCTCCAGCGGGCCTTCGGCCTCGAAGTCGTCGACCCGCACCAGCTCGTCGGCCGGCGTCGTCTGTTCCTCGCTCATTTCCGTCCCCTCAGCCTTCGACCCAGCCGTGCAGACGCGACCCGGATCGGTCGTCCTTGCCGTGGTGCTGCTTGTGCCCGCCGCCCCCGAGCGCGCCCTGCACCGCCTGGGAAACGAACGTGTTCAGCGAGACACCCTGCGCCGCCGCCGCGCGCTCGGCCTGCCCCTTGATCTGCTCGACCAGGCGCAGGGTGATGCGGGTGATGTCGCCGCCGTCGATCGGTGGTGGCGGTGTGGTGTCACGTGGTGTCGCGCGTGGTGCCGGCTCCTCGGCGGCGCCGGTGACGACCACGCGGACGTCGCGCCCGTCCAGCCGCACGTCCACGACCTGGCCCGGCAAGGCGGCCGTGACCTCGGCGGCGAGGTCGGCGAGGGCGTTCATCAACGTCAGGCGGACGGCTGGTTCGAGCGCGGAGGACAGCAACGCGGCCGCTCGCCGGGTCTGCTCGTCCCCGGCGGCAGCCGTGTTCGCGAGGTCCTCGCGAAGGTTGGCGATGTACGGCGTCAAGTCCATGACACCACTATGACGTCAGCCGTGGTGTCAGTCAAGGAAGCCGATGGTGTCACGCGTCGCCCGGGACTCCCGCACGGCCCGCGGATAGGCTGCCGGGGGAGTCGTGGACAAGGAGTGCTGACGTGACCGAAACCGTGTCACCCAGGGTGCAGCTGATCGCGAAAACGGAGTTCTTCCCGCCCGAGGACGTCCCGTGGTCGACCGACGCCGACGGCGGCGAGGCGCTGGCCGAGTTCGCCGGCCGGGCCTGCTACCAGTCGTGGCAGAAGCCGAACCCCGCCACCGCGACCAACGCCGGCTACCTCGAGCACATCATGGACGTCGGCCACCTTTCGGTGCTGGAGCACGGCTCGGTGACCTTCTACATCACCGGCATCTCGCGGTCCCTGACGCACGAGCTGATCCGCCACCGCCACTTCTCCTACTCCCAGCTCTCGCAGCGCTACGTCCCGGAGCGCACCGCCGCCGTCGTCGAGCCGGACGTGATCGCGAACGACCCGGTGCTGCACGAGAAGTTCCTCGCCGCGACGCAGGCGAGCGTCGACGCCTACACCGAGCTCCTCGCCGGCCTGGAGGAGAAGTTCGCCGACGTCCCGAGCGCGACGCTGCGCCGCAAGCAGGCCCGCCAGGCCGCGCGGGCGGTGCTGCCCAACGCGACCGAGACGCGCATCGTCGTCACCGGCAACTACCGCGCCTGGCGCCACTTCGTCGCTATGCGCGCGACCGAGCACGCCGACGTCGAGATCCGTGAGCTCGCCGTCGAATGCCTGCGCCAGCTGCAGAAAGCGGCCGCGAACGTCTTCGCGGACTTCACGATCTCGACGCTGCCGGACGGCACCGAGATCGCCACTAGCCCGAAGGTGTTCGAAGGCTGATGAAACGACTCGCGATCGACGTCCGGCCCGGTGACTACGCCGTCGTCCGGCTGCCCGCGGACGCCCCGGTGCCCGCCGAGCTCTTCGAGCCCGGCGAAGCCTTCGTCTCGGTGACCCGCACCCCCCAGGAGCTGTCGGTGATCTGCCCGGCCGGCCGCGAGCCGGCCGGCAGCACGGCGGCGGAGGACGGCTGGCGGCTCCTGTCCGTCCGCGGCCCGCTGGAGTTCACGCTGACCGGCATCATCGCCGCGCTGGCTTCGGAGCTGGCCGCGGCCGGGGTCGCGCTGTTCTCGATGTCGACGTTCGACACCGACCACATCCTCGTCCGCGCCACCGATCTCGAGCACGCGGTGACGGCGCTGCGCGAATCCGGGCACGAGGTCGGGCACGCCTGACGCTTTTCGACGGGCGATCACCGGGTACTCCGGGCACGACGGTGGGAGCCGTCACCCTTGAAATCGAAAGTTCGGCATGCCTAAACTTCGATTTGGGGTCCCCGACATCCGGTTGAGAGGCAGGCGCCGTGGCAGTGACCGAGGCCGTGCGGCCGAGACTGGCCACCCGCCTGCGCACGGGCTCGGCCCTGCTCGGGCCCGCGTTCGTCGCCGCGATCGCGTACGTCGACCCCGGGAACGTCGCCTCCAACATCAGCGCCGGTGCCCGCTACGGCTACCTGCTGGTCTGGGTGATCGTCGCGGCGAACCTGATGGCCGTGCTGGTGCAGTACCTGTCGGCGAAGCTGGGCCTGGTCAGCGGGATGTCGCTGCCGGAGGCCCTGCGCGCCCGGCTGTCCGGGCCCGCGCGGCTGGCCTACTGGGCGCAGGCCGAGGTCGTCGCCATCGCCACCGACCTGGCCGAGGTCGTCGGCGGCGCGATCGCCCTCACCCTGCTGTTCGACCTGCCGCTCGTCGTCGGCGGCCTGATCACCGGCGCGGTTTCGCTGACGCTGCTGGCGGTCCAGGACCGCGGCGGCCAGCGGACGTTCGAGCGCGTCGTCACCGGTCTGCTGCTGGTCATCGCCGTCGGCTTCCTGGCGAGCCTGTTCGTCGAGCCGCCGTCGGCCGCGGACACCCTCGGCGGCCTGGTCCCGAAGTTCGACGGCGCCGGCAGCGTCCTCATCGCCGCCGCGATGCTCGGCGCGACGGTCATGCCGCACGCCGTCTACCTGCACTCCGGTCTGGTCCGCGACCGCCACGGCCTGCCGGACGTCACCACCCGCCGCCGCCTGCTGCGCGCGACCCGCGCCGACGTCGGCCTGGCGATGCTCCTGGCCGGCGCGGTGAACCTCGGCATGCTCCTGCTGGCCGCGACGAACCTCCAGGGCCAAGCCGGCGTCGACAGCATCGAAGGCGCGCACACCGCGGTCGCCGGAGCGCTCGGCCCGGGCGTCGCGCTGCTGTTCGCGATCGGCCTGCTGGCCTCCGGCCTGGCCTCGACGTCGGTCGGCGCGTACGCGGGCGCGATGATCATGCAGGGCCTGCTGCACAAGCGGATCCCGCTGGTCCTGCGCCGGCTCGTCACCCTCACCCCGGCGATCGTGGTGCTGGCGCTGGGCACCGACCCGAGCGCCGCGCTGGTCGTGTCCCAAGTGGTGCTGTCGTTCGGGATCCCGTTCGCCCTGGTGCCGCTGATCCGCCTGACGGCCGACCGCACGCTGATGGGCGAAAACGCCAACCACCGGCTGACGACGGTGGCCGCCTGGGTGATCGCGGCGATCATCATCGCGCTGAACCTGGTCCTCATTTACCTGACCTTCGTAAGCTGAGCCGGTGACCCGGGTCTACGCCCTCAACGCCGAATGCGGCGCGCGGGAGAACCACGCTCGTGACCTTGCCCGCCATTTCGACGGCTGGCCCACCTCTGTCTTCTCCGACGGCGCCGGCTGGTGGTGCGGAGTGGCGCCCGAAGGCCCGTCCGGGGTCGCCCCGGCCGAAGACGCGGCGACGATGACCGCGGCGGGCCGGCGGCTGTACTGGCAGCTCCGGACCGCTCCACCGGTCTACCGCTACGCCCTCGCCGGGGTCGGCACCGGCGGGTTCCGCGTCTACACCGACCTGGTGACCGAGGACCTGACCGCCTTCCCCGGCCTGGTGGTTTCCGAAGACATCTGGACGGCGACCGGCGGCCGCGCCGAGTTCAGCGTCTTCGCGCCCGGCTACCGGTGGCTCCCGTACCGCGGCGAGACTCACCGCTGAGTCACGAATTCCGCGGAACCCGCGGCGCCCGGCGACGGTCCGACTAGCATCTGCGCGACCGCCGCCAAAAGGAGCACCGTGACCGACGAACAGACCCGTCCGTACCCACCCCAGGCGCCCGTCACGCCTGGTCAGCGGGTCGTCGCCGGCCGCTACCTGCTGCTCGGCGAACTCGGCCGCGGCGGCATGGGCGTCGTGTGGCGGGCGCAGGACCAGGTCATCGGGCGGCAGGTCGCCGTCAAGGAACTGCGCCTGCCCGACGCCGAGTCCGCCGCCGTCTTCTCCGAGCGCGCGCTGCGGGAGGTGCGCACCGGCGGCCGGCTCAACGACCCCGCGGTCGTCACCGTTTACGACGTCGTCACCGACGGCGGCACCACGTTCATCGTCATGGAGCTCGTCGAAGCGCCGTCGCTGGCCGACCTCGTGCGCCAGCGCGGCCCGATGCCCGGCGCGCAGGCCGCGCTGATGGGGGAGCGGGTGCTGGCCGCGCTGCAGGCCGCGCACACCGCCGGGATCGTGCACCGCGACGTCAAGCCGGCCAACATTCTGGTCGCGCCGGACGGCCGCGTGAAGCTCACCGACTTCGGCATCGCGCACGCCGTCGACGACCCGCGCCTGACCACCAGCGGCATGATCGTCGGCTCGCCCGCGTTCATGGCGCCCGAGCGCGTCGAAGGCCGCGAAGCGCTGCCCGCGTCCGACCTGTGGTCCCTCGGCGCGACGCTGTTCTTCGCCGTCGAAGGCACGATCCCGTTCGAGCGCGCCACCACGGCGGCGACGCTGCACGCGATCATGACCGAAATCCCGTACCTGACCCGCGGCCACGGCCCGATCGCCGCGGCGATCCTCGGCCTGCTCGTCGCGAACCCCGACGCGCGGCTGTCCGCCGCCCAGGCGCAGAACCTGCTGACCACGGCGCAGGGCGTGCGCCCGACCCCGCCGAACGGCACCGCGATGCTGGCCGGCCCGGCGACGCGGACGGCCCCGCAGCCGCCGCCGAAGAAGAACCTCCGCGCGCTGTGGCTCTCGCTGGCCGCGGTGCTCGTCGTCGGTGCCCTGGTCGGCGGGTTCTTCGCGGGCAAGGCCTACCAGACCCCGGCGGTCGACCAGCAGAAGCAGCCGACCATGACCTTCGGCCTCAACGGGCAGCTCCGCACCGCCATCGGCGGCTACTACCGGTGCTTCAACACCCCGGTGCAGGACGGCTCGATCATCAGCGACGACGACAACAAGACCGACTGCGACAAGAGCCACACGCTGGAGGTCTACGAGATCGGCGGCCTGCTGTCGGTCGAGAACTGGAACTCCGACGACGCCAAGGTGGCCGCCTACCCCGGCCAGGCCGCGGTGACGGCGAGCGCCGAGGCGGCGTGCGCGACCGCGTTCCGCTCGTCGATCGTGCCCGAGCCCAAGCGGCAGGACCTCACCTTCCGCGCGCTCGTGCCGACCCAGGCGGCGTGGGAAAGCGCGCCGTCGAAGAGCGGCGAGGAGCCCACCCGCGAGTTCTACTGCGTGCTCGCCCGGTCCGACGGCGGGCCGATCACCGCGCCGATCGTGACCAAGGTCAAGTAGAAGTTCCGCGACGAGCGGCCGGGTCCCGGAAATCCTCCGCACTTCGCCGGAGGTGACCAGGTCGGCGCGGTTTTGTCGGGGGGACGGGGTACCGTCTGGGCATGTCCAACCCACCTACCGCAGCGCCCGGACGGCCGTTCGGGCGCGTGCTCACCGCGATGGCCACCCCCTTCGACGCCGACGGGTCACTGGACCTGAAGCGGGCGCAGGAGCTCGCCGAGCACCTCGTGGAGCTGGGTAACGACGGCCTGGTCGTCAACGGCACCACCGGCGAGAGCCCGACCACGACCGACGACGAGAAGCAGCAGCTGATCCGCGCCGTGGTCGAGGCCGTCGGCGACCGCGCGACGATCGTGGCCGGCGCGGGCACCAACAACACCGCGCACAGCATCGAGCAGGCGAAGCAGGCCGAGGCGGCGGGCGCGCACGGCCTGCTCGTGGTCACCCCGTACTACTCGCGGCCGAGCCAGGCCGGGCTGTACGCGCACTTCACCACGGTCGCCGACAGCAGCGGGCTGCCGGTGATGCTCTACGACATCCCGCCGCGCTCGGTCGTCCCGATCGAGGTCGACACGCTGCTGCGGCTGGCCGAGCACCCGCGGATCGTCGCGGTCAAGGACGCCAAGGGCGACCTCATCGCCGGCTCCGAGGTCATCGCGAACACCCACCTCGCGTACTACTCGGGTGACGACGGCCTGAACCTGCCGTGGATCTCCGTCGGCGGCACCGGCGTGGTGAGTGTGATCGGTCACGTCGTCGCGGGCCGGATCCGCGCGATGATCGACGCCTACGAGAACGGCGACACGTCCACCGCGCGCACGAACCACCGCGCGATGCTGCCGGTGCTGCGCGCGATGTCGCGGGTCGGCGGGGTCGCGTTCAGCAAGGCGGCGCTGCGGCTGCGCGGCTTCGACATCGGCCACCCGCGCCTCCCGATCGCCCCGGCGACCGAGGAGCAGGTGGTCGCGATCGCCGCCGATCTGGCCCAGGGCGGCGTGCCGCTGGGCGACACGGCGGCCCAGGACTGGCATGGTGAGCGGGTGGCACAAGCAGACTCGAGGGCCGCCTACGTGGCGCCGACCTCGCACACCAGCGTTGGGACCCTGCCTCGGTGAGCTCACTTCCCCCCGGTCCAGGCCCCACCAACGCCCCGCCCGCACTCCCCGAGGGAGCCCTGCGCGTAGTCGCGCTGGGCGGCATCGGCGAGGTCGGGCGCAACATGACCGTCTTCGAATTCGGCGGCCGGCTCCTCATCGTCGACTGCGGGGTGCTCTTCCCCGAGGACGACCAGCCCGGCGTCGACTTGATCCTGCCCGACTTCCGCGCGATCGAGGACCGCCTCGACGACATCGAAGGCCTGGTGCTCACCCACGGGCACGAGGACCACATCGGTGCCGTCCCGTTCCTCTTGCGCCTGCGGCCGGACCTGCCGATCTACGGCTCTCGGTTCACCAACGCGCTGCTCGCGGCCAAGGCCAAGGAGCACCGGCAGCGGCCGAAGCTGATCGAGGTCCGCGAGGGCGAGCGCCGCGACGTCGGCGTGTTCAACCTCGAGTTCTTCGCGGTGAACCACTCGATCCCGGACGCGCTGGCCGTGGCCATCCGCACCCCGGCCGGCGTGGTCCTGCACACCGGCGACATCAAGCTCGACCAGCTCCCGCTGGACGGGCGCCTCACCGACCTGGCCGGCTTCTCGCGGCTCGGCGACGAGGGCGTCGACCTGTTCTGCGTGGACTCGACCAACGCCGAGGTCCCCGGGTTCGTCATGCCCGAGCGCGACATCGGCCCGGTCCTCGACGACGTCATCCGCCGCGTCGACCAGCGCGTGATCGTGGCCTGCTTCGCCAGCCACGTCCACCGCGTCCAGCAGGTGCTGGACGCGGCGCACCGGCACGGCCGCCGGATCGCGTTCGTCGGCCGCTCGATGGTCCGCAACATGGGCATCGCCGCCGAGCTGGGCTTGCTCAACGTGCCGGACGGCCTGCTGGTCGACCTCGACCAGGCGAGCAACCTGCCCGAGAGCAAGGTCCTGTTCGTCTCGACGGGCTCGCAGGGCGAGCCCCTCTCGGCGCTGTCGAGGATGGCGCGCGGCGAGCACCGCCAGATCTCGATCCGCGCGGGCGACACGGTCGTGCTGGCCAGCTCGATGATCCCGGGCAACGAGACAGCGGTGTTCGGCGTGGTCAACGGCCTGACCCGGCTCGGCGCGAACGTCGTCCACCAGGGCAACGCGAAGGTCCACGTGTCCGGCCACGCGTCGGCGGGCGAGCTGCTGTACCTGTACAACGCGGTGCGCCCGAGCAACGTGATGCCGGTCCACGGCGAATGGAAGCACCTGCGCGCGAACGGCGAGCTGGCCATCCGCACCGGCGTGGCCGCGGAGAACGTGGTCATCGCCGAGGACGGCGTGGTCGTCGACCTGGTCGACGGCAAGGCCACCCGCACCGGCCGCGTCGAGGTCGGCCACGTCTACGTCGACGGCCTCTCGGTCGGCGACGTGGGCGAGTCGACCCTGTCGGACCGCTTGGTCCTCGGCGAGGGCGGCTTCATCGCGATCAACGTGGCGGTGGACTCGAACACGGGCCGGCCGGTCAGCCCCCCGACGGTCGCGGGCCGCGGCTTCTCGGACGACCCGAAGGCCCTCGACGCGGTCGTCCCGCTGGTGGAGATGGAGCTGGCCCGCACGGAGGCGGAGGGGATCACCGACACCCACCGCATCGCCCAGGCGGTCCGCCGCGTGGTCGGCCGCTGGGTGGCGGACACCTACCGCCGCCGCCCGATGATCGTCCCGACGGTCATCCCGGTCTGAGTTTTTTCGCTTCGTGAAGGCCACCTCGGATCATCGAGGTGGCCTTCACGGCGTTCAGCGGGCTTTGGCCAGCAGCAGCGCCAGCGTGGCGGTGACACCCTGGCGGAGAAGCGCCCGCCGAGCCCGGCGCTGTTCGGCACGTGTCGGCTTCATGGGGTCAAGTGTTTCGCCTGACGCGGGCCCGGACATCCCGCTATCGGCCGGACCGGGTCCCTCCCATGGATGAGCTTGTCCCTAGGGGCCTGTTACGCCGTCTGGACCACGAGATGCCGCTTTGCCGCGGGATAACCTTGGTCCCCACTCGCCTCGCGCAGAGAGGCCGCGCCGATGGGACGTCACTCGCCGGATGGGCGGCGCCGGCTGCTCGTGCCCGCCCTCGCGATCGGGCTCGTGCTCGTCCTCGGTGGCGCGGCCTGGGTGACCGTGTCGGTCGTCGGCCGGAAGCCCGGGTGTGACCAGCCCGCGAACGTGCTCGTGACGGCGTCCTCGGACATCGCGCCCGCGTTGTCGCTCGTCGCGCGGGGTCTGGACCTCGCGTGCGGCAGCGTCGAGGTCCAGACCAGGGAGGCGACGCAGGCCGCCGAGCGGCTCGCCATGTCCGACGGCAGCCCGCGCCCGCAGGTGTGGGTGCCCGACTCCACGCTCGCCCTGCGCCGCGCGCACCAGCTCGGCGCCGCCGACGTGCCCGAAAGCGGGGCGTCGGTGGCCAGTTCGCCGGTGGTGCTCGGCGTCGCCGCGGACGTCGCCAAGGGCCTCGGCTGGCCCGACCGCACGCCGACGTGGGCGGAGGTCCTGGCCGGGCCCGGGGTCGTCCCCGGCATGCCCGACCCGGCCCATGACGCGGTCGGCGCGCTGGCGCTGCTCGGCCTGCGTGACAGCGTGAAGGCCGCGCCCGAGCCCTCGGCCGCGTACGTCGCGCTGCTGCGGCGGTTCTCGGTCAACGCGCTCGGCGCCGAGACGGACCTGATCGCGCGGCTGCCGGGCTCGAGCGACGGCAGCGGCACGGCCGCGGTGACGGCGTTCCCCGCGTCGGAGAACTCCTTGCTGCGCCACAACATCGAGGACACGTCGTCGCCGCTCGTCGCCGTCTACTCGACCGCGGTGCCCACTTTGGACTACCCGTTCGCGGAACTGGGCGGCATCACCCCGAAGCAGCGCCCGATCATCGACGCGCTGCGGGAGGCACTGCTCGGCGGCCCCGGCGCCGACGCGATCGCGAAGACGGGCCTGCGCGCGGCGGGCGGCCAGGCGCTGCGCGACCACACCGACGACCCCCGCGTGGCGCCGACGGGCTTCAAGGCCACGAACCTGCCGCCGGCCACCACCGTCGACGAACTCCTCAACCAATGGGCGGGCGTCAACCTGAGCGCGCGCGTGCAGGTGCTGCTCGACGTCTCGGGTTCGATGAACGCGCAGGTGCCCGGCACGTCGCTGAACCGGATGCAGCTGACGGTGGAGGCGACGCAGAAGGCGTTGCACCTCTTCAAACCGGCGACGCAGCTGCGCATGCTGGCGTTCTCGACCAAGCTCGACGGCGACAAGGACTACCGCGAGATCCTGCCGATGGCCCCGGTGGCCCAGCACCTGGCCGGCGGCGCACTGGACAAGCTCGCCCAGCTGAAAGCAACCGCGGACGGCGGAACCGGCTTGTACGACAGCGTTCTGGACACCTACCGCACCGCCCGCCGCGAGTGGGAGCCCGGCCGCCTCAACCTGGTGATCGTGATGACGGACGGCCGCAACGAGGACCCGCACAGCATCAGCCGCCCGGACCTGCTGGCCGAGCTGGCCGAACTCCAGGACCCCCGCCGCCCGATCCCGCTGATCGGCGTGGGCGTCGGCCCGGACGCGGACAAACCGGAGCTGGACCAGATCACGGCGGCAACGGGCGGCCAGGCGTTCGTGGCCCCGGACCCGACGAAGATCACGGACGTGTTCTTCGGAGCCCTGAGCCGCATCGCCGGCGGCTGAGCGGCGGTCACCACCCGGCGTGCAGGAGGCCCAAATCGAAGCTCCGCGCCGGAAGACCGCGGTCGTCGACGCCGAACCGGTGGACGGCTTTCGCCTCCGCGGAGAGCCCACGGCGTTCGTAGAACCCGACGACCCGGTCGATGTCGATCGCCTCGACGCCGAGCGCCTCGATCAGGATCTCGTGCGCCGACTCCGGATCGTCCGCCTGCTCGCAAGCCAGCACCCGGGAATCGAGGTCCCTGACCGCGGCTCGCTGTGCGTCGAGCGCGGGATCGTCGCTTTCCGCCAGTTCGCTCAGCAGTCGCAGGTACTCCCGCCGGCGCGCATTGCCGTCCTCGATCCCGTTGTGGAAGACTTGTGCGTTCGCCTGGATTTGTTCTTCGGACGCACCGGATGGGAACAGCACCCGGGTCGTGATGGCCTCGTATTCCCGCATCGCCTCGGGTGATTCCACGCCCTCCAATGCGGCCAGAAGCGCTCGCGCGGCGCCGGCCTTGAATTCTTCCTCGGCCAGCTCCTCCACTCGATCGAATCGCTCCTGCTGGACCAGCAGTCTCATGAGCTGATCGACCGCCAAGTCGTCCCGATGCGGTGCTGCTTCGAGCACCGAAGTGGCACCGGGCAGGTCTCCGGCCAATTCCAGCAACTCGGCGAGCGGGCGGGCGGACTGCCAATGGCCCAGAGTCAGCGCGCGGTGGTGCAGAAAGGCTGCCATGCGGTCGCGCCACAGGTTGCCCAATCGGCTCGCGACGACGTGAAGGCGTTCCGGCTCGTCGGTCAGGGCGTGAATCGCGCGGAAGACCGCTTCGGGTGGGAACGAATTCTTCCGCTCTTCGCCGACCTGCTGCTCCAGGTAATCGGCGACACGGAACTTCACCGGGCCTTCTTCGGCAGCCCCCGGTCTCCGCCGCACGCGGGTCAGCGGTCCGGGCAGCCCACGGGCCGGTGAGCAGACGACTTCCAGTGCACGCTCGAACCAATCGTCCGGCAAGGTGTCGAAGTCGTCCGGCGGGAAGTAGCTCGCCGCTGCCTGGCGCAGCAGCTCTTCGGGGATCGGGGTGGGGTAGTCGAATCTCCTGAGGTCAACGGCCGCGTCCAAAACCGCTTTCGCCGGGCGAGGGGCGTTCCGGTAGCGCTCCATCAGCTTCGGCGCGCCCGAAAGGAACTGGACGACTTTCCCGTGGGCGTCTTCCGCGGTGGCCAGCCGTGGATCACCTTCCGAAGCAGCGCGGAGGGCACGCATGGCCTTTTCGTCGAAGCGGTCGGGGACGCTGATGTCGGTCCCGTCCAGCAGCTGGCGCGCCTGCGCGTGCGCGTCCGGCTCGTTCGGCGGTGGCTGCCTGGTGAGCCGCCACCAGTGGTCGGGCCACGTCGTACCCAGCACGAGCACCGGCCCCGACGTGGGAGTCCGCAGCAGCTCGCGGAGGCCGGCCGCGATCCGCTCCCCGGTGCTGGGCAGCAGGTAGAACTGGATCTCGTTCAGCCAGAGCACCGTGTGCGGTGGGATGCCGGAGTCCAGCACGGAGAGCAGGGCTTCCGGGCGATCCGGATCGATCGGGTGCCAGAGCCGCCACGGGGCAGGCAGCGACTTCACCGCTTCCCAGCAGGCGCGGGTCTTCCCCGTCGACGATTCGCCGACGAGGACCGCCATCGAGCTGGTGCCCCGTCGTGCCGAAGAGACGGCTTCGCGCAGCGACTCGTCATGCGGGCGGGCGATGTACGTGGGCAACGGGGAGAGCCCCGCGGCGGCGGCGCCGGCGTCGATCGAGCGGTGGACTTCCAGGTCGAACGGGTCCCAGTGCGGGATCGGGCGGCCGAGTGCCGGGCTCGCCGGTTGCGGAACCGGGCGGGACTGCTCGACCAGCGTGGCCCATTACTGCCGGCTCGGCTTTTCGCCGGCCCAGTGGCTGTAGAGCTCGACGAGTCTCCACAGCTGGTCGTAGTCCTTCGGCACCCGCGGGGAAGTCCGTGAGAACCAGCCGCTCACGGTTTGCTTGGCCAGCCCGGCCTGCTTCGCGGCGGTGCCTCGCGAGTCGTCCTTACCCGTCTTCTTCCTGGCCGCTCGTGCCCGATTCTCCAGCGATTCGAGTTGCCGCAGCAACTCACCCATCCCCGTCCCCCCACCCTCGCGGACCCCGTCGGACACGTCGGACGAAGCGCTCTGCCAGGCGGTCCAGTCTAATCCCGTCCCCGCGGTCCGACCAGGACCGTGATGGGCCCGCGAGTCACGCAGGCTGAAGGCGTGAACAACTCGTTGATCTTCATGGCCGTCTTGCCGCTGATGCTCCGGGGGATGCGCTACGCCGTCCTCCTGATCGGGCTCGCTCTCGCCCTTCGCAGCCCTGAAAACGCTTCGGCGACCGAGCTGTATGGAACCTTCGCCAAGCTCGCCGGGGCCGAACCGGTCAGGCGGCGGATCGCCGGCGGATGAGGGCGTAAACGCCCAGGATCACCGCCAGGCTGATCAAACTCAAATACAGCTGGGACCGCGCATCCGAGTCCACGAACAGCATCGACGCCACCACCGCCAGCGTCAGCACCAGCGTCACCCAGCTCAGCCACGGGTACCCCCACATCCGCAGCTTCAGCTTCTCCGGCGCCGAAGCCTCCAGCGCGCGCCGCATCCGCAACTGGGACCCGCAGATGATCGCGTACACGAACAACGCCACCGCGCCCGCCGAATTGATGATGAAGTAGAAGATCTTGTCCGGGGACACGTAACTCATCACCACCGCCACGTAACCGACCGAAGTGGACACCAGGATCGCCTTCCACGGGACGCCCCGCTTGTTCGTGTCCGAGATCCACGACGGCGCCCAGCCGTGGCGCCGCAGCGCGAACAGCATCCGGGATGCCGTGTACAGCCCCGAATTCAGCACCGACAGGGCCGCCGTCAGGACCACCGCGCTCACGATCGTCGACGCCGCCGGGACGCCGAAGCGGCCGAACGCCGCCGCGAACGGGCTTGTCTCGCTGGGGATTTCGCGCCACGGCGTGATCATCACCAGCAGGGTCACCGAACCCACGTAGAACACGATCACGCGCCAGACGATCGTCGACGTCGCCTTGCGGACCGCCGTCTCCGGCTGGTCGGACTCCGCCGCTGCGATCGTCACGATTTCCGCGCCGAAATAGGAAAAAATCACGATCACCACGCCGTGGACGACCGAAAAGCCGCCGTGGGGCACGAAACCGTCGAGAGCGATGTTGCCGACCGAGAAGTGCGCTCCCGGCCAGAGCCCCAGCACGAGCAGCAGGCCCAGTACCAGGAACACCACGATCGTCGCGACCTTGATCGACGCCAGCCAGAACTCCGTCTCCCCGAACGAGCGCGCCGACGCCAGGTTCGTCGCCGTCAGCAGGAGCATCAGCGCCAGCGAGAACACCCACTGCGGCACGCCGGGGATCCAGCCCTGCAGGATCTTCGCGCCGGCCACCGCCTCGAACGCGACCACGCCGACCCAGAAGTACCAGTACAGCCAGCCGATCGTGAAGCCCGCCCAGCCGCCGAGCGAGTCGCGGGCGTACTCCATGAACGAGCCCAGTGCGGGGGCGGCCGTCGCCATCTCGCCGAGCATCCGCATCACCAGCACGACGAGCAGGCCGCCCAGCGCGTACGAGAGCACGGCCGCCGGTCCTACGGTGCGGATCACCGCGCCGCTGCCGATGAACAGGCTCGCGCCGATGATACCGCCGAGGGCGATCATGCGGACGTGCCGCTGCCGCAGGTCGGGCCGCAGCCCGGACTTCGTCGTCACGGTGTGGGATTCTCGCACTTCGGCACCACATCGTGAAGAACTCAGGTCGCGAGGATCTCCGACTTCCGCTGCACCAGGTACGCGCCGCCGAGCAGGATCGCCGAACCGAGCAGCTGCAGCCAGGTGAGCTCCTCGCCGAGCAGCGCCCACGCCGTGACGGTGACGATCACCGGCTCGACCAGCCCCAGCACGCTCGCCACCGACGCCGGCAGGTGCCGCAGCGACGAAATCCCGAAGACGTAGGCCAGCACCGTCGCCACCAGCACCAGCAGGGTGATCAGCAGCCACACCGGCGGGTGCCACGCGCCGAAGCCGACGTCGGTGCCGAGCGGCCCGACCGGCCACGTCCACGGCGGCGCGGCGAAGCTGATGGCGACCGCGCCGATCACCATGCCCCAGGTGACCAGGCCCAGCGGGTCGATGTCGGCCACCGCGCGCTCGCCGAGCAGGAAGTACCCGGCCGAGCAGAGCGCCGCGCCGAAGCCGGCGAGCAGGCCGACGCCGTCGAGCGTCACGCCCTGCCAGACCTGCGCGACCAGCGACAGCCCGACCATCGCCAGCGCGATGCCGCCCCACACCGACCGCGGCAGCCGGTGCCGCCGCACGAACCGCACCCACAGCGCGATCAGCACGGGGGAGACGAACTCCAGCAGGATCGCGATGCCGACCGGGATCCGGCCCGCGGCGACGAAGTAGAGCAGCTGCACGCCGGCGACGCCGAGGAGGCCGTAGCCGGCCAGCACCGGCAGCTCGGCCCGGCCCACCCGGAGTTTCCGCGGCGCGACCAGCGCGACCCCGGCGAGCAGCACCAGTCCGGCCAGCGCGATGCGCATCGAGGCCACCTGCTCCGGGGTGATCCCGGCGCTCATCGCGGACTTGCCCAGCGTGCCCGACGTGCTGAAGAACAGCGCGGCCAGCAGGACGAGGGTGGTCCCGCGGCCGCGGTGGGCGACCCGGGGCGGGGCGAGGACGGGCAGCTCGGTGGTCACCCCGGCGACTCTAAGCGCGACCGCGTCACTGCCAAAGCGGTTTTCGCGGTTACTCGGCCTGCTTGAGCCCCGTCGCGACGTGCGTGGTGATGGTCGCCAGCCGCCGCCCCTGGACGCGCAGCGCGCCGAGGGCGAGGTCGTCGGGCGCCGCGGATTTGCGGGACACGAACGAGCCGCCGTACGGGTTGCCCGACTCCATCAGGTGCGGGTCGGTGTAGCCGAGCGGCACGACGATCGCGCCCCAGTGGTAGAAGACGTTGTTGATCGCCAGCAGCGTCGACTCCAGGCCGCCGTGCGCGGTGGACGCCGTCGTGAACGACGTCGCGACCTTGTCGGCCAGCTTCCCCTTCGCCCACAACCCGCCCGTGCTGTCCAGGAAGGACTTCAGCTGGGCGGCCGGGCCGCCGAACCGGGTCGGGCTGCCGATCGCGAGGCCGTCGGCCCACTCGAGGTCGGCGAGCTCGGCCAGCGCGTGGTGCGGGCCGGCGTCGATCCAGGCCTGCCACCGCGGGTTCTGCGCGACGGCCTGCTCGGGCGCGGTCTCCCGCACGGTCCGCACCCGCACGTCGGCGCCGGTTTCGCGGGCGCCGGCGGCGAGGGACTCGGCGAGGGCCGCGGTGTTGCCGGTCGAGCTGTAGTAGACGACGAGGATCCGTGTGCTCACGTCCGCCGACTCTAGGGTGCCGGGCCGCGCGTCTCAGGATCCGGACTTGGGCTTCCACGGGCTGACCGTGTCGGTCGGCCGCGTCGGGTCGTGGAAGCGCGGGCGGTCCAGCTCGCCGCGGCGCAGCGGGACCAGGCCGTCGGCGATGGCCTGCATGATCTTCGCGTGCGCGCGCACGCCGGCGCCGGGCCGCTCCGGTTCGACGTCCGAGAGGTCGACGGGGTCGCCGAAGTGCACCTGGAACCGCGGCCGGCGCAGCGGCGCGCTGAGCCCGGAGCGGGCGAGCGGAACCAGGTCGGCCGGGCCGTTGACGGTCTCGGTGCCCCAGTAGACGGCCTCGTGCGCGCCCCACTGGCTGATCGGGATCACCGGCACGCCCGAGGCGAGCGCCAGGCGGGCCGCGCCGGTCTTGCCGCGCTCGGGCCACAGGCCGGGGTCGTGGCTGATCCGGCCCTCGGGGTAGACGATGATCGGCTCGCGCGTGGTCTTCATCGCCTCGACGGCCTCGGCGAACTGCCCGACGGCGGTCCCGGCGTGCTTGCGGTCGACCCGCAGGTGCCCGCTGACCCGCAGCGCCGGCCCGATCACGGGCGCGTCGAGGATGCCGCCGGCCAGCATGAACCGCGGGTTGATGCCGATCCGCTTGCACGCCGCCATCAGCACGAACGCGTCGAACACGCCGATGTGGTTCGCGGTCATGAGCAGCGGCTTGCCGCGCAGCTGAGCCGGGATCCGGCCGGTGACGGTGAGCCGCCCGACCAGGTTCACCAGACCGCGGTCGATGTTCAGCATGGTCCGCCAGATGGCGGGGGCACGGCGGGGCGGTTCGGCGGTGCGCAGCGCGAGCATGGGGCAGAGCATGGCAGACGCCGATTTCACCCGAATGCGCACTGGCCGGATCGGTTCACCCGGATGGCCCCGCCGCGCCGGTTGTGAGGCAGAAGTTCACCCTGAGCCGAGAGTGGCGCACGAGGCGAACGGGCACGGGCGGTTACCGTTGACGCATGGCTGGGTCGGCGACGAGGAAGAGAAGCACGGGAAGCGGCGCGAAGGGGGCAGCGGCGCGCAAGCCGCGTACGCCCGCGAAGCCACGGCCACGTTCGTCGCCCGCCCGCAAGCCCGCCCCGCGCCGCAAGACGCCCGGGATCTTCGGCAAGGGCGTCCGCGGCACCTGGAACCTGCTGGCCAAGGGCACCGGAACGCTGGCACGCACGGTCGGCCGCACCCGTGAGCTCGAGGCCGAACACCGTCGTGACGGCCTGGCGCTCGGCCTGATCGCGCTGGCCATCATCGCCGCCGTCGGCGTCTGGTGGCGGGCCGCCGGCCCGATCGGAGCCGGGGTCGAGATCGCCACCCGGAGCGTGCTCGGCGCCGGGGCCGTGACGCTGCCGCTCGTGCTGGTCGTCGTCGCCGTCGCGCTGATGCGGTCCGAACCGCACCCCGAGACGCGGCCGCGGATGGTCATCGGCACGATCATGGTCGTGCTGTCCGTGCTCGGGATGCTGCACATCTTCACCGCGCTCCCGGACACCAACGACGGCCGGATGTACGCCGGCGGCATCATCGGCGCCTTCTCCGGCGGCCTGCTCACCATGGGCGTCACCACCTGGGTCGCGGTGCCGCTGCTGATCCTCGCGCTCGTCTTCGGCATCCTCGTCTTCACCGGCACGCCGGTCCGCGAGATCCCGCAGCGGCTGCGCAACTGGGGCCTCGACGAGGAGGAGATCGCCGAGGCCGAGGCCCAGCGCTCCGGGTTCGCCACCGACGAGGACGC
Source organism: Amycolatopsis sp. NPDC049159 (assembly GCF_040648295.1). Lineage (NCBI taxonomy): Bacteria > Bacillati > Actinomycetota > Actinomycetes > Pseudonocardiales > Pseudonocardiaceae > Amycolatopsis > Amycolatopsis sp. NPDC049159. The sequence goes on from NZ_JBEZDL010000005.1 coordinate 241,668, forward strand.
CGTCACCGACGCCGACCCGAAGGCCGCGCGGCTGCGCAAGCCGTCGCGGCGCCGCCAGGCCGCCGACGCGGACCCCGAGCAGCTCGACATCGACGCGATGCTGGCCGAGGCACCGACGCCGATCAAGCCGCCGAAGGTGCTGCCCAAGCCGCCGGTCGAGGTGCCCGAGAAGAAGCCGAAGAAGGCCCCGGAGCCTCCGCTGGCCGTCACCCGGACCGTCGAAGGGGACTACCAGCTCCCGCCGCCCGACCTGCTGAAGCTCGGCGACGCGCCGAAGTCCCGCAGCAAGGCCAACGACGCCATGATCGAGGCGATCACCGGCGTGCTGGAGCAGTTCAGCATCGACGCGCAGGTCACCGGCTTCACCCGCGGCCCGACGGTCACGCGCTACGAGGTCGAGCTCGGCCCGGGCGTGAAGGTCGAGAAGATCACCGCGCTGACCAAGAACATCGCCTACGCGGTGGCCACCGACAACGTCCGGCTGCTGGCGCCGATCCCCGGCAAGTCCGCGGTCGGCATCGAGGTGCCGAACTCCGACCGCGAGATGGTCCGCCTGGGCGACGTCCTGCGCGCGCCGTCCACGGTCAAGGACAACCACCCGATGGTGATCGGCCTCGGCAAGGACATCGAGGGCCACTTCGTCACCGCGAACCTGACGAAGATGCCCCACCTGCTGGTCGCGGGCTCCACCGGTTCCGGTAAGTCGAGCTTCGTCAACTCGATGCTGGTGTCGCTGCTCGCCCGCGCGACACCGGACGAGTGCCGGATGATCCTGATCGACCCGAAGATGGTCGAGCTGACGCCGTACGAGGGCATCCCGCACCTGATCACGCCCATCATCACCCAGCCGAAGAAGGCCGCCGCCGCGCTGGCCTGGCTGGTGGAGGAGATGGAGCAGCGCTACCAGGACATGCAGGTCAACAAGGTCCGGCACATCGACGACTACAACAAGAAGGTCAAGTCCGGCGAGATCACGGCGCCGCCGGGGTCCGAGCGCGAGTACCGGCCGTACCCGTACATCATGGCGATCGTCGACGAGCTCGCCGACCTGATGATGACCGCCCCGCGCGACGTCGAGGACGCGATCGTCCGGATCACGCAGAAGGCGCGCGCGGCGGGCATCCACCTGGTCCTGGCCACGCAGCGGCCGTCGGTCGACGTCGTCACCGGCCTGATCAAGACCAACGTGCCCTCGCGGCTGGCGTTCGCGACGTCGTCGCTGACCGACTCGCGGGTCATCCTCGACCAGCCGGGCGCGGAGAAGCTGATCGGCATGGGCGACGCGCTCTACCTGCCGATGGGCGCCGGCAAACCGGTCCGCATCCAGGGCGCGTTCGTCGGTGACGAAGAGATCGCCGCGGTCGTCAACTACGCCAAGGAGCAGGCGCAGCCGGACTACCAGGACGGCGTCACCGCGCAGAAGGCCGGCGAGAAGAAGGAGATCGACCCGGACATCGGGGACGACCTGGACGTCCTGCTGCAGGCGGCGGAGCTGATCGTGACGTCCCAGTTCGGCTCGACGTCGATGCTGCAGCGCAAGCTGCGGGTCGGCTTCGCGAAGGCCGGGCGCCTGATGGACCTGCTGGAAAGCCGGGGCGTGGTCGGCCCGTCGGAGGGCTCGAAGGCCCGCGACGTGCTGATCAAGCCGGAGGAGCTGGAAGGCGTCCTGTTCATGATCCGCGGCGGCGGCCCGGTGGACGCCGACGCCGACGGCGACGACGAGTAGGCGGTGCAACCCGTGACGCCGTCCGTTCCGTCCTGAGCACGTGGACCTGAAGCGATTCGTAGCCGGACTGTTCGCCTTCGCCGTCGTGACGGTGGGCGCCGGGAGCTCGGTCGCCACCGGGCAGCCCGCCGCCCCCGGGCCGGCCACGCCACCGTCCTCGACGGTGAGCGCCCCGGCCGGCCGCGACGTCACCCTGCGGCTCGGGCAGGAGGCCGCCGTCCAGGGCAAGGACCTGACCGTGCGCTACACCCGGGTCGTCTCGGACTCGCGGTGCCGCCCGGGCATGACGTGCATCTGGCAGGGGGAGGCCACGCTGGCGTTCCTGCTGAAGGAGCCCGGCCGCGGCGAGAGCACGACGGCCGAGCTGCACAGCGGCCCGCGTACGGGCCCTCAGGCGACGTCGTTCGCGGCCAGCCGCATCGAACTGGTGTCGGTCAGCGAGGACGGCGGGGAAGCCACGGTCCGGGTCACCTGAGCCGCCGCGGCCCAAAGTGATCCAGACCGCGGCGGCGATCCGCGCCACGTGCCCTTGGTCGCGGCCCGGCCGGAAATGCGATGGCCGCGAGCATGCCGCCGATGGTCTTGACCGGCCCGGACTCCTCGAAGAGTGCGTTGAACTCCAGGAATCACCCGAGCGGCGTGCCCCAGTGGTCCTGGAAGGCCACTTCGGACAGCGGGGTGCGCGGCGCGGGCTTGAAGTCCGGCACGGTCGTGTACGCCACCGGCAGCAGCCCGGCCTGCGTGTGGCCGTCCGGGATGCCGAGGATCTCGGCCGCCTCCGCCTCGCGGGAAAGGTGGTACGTGGTGAGCGTCGAGCCGAGGCCGCGTGCGCGCAGCGCCAGCTGGAAGTTCCACACCGCCGGGAAGATGCCGCCGTAGAAGGCCGCGTCGACCGCGTTGTCCCCGGCCGGGCGGCCTCGCAGGACCGGGATCACGAACACCGGGACGCGCTCGATCACGTCGATCAGGTGCTGCCCGGACGCCAGCGCCCGCGGGTCGCCCGTCTTCGTCGCGAGGTAGGCCTCGCCGACCTCGCGGAACAGCACCCCGAGCCGGTTCTTCACGTCCTGGTCGCGCACGACGAGCCAGCGCCAGGCCTGGACGTTGCCGGGTGTCGGCGCCTGCAGCGCCAGGTTCAGGCACTCCTCGACGACGGCGGGTTCGACCGGCCGGTCGAGGTCGAGCTTGCGGCGCACCGCGCGGGTCGTGCTGAGCAGGTGATCGATCTCCATGACCCCATCCTGGCCCAGGCGCGCGCGAGCGCACCCGGGCCGGGGCGCGGGCTCAGCCGCCGAACTTGCGGACCGCCTGGTAGTACGTCCAGGCGGCGCCCTTGCAGGCCACGTTGGAGCCGCAGACGCTCTTGAGGTCGCTGTAGAGGTTGTCGTCGATCTTCAGCCGGTTCGCCTCGGAGAAGCGGCCCTGCTTCTTGTAGTTGCGGTAGCCGAAGTCGTGCCGGTGGCAGCCGGGCAGGAACTGCCAGCCGAACGGCGTGTCCGGCGACCACGAGCAGCCGTCCGACGACCAGTCGAGCTGGCCGGAGTAGGGCGCCTGGTTCCGGATCGACTCGAACCCGGACAGGGACGTGGAGAAGAGGTATTGGTCGGTGACCGTCGGGATGTCGACGGCCGCCGCGGTGCCGGCGCCCGCGAGGACGCCTCCGCCGACAGTCACGGCCACCGCCACGGTGGCCCCCAGGTTCCGCAGTGTCGTGCGCATCGTTGCTTCCTTGCCGATCGAGTGACTTGGTGCCCGACCAGCTTCGGGCAGGCCAGTGGCGTGGGTCACCGCCCGAAAGGATGTTGTCGGGAAAATTTCCCCCTGACTTCGCCCCCTAGGTGGGAATCGTCCAGACGACCTAGGGGTGGCCGACCCGGCCGCGTCAGAGCTGCAGCAGCATCCGCGAGTTGCCCAGCGTGTTCGGCTTCGCGTACGGCAGGTCCAGGAACTCCGCCACGCCCGTGTCGTGCGAGCGCCGCATCTCCTCGAACACCTCGTGCGAAACCGGCGTCCCGTCGATCTCCACGAAGCCGTGCCCGGCGAAGAAGCTCGTCTCGAAGGTCAGCACGAACAGCCGCCTGAGACCCAGCTCACGGGCCTCCTCCACCAGCCGCGCCACGAGCAGCCGCCCGACGCCCTGGCCGCGGACCGCCTTGTCGACCACCACCGTGCGCAGCTCGGCGATGTCCTCCCAGAGCACGTGCAGGGCCGCCGCGCCGACGACTTCGTCACCCAGTTCGGCGACCCAGAACTCCTGGACCGCCTCGTAGAGCGTGACCAGGTCCTTCTCCAGCAGGACGCGGCCGGCGTCCGAATCGACGAGGGCCTTGATCTTGCGGACGTCGGCGATCCGCGCGCGGCGGACGGTCGGGCGGGGGGAGGCGGACGGCACGATCGTCAACCCTGCCACATCGCCCGGCGCGCGCGGCGACACAGCTCGCTGTTCGGGTCCGGTTGTCGCAGCCGGGCCACGCCGTCGTCAGGCCGCGTGCACCCGGCGGCTACCCTGAACTTCGTGCCTTCCCCTGCCACGGACCCAGCCGCCACCCGACGCGTCTCCCTGCTGACCCTGGGCTGCGCCCGCAACGAGGTCGACTCGGAGGAGCTCGCGGGCCGGCTCGCGGCCGGCGGCTGGGAGCTGGCGGCCGATCCCGAAGAGTCCGACGTCGTGGTGGTCAACACCTGCGGCTTCGTCGAATCGGCCAAAAAGGACTCGGTCGACACGCTGCTGGCGGCGTCCGACACGGGCAAGAAGGTCGTCGCCGTCGGCTGCATGGCCGAGCGCTACGGCCACGAGCTGGCCGACAGCCTCCCCGAAGCCGACGCCGTGCTGGGCTTCGACCACTACGCCGACCTCTCGGCCCGGCTCGACGACGTCGTCGCCGGCCGCAAGGTCGCCTCGCACACCCCCGGCGACCGCCGCAAGCTGCTGCCGATCAGCCCGGTCCAGCGGCCCGCCGCCGCGGAGACCGTCGAGGTCCCGGGCCACGCGCAGCACGGCTGGGGCCCGCGGGTGCTGCGCACGCGCCTCGACGACGCGCCGGTGGCCGCGCTGAAGATCGCCTCCGGCTGCGACCGGCGCTGCTCGTTCTGCGCGATCCCGTCGTTCCGCGGTTCCTTCGTCTCGCGGCAGCCCGACGAGATCGTCGCCGAAGCGATGTGGCTCGCCGAAAACGGCGTCAAGGAGCTGTTCCTGGTCAGCGAGAACTCGACGTCGTACGGCAAGGACTTCGGCCGCGACGGCGCCACCGCGCTGGAGCGGCTGCTGCCGCGCCTGGCGGCGGTCGACGGCATCGAGCGCGTCCGCGTCTCCTACCTGCAGCCGGCCGAGACGCGCCCGCAGCTGGTCAAGGCCATCGCCACCACGCCGGGCGTCGCCGAGTACTTCGACCTGTCGTTCCAGCACTCCAGCGAGCAGGTGCTGCGCCGGATGCGCCGGTTCGGCTCGACCGACTCGTTCCTCGCGCTGACCGAGCAGATCCGCGAGTACGCGCCCGAGGCGGGCATCCGCACCAACGTGATCGTCGGGTTCCCCGGCGAGACCGAGCACGACCTGAGCGAGCTGGAGCGCTTCCTGACCGGCGCGCGCCTCGACGCGGTCGGCGTCTTCGGCTACTCCGACGAGGACGGCACCGAGGCCGAGGGCTTCGACGGCAAGCTCGACGCCGAAGAGGTCGCGAAGCGGGTCACCCGGATCTCGGCGCTGGTCGAGGAGCTGACCTCGCAGCGCGCCGAGGACCGGATCGGCACCTTCGTCGACGTCCTGGTCGAACTGGACGACGACGGCGAGGTCACCGGCCGCGCCGCGCACCAGGCCCCCGAGGTCGACGGCGAGTGCATCATCCTCGACGCGCCGGAGAAGGCCCAGGTCGGCGACTTCCTGCGGTGCGAGGTCGTGGACTCGGCGGGCGTCGACCTGATCGTCCGCGCGGTACCGGACGCCGACCGGTGAGTGCGCTCCCCAGCGACGCCGCCGACGAGGGCCTGACGCACGACGCCCCCGCCCAGGTCCCCGAGCCGACCCCGGTCCCGACGCTCAACGTCGCGAACCTGCTGACGCTGTCGCGGCTGGTCCTGGTCCCGCTGTTCGTCGCCGCGCTGTTCGTCGGCGACGGCCACGACACCACCTGGCGCGTGCTCGCGACCGGCCTCTTCGCCATCGCTTCGGCCACCGACCAGCTGGACGGCTGGGTCGCCCGCAAGTACGGCCTGATCACCGACTTCGGCAAGATCGCCGACCCGATCGCGGACAAGGCGCTGACCGGCGCCGCGCTGGTGGGGCTGAGCGTCCTCGGCGAGCTCGGCTGGTGGGTCACGATCGTGATCGCGGTCCGCGAGATCGGCGTGACGCTGCTGCGCTTCTGGGTGATCCGCCACGGCGTGATCCCGGCCAGCCGGGGCGGGAAGGCGAAGACGATGGCGCAGATCGCGGCCATCGTGGCGTACCTGCTGCCGCTGCCGGCCGGCGCGGACCCCGTCCGCTGGTCGCTGATGGGCCTGGCCCTGGTGCTGACGGTGGTGACGGGCGTGGACTACCTGGTCCGCGCGATCCGGCTGCGCGCGGCCGGGCGCCGGGTCACCGGGAGTTGAGCTTGGCCGAGGTGCCGCGAACGACTCATGGGGGACCGCCGGCGTCCCGAATGAGTCATCGGCGACCTCCGGCCGGCCCGGCCGCTGTGCGCGAGGTGGCCGCGGGCGGCACCGCCGGGGCGGACCGGCGCCTGCCCCTCCCGACCGGGCCGAGGTGCCGCGAATGACTCATTCGCGACCTCCGGCCATCCCCGCCGAGGGTGACGAGCAGGCCGCCGCCCTGATCGCGGCCCTCACCCGGCGCGGGGAGACCGTCGCCGCCGCCGAGTCGCTGACCGCCGGGCTCGTCTGCGCCACCCTCGCGCGCGTGCCCGGGGCCAGCGCGGCCCTGCGTGGCGGGCTCGTCGTCTACGCCACCGAACTCAAGACCGTCCTCGCCGGCGTCGACGCCACCCTGCTGGCCGAGCACGGCGCCGTCCACCCCGAGGTCGCCGCGCAGCTCGCCGAGGGTGCCCGTGAGCGGTGCGGGGCCACCTGGGGCCTCGGGCTCACCGGCGTGGCCGGCCCGGCCGCGCAGGACGGCGTCGAGCCCGGGACCGTGCACATCGGGCTCGCGGGGCCGGGAACACGCACACCGCGTCTTTCGGGGGTTCGGGTGGCGGAGCCCCCGGCCCGAGGCGAAGCCTCGTTTGTCACAGTCCGTACGCTGGCGTTGAGCGGCGATCGCGACTTGATCAGGACCCGATCGGTCCAGGCCGCGTTTGCCCTGCTCGGGGAACATCTGACGTGAATCCGGCGTTCGCCCTTGGCGTACGGGAGCACCAACTCCTGCGCCCAGGGCACCGCTCTGGGTAACGTAGGGGGTACTTGTACGGAAGGGAGGCGCGTGATGACCGTGCTGTTGCGTGAGGCGATCGGTGATCGGCTCCGTCATGCCCGCACCAACCAGCGTCGTACGCTGCGCGACATCTCCCGCGCCGCCAGGGTCAGCCTCGGCTACCTCTCGGAGGTGGAACGGGGCCAGAAGGAGGCGTCGAGCGAGCTGCTCGCGTCCATCTGCCAGGCCCTGGACCTTCCGCTCGGCGAACTGCTGCACAAGGTGGCGGCGGACGTTTCGGCCCTCGACAACGTCGAGGTCGCGCCGGTCGACGAGCGGATCGTGGAGGGCAGGCCCCGGGAGAAGCGGGGTGCCGAGGCCTCGGCGGCCGGTATCGAAGGCGGCCGCCTGATGTCCGAGCTGATCGGGAACGACCTCGCCGACCTGCGGGTTTCCCCGGCACCGCGGATGAACACGACGTTGCGGACGACGATCGGCCAGCCCAAGCTGGCCTCGACCATCGCCGCTTGATCACAGGTCGGACACGACGACGGCCCCGGGCAACCCGCCCGGGGCCGTTCGCGTTGCCTACTCGGGGTGATCAGGGCGATCCCTGAATTCCGCCGGGTCGCCTGGAACGGAAGTGGCCGACCTGACACGATGGAACCCAACGCCGGGGTCGGTGCGTTGCAGAAGCAGGGGAGCGACGCCCCACCCCGAGTACTCAAGGCCCGTGGGACGCAAGAAGGCAGGCGGAGGAGATGGCCAACCCGTTCGTGAAGTTCTGGAAGTACATGATGGCGGCGTTCTCGTCGAAGATCGACGAGCACGCCGACCCGAAGGTACAGATCCAGCAGGCCATCGAGGAGGCGCAGCGCAACCACCAGGCGCTGACGCAGCAGGCCGCCTCCGTGATCGGCAACCAGCGGCAGCTGGAGATGAAGCTCAACCGGCAGCTCGGCGACGTCGAAAAGCTGCAGGCGTCCACCCGGCAGGCGCTCGTCCTCGCGGACGAGGCCCGCAGCAAGGGTGACGAGCAGAAGGCCACCGAGTTCGAGAACGCCGCGGAGAGCTTCGCGACGCAGCTCGTCACGGCCGAGCAGAACATCGAGGACCTGAAGACGCTGCACGACCAGTCGCTGCAGGCCGCGGCCCAGGCCAAGAAGGCCGTGGAGCGCAACTCGCAGATGCTGCAGCAGAAGCTGGCCGAGCGCACGAAGCTGCTCTCGCAGCTGGAGCAGGCGAAGATGCAGGAGCAGGTCTCCGCTTCGCTGAACCAGATGAGCCAGCTGGCGGCGCCGGGCAACACGCCGTCGCTGGAAGAGGTCCGCGACAAGATCGAGAAGCGCTACACCACGGCGCTGGGCTCGGCCGAGCTGGCGCAGAACTCGGTCCAGGGGCGGATGATGGAGGTCCAGGCCTCCACCACGCAGATGGCGGGCCAGTCGCGGCTGCAGCAGATCCGCGCGTCGATGCACGGTGACTCGGTCGCCCAGGTGACCGACGGCGGCGCGGCGGCCCAGAAGCCGGCGAGCAGCTCGGCGGACATCCAGCGGGAGATCCAGGCGCGCGTGCAGGCCGAGCAGGGCAAGAACCCGGCCTGACCCGGGCTTGAACCAGGGCGAAGGGGGCGAAAGCGATGGGGCAGCAAGGCAAGCGGCGTGACTTCGGCGAACTGAGCGCCAAGCTGGAGAAGCACATCGAGAAGCTGCCCGACTACGCCGTCCGCGCCCAGGAAAAGCTCCAAAAGGTGCAGAAGTACTTCCCGCCGGCCGAGCAGGCCGGCGGGAAGTCTCCGCGCCCGAACCCGCTGCAACGGCCGCCCGTGCGGCGGCCGGACGTGACGACGTCGCTGACGTCGATGGCGAACCAGGTCCCGGCCTTCGCCGAGGCCCGGGCCAAGTGGGACCGCTGGAACCACCCGGCCGCGAAGCTCGAACGCCGCAAGCGCCGCACGGCGAAGGCGCTCACGCTGTGGATCCTCCTCACGATCCTGTGCGGCGTGGTCACCGTGGCGGCGGCCGTGGGCTGGATCAGCCCCACCCACGCCGCGATGATGCCGCAGGCGATCACGGCGTTCGCCGGGGTCGTCATCTTCGGCACGTTCAGCGTCCGGTCCGGCCTCAAGCTGCGCGACCTCAAGCGCACCCCGATCCCGGCGGCGCCGGCCGGACCGCCGCCGCTGCCCCCCGCCCGGTCGGCGGCCCGCGAACCCATGGAACGGCTCGCCGAGTGCGAGGCGTCGCTGGGCGAGCTGCTGCGCCAGCTTTCGGTGCCGTCCCCGGTGGGTACGGCCCCGGTTTCCGAGGTGGCCGTCGCGGACGCCCGGCAGACGGCGAACGAAGCCGCCGCCGCGCTGCGCGGCCTGGCGGCCCGCATCCAGGCGATCGAGCGCGGCCGGGACTCCGCGCCGACCCGGGAGAAGGCGGCCTTGGCCGCGGCGGTCGGCAAGCTCCGCGAACAGCTCGACGACGGCATCGAGGGCTACCGCGGCCTGGTCGCCGCGGCGGGCCACACGGTCGCCGCCTCCAGCGACGGCCTGGTGACGTCGAAGCAGGACCTCACCGACGCGACCGATCGCCTGGCGGGGCTGGCGATGGCCCTGCGTGAGCTCTCCTGACCGTCCGATTCCGCCCGGCGCGCCCGCTCGGCGAAGCGAAATCCGGCTGATCCCAGCCGGATCCCACGTTTTCCCCGCTCGTCACGCTGATCCGGCTTCGCTGCGCCATCCGGGCACCCCGCTCCGCCGTTCGAGGGCGTCCATGCGGCCGTCCGGCCCGTTCGTCACCCCGCGTGCGTGATCGTGCGTTTCACCCCGGCGTCGCCGCCTGTTCACCTCTTGGTGCCGAAACACGCGCGTAATCGGAAACTGATCGCGACGGAAACGTCGGCGAACTAACGTTTCTGTCATGCATGCAGAGGTGTCACTCGCCGGGAGGCCCGTCGTGCACTGAGGTTCGCCGGCGCCGACCGTACACAGTGGACTTTCTCGACCCGCCGAGGAAAGGACGCCCCGTGAACACGCTCCCGCCGGACCCGGACCCCGTCCCGGTCACCCCGCCCACCGCCTCGCACCGCGTCATCGCCGCCTTCGAGCGCATCACCGAAGCCGGCCGCCCCGAAATCTGGACCACCCTCCGCGCCGTCGAAGACGTCCTCGTCGACGCCAAGACCGTCGACGAACGCGTCAAGGCCGGGGAAGACCTGCCGCTGGCCGGCACCGTGTTCGCCGTGCAGGACCTGATCGACGTCGCCGGGCAGCCGGCCGGGTCCGGCGTGCCGGAGACCAGCGCTCCGGTCGTCGCCCGGCTCACCGCCGCCGGCGCCATCGTGCTCGGCAAGACCGGCGCCGCCATGGTTTCCGGGACCTGGGACCGCACCAAGGCCGGCGGGAACGGCGCGGCGGTCGCCGTCGCGCTGGGCATCGTCGACCTGGCGTTGAGCACCGGGGGAGCCGTCCCCGCGGCGCTGAACGCCGTCGCCGCCGTGAAGCCGACACGCGGCCTGCTGCCCGCCGCCGACGGCGTCTCCGTCTACTCGAACGGCCTGGTCACCGCGCACCGCGCGCTCACGCAGATGACCGGCGGCGACCGGTCCTGGCCCGCCGACGTCCGCCTCGGCGCCGGCGAGCACCCGAGGATCGGCTACCCCGCCGACCTGCCCCTCGGCGAGGCCGCGAGCCTGGCGCTCGAGACCGTCGTCGCCCGGCTGACGGCGTCGGGGGCCGTGCTCACCCCCTTCTCCGTGCGCGAGCCCGGGTTCGACGGTTTCGACGCCCTCGTCGTGCCCACCGTCCCGGAGCACCCCGGGATCGCCGAAGCGCTGGCCGACCCGGCCGGTGTGGGCCACCGCCTGGCCGCCTGCACGGCGTTCGCGAACCTCCTCGACGTGGCCGTGGTGTCGGTCCCGGTGCTGCCGGGCGACCGCCGTCCGTTCGGCGTCACCTTCCTGACGCGGGCGTTCGAAGACCAGATCGCGCTGGACCTCGCGACCGTCTGCACGGACGAGCCGATGACGCCCTACCCCGAGCCGGGCGAGGACGTCGTCGTGTTCGGCGCGCACCTGCGCGGTCAGCCGCTCAACGCCGAGCTCACCGGGCTCGGTGCCCGGTTCGGCGGGCCGGTCCGGACCATCGAGGGCTACCGGATGGTGCTCCTGGGCACCGAGCCGCCGCAGCCCGGCGTGCTCGCCGGCGGCGCCGTCCTCGACGGCGAACGCTGGCGGCTGTCCCCGGCCGCGTTCGAGCGGTTCGCCGCCGCGCTCAAGGAACCCTTCGTGCTCGACCGCGTCGAGCTGGACGACGGCACCGCCCCGCTCGCCGTCCGCTGCCTCGCCGCGGACGGGCCCGGTCTGGACCGCTACGAGTCCTGGCGCGGGTACGTCCGGTTCGCCTCTACCGCCGGTCTGCGAGCCCCCGGCTGACGCGGCGCACCAGGCCCGGCCCGTGCAGCGCGAAGCCCGTGTAGAGCTGCACGAGCGACGCACCGGCGTCCACGAGCCGGAGCGCGTCGTCCGGGCCCAGGACGCCGCCGACGCCGATGATCGGCAGGGTCCCGCCGGTGTGCTCGTGCACGAACCGCACGACCTCGGCCGCGCGGGTGGTCAGCGGCCGGCCGGACAGCCCGCCCGCCTGTCCGGCCAGGCCGCTCTCCGCGGCCGCGATGCCGTCGCGGGACAACGTCGTGTTCGTCGCGATGATCCCGGCGACGCCGTGCTCGAGGGCGACCTCCAGGAGCTCGCCGAGTGCGTCGTCGGTCAGGTCGGGCGCGACCTTCACCAGCAGCGGCGTCGGCGTGGCCGGACCGGCCAGCTCCGCGGCCGTCGCCCGCAGCTGGCCGAGCAGCTCGGCCAGCGCGGCGCGGTCCTGCAGCTGCCGCAGCCCCGGCGTGTTCGGGGAGCTGACGTTGATCGCGAAGTAGTCCGCGTACGGGTACAGCGCCCGCAGCGAGAACCGGTAGTCCTCGACGGCCTCGCCGAGCGGCGTCACCTTCGACTTGCCGATGCTGATCCCCAGCGGGACGCGGGGCTTGCCGTCGCGAGCGAGCTTCGCCGCGAGGGCTTCGGCGCCGTCGTTGTTGAAGCCCATGCGGTTGATCACCGCGTCGGACGCGGGGAGGCTGAACAGCCGCGGCCGGGGGTTGCCCGGCTGCGCCAGCCGCGTCACCGTGCCGACCTCGACGAACCCGAAGCCCAGCGCGGCCCACGCGGGCAGCGCGCGGCCGTTCTTGTCCATCCCGGCGGCCAGGCCGACGCGGTTGGGGAAGCGCAGGCCGAGCACCGTCACCGGGTCGTCGACGCGGAGGGCGCCGCCGAGCGCGGGCGCCGCCTTGCCGAGCCGGGCGAGGACGCTGATCGTGCGCTCGTGCACCAGCTCGGGGTCGTGGTAGGACAGCCGGTACAGCGCCGGGCGGACGATCTTGTCGAAGAACACGCCCCCATGCTGCCAAACCGCCCGCGGCCCGCTACCGGAGCGCCGCTTTCACGTGAAAGCGGCCACTACGCGCCCGAGGCCTGGAGGTCTTTCCACTCGTCTTCGAGCAGGGCGTAGATCAGCTCGTCGGTCCACTCGCCCTTGACGATCTCGTTCTCCTTCAGGTGCGCTTCCCGGCGCATCCCGAGGCGTTCCATCAGCGCGGCGGACGCGGTGTTCCGGCCGTCGCAGCGGCCGATGACGCGGTGCAGCCCCAGGTCTTCGAAGGCCAGCCGCAGCAGTTCGGTCGTCGCCTCGGCGGCCAGGCCCTTGCCGTGGTGGTCCGGGTGGAAGACGAAGCCGATCTCGCCCTGGCGGTGCTCGCTGCTGATCCACTCGAGGTTCAGGTCGCCGATCAGCTGCCCGGTCGAGGCCAGTTCGACCGCCACGGCCAGGAACTGCCCTTCCTTCGTCAGCGTGGAGCTGTGGACCCGCTTGGCCAGCGCGGCGGCCGACTCGGCCCGGCTGCGCGGCCCCCAGTAGAGGTAACGGGCGACGTCGGCACGGGACTGGAAGGAGTTCAGCGCGTCGAGGTCGCCGGGCGTGAACGGGCGCAGGAGCAGCCGATCCGTGGTGATCGGGTAGTCGGGCCTGAGCATGCGTCCAGGCTAGCGACCTTCAGCCGTCCGGGTGACAGAACGGAGAAATGCTGATCGCCGGACGGTCGTCCCGCGACGCCGGGTGGCGCGACGTGCACAAATGAGCACTCCATCGAGGAAATGGAGGAACCCCCGGGGTGCCTCTCGAACGCCGTCAAACGTCCGAGCCCGAGCCGGACTGGTGCTCGGGAACCCCGGGGGCACGGTGACTGCCTGGTATTCGCTATCAGGCATCACGTGGAGCAGGCGATGAGCCAGAAGGTGGCTCAGCTGTAGCGCTGCTCAAAGTCCTCCACGTGCCATCCGCTAGCGGACAGCCACCTCACGAGTCCTGTTGGAATACAACTTGGGACCACCTCCTCTCTCGTGTACTTCCACGCTAGGCGAAGCTCCCGGGGTCCGGCAATGTCATTTTCGCGATCTCACTCCGCAGACGGCCTTTGCGCTGCTCACCGAAGAAGGACGCGTCGACGGCGTGCTCCGCGAGCGGCGCCGGCCCGGCCGCGGCCGGCCCCATCGCGACGGAGACGTACTCGCCGGTCATGCGCCGCACCGGGTGCGCGGCGATGCTGGCGAGCTGCGCGGTCCGGAGGTCGGGCACGCGTCGAGCGGGACCCGGTGCGCCGCACGGTGTTCCCGCAGCGCCGGGTCGGTCGCGAAGCCGGTGCCGTGCCCGATCCGGTGGTTTCGCCCGCGTGCGGGACGCTGCGCAGCCCGGCTTCCCGCGCCCGCGTGAAGAACGGCTCGAACCGCGCCCGGTTCCGGCCCGCCCGACTCGGAGGACACCAGGCCCTCAGGGCGTTCGCGCAGCGCGAACACGAGCGTCTCCCGCCCGCTTTGACACCCGTTTCGCCCGGGATGTCGAAGCGCCAGGCCAGTTCCACGCCCAGCCCGGCCGCTCTCCAGCCCGGACAGCAGTTCGTCGCCGGGCACTCCGTCGAGCACGTGGTTGTACGGCGTGACGGTGACTTCGGCGTAGCGGCAGTTCTTCGCGGCGAGATCGGCGGGCCAGTGCGAGGACGATCGGCAGGCTCGCCGAGCCGACCTGGTGGAGGTGCGGTTCGACCTTGGGCAGCGCGTTGCGCGAAGGCGCGCAACGCCGGCCCGGCCGGGATTTCGGGCATGACGAAGCTCCCCGGGTGGGCTGGATCGTGCCGGACTCGAGGCGCGCGAGACTCAAGGGAGCGAGGTCGCCGCGTTCGGTGTCGGTCCCGTAGGGCGTGAGCTTGAACGTCGTCGCGGCACCGGGCCTACCGCGGCGGGTGCGGTCCGGCCTGGTCCTTCGGGCAGAACCAGGTCGGCCGGCGCTGGACGTCGTGGCCCTGCGTGCGGACCAGGAGCCGTCCGCCGCAGCGGAAGCAGCCCTGGCGGGTGCGCTCGTAGACCCAGTTCTTCCGGTTGCGGTCGAGGTGCCCGGTGGTGCTCTGGTCGAAGCGGCCGGAGCGGGCGTTGGTCAGCAACAGCTTGCGGGCCAGCGCGACCGTGGTCGCGGCGTCCACTTCGGACACCGGAACCCACGGCGTGACGCCGAGCAGGAAGGCGATCTCGCACTTGTAGAGGTTCCCGACCCCCGCCATGACCCGCTGGTCGAGCAGCGCCAGCCCCAGTTCGCGCTCCGGTGCGGCGGTCAGGTTCGCGACCGCGCGCGCCGCGTGCTCTTCCGTCCACTGTGGATTGAGCAGGTCCGGGCCGAGGTGCGCGACGAGGTCGTGTTCCTTCGGCGTGGCGACGATCCTGAGGTCGTGGACGCGGAAGCCGATCACCTGGACGTCGGCCGCGGTGAAGACCACGCGGGCGTGGTGGCCGGGCCGCCGCCACTTCGCGCCGGCGGCGTAGACGTCCCACATGCCGTCCATCATCAGGTGCGAGTGGAGCGTCAGGTCGCCGGAGAAGCGCGTGAAGAGGTGCTTGCCGACCGTGCCGACGCCGAGGACCTCGCGCCCGGCGAGGTCCACAGTGGCCAGCTGGGGCACGCGGAACTCCCCGCGCAGCAGCGTTTTGCCCGCCAGTGCCTTGTCGAAGCGCTTCCCGACGAGGTAGACGGTGTCACCTTCGGGCACGGCTCACCCCGCCGATTCGGACACCTCGGCGGGCGCCTCGGGCGTCTCCGGCGCCGGGCCTTCGGGCCAGTCCGGGCCCTCGGGCTCTTCGCCGGCGACGCGGTGGCGGCCGGCCCGGTTCGAGCGCAGGATCTTCGCCAGCACCATGTTGAACGTCAGCGCGATCTCCTGGGCACCGGGGGAGTGCCATTCGTGGATCGGGCTGCACGCGCCCTGGGCCTGCTGCACCGCCAGGCGGTCGGTGATCGCCGTCGGCATCACCAGCGAACCGAAGTTCTCGCGCAGCTCGGCGATCCGGAACTGGTGCTCGTAGGACCGGACGCGCAGCTTGTTCACCAGCACGCCGATCGGCCGCAGCCGCGGGTTGAGGTCCTTGCGGATCTTCTCGATCGCTTCCAGGGCCCGGTGCGCGCCCGCGACGGCGTACATGGTCGGCTCGGTGACGATGAGCGCGCTGTCCGCGGCGACCAGCGCCGACTTCGTCAGCCGGCCCAGCGACGGCGGGCAGTCGAGGATCACCAGCTCGTAGGGCAGTTCGCCGAGCGGCTCGCGGTGCAGTTCGTCGAGCGCGCGGGAGAAGTTCGCCAGCCGCTCGCTGCCGGCGTCGGGGTCGTTGAGCAGTTCCAGCTCTTCGGTGCCGACGAGGACGTCGACGTCCTCGCTCCACACGCTGGGCGCGATCGCGCGTTCGAGCATCTCCCGGGTAGGGGTCTCGAGCACGTCCGCGAGGGTGGCGTCGGTGAACGGCGGGTCGAGCGAGGTGGTGGCGTTGCCCTGCGGGTCGAGGTCGACCACCAGCGTTCGCGTGCCCCTACGCAAGGCGGCGGACGCGATACCGAGAGCGACCGTCGTCTTGCCGACGCCTCCCTTGAGGCTGAGTACGGCGACCGTGTGCACGACGACCAGCCTACGGGTGTGGGCGAGGCGCGCCGTCGGGCAAGGGGCGTTCACTCGAAGGGAGGAGCCGGGGAGGCGGGCGGGGGCGGGCACTACCCTGTCCGGCATGAAGACGGAGACCGTGGCCGCCCGGGGTTCGGGCGCCGTTCGCCGGGTGCTCGAGGCCGAGCTGAAGGCCGCCCGCGCCCGGGGCGTCGAGCACCCCCGCGTCGTCGACGTGGGCGGCGGCAGCGGCGGCTGGGCGGTGCCGTTCGCGGCGGCGGGCTGCCGGGTGACGGTCGTCGAGCCGAGCCCCAACGCGCTGGCCACGCTGCAGCGGCGGGCCGAGGAAGAGGGCGTCGCCGACCGGATCACGGTGATCGCGGACGACTCCGACGCGCTGGGCAGGCACGTCGAGGCCGGCTCGGCCGACCTGGTGCTGGCGCACGGCCTGCTGGAGATCGTCGACGACCCGGCGGCGGTGCTGACGGCGCTGGCCACGGCGGTCGCCCCGGGCGGCGCGGTGTCGGTGCTGGTGGCCAACCGCCACGCGTCGGTCCTCTACCGGGCGCTGTCCGGCCGCGTCGCCGAAGCCCGGCAGCTGCTGGAGAGCGCGGACGGCGTGGTCGCGGGCGACACGGTGCTGCGGCGCTTCGACGCCGACGGCCTGCGCGCCCAGCTGGTGACGGCGGGCTTGGACGTCACGCTGCTGCAGGGCGACCGGGTGATCTCGGACCTGGTGGGCGGCGACGTCCGCGAAGACGAGCTGGCGGACTTCGAGCGCGTGGCGGCGGCCACCCCGGCGTTGCGGGAGATCGCGAGCCGCCTGCACGCGGTGGCGCGGCCCCCGGCCTGAATGGCGGATTTCGGCTGGCGTGCGGCCGTGACCGGCGGATTCCGGTCGTCGCGCACCGCTCGATCCGGAATTGTCGGTGGTGCCCGGTAGCGTCCCGGGCGTGGGGCGAAATGCTGAACTGCCGGGCGGGATGGCCCGGTTCCGCGTCCGGCCGGGGGAGCCGGCGCCGGACGACGCCGGCTGCGGGCTGCTGCACGTCGACATGGACGCGTTCTTCGTGTCGGTCGAGCTGCGCACCCGCCCCGAGCTGGCGGACAAACCGGTCGTCGTGTCGGGCGGCGGTCCCCGCGCGGTCGTGGCGGCGGCGAACTACCCGGCGCGCAAGTTCGGCGTGCGCTCGGCGATGCCGTTTTCGACCGCCAAGCGCCTCTGCCCGCACCTGATCAACATCCCGCCGACGTCGGGCCGGTACGGCGAGGTCTCCCGCGGGGTGATGGGGATCTTCCGCGAGCTGACGCCGCTGGTCGAGCCGCTGAGCCTGGACGAGGCGTTCCTGGACGTCAGCGGGGCACTGCGCCGCCTGGGCGCGACACCCGCTTCGCTGGGCGCGCAGATCCGGGCGCGGGTCGAGGCCGAGCACGGGATCACGTGCTCGGTCGGCGTGGCGAAGGTCAAGTTCGTGGCGAAGCTGGCGTCGGGGATGGCGAAGCCGGACGGCATGGTCGTCGTCCCGGCGGCGGAGACGCTGGCCTTCCTGCACCCGCTGCCGGTCTCGGCGCTGTGGGGCGTCGGCGCCCGCACGGAGGAACAGCTGAAGCGGCTCGGCCTGGACACGATCGCGGACGTGGCCGCGTTCCCGCCGGAGCGCCTGAAGAAGTCGCTGGGAACGGCGATCGGCGAGCACCTGTACCGGCTGGCGCACGGAGTCGACGAGCGCGCGGTGGTGATCGACTCCCCGGAGAAGTCGATCGGCGCCGAGCACACTTTCGACGTCGACCGCCATGACCGGGCTTCGCTGGGCCTGGAGCTGCTGAGGCTCTCCGAGCGGGTGGGGGCGACGCTGCGGGAGCGGGGTGTCCGAGGCCGGACGGTGTCGATCAAGGTGCGCTTCGCGGATTTCCGCACGATCACCCGTGCCCGCACGCTGATGTCGGCGACGGACGTGGCCCGGGAGATCCACGCGGTGGCGGTGGCGTTGCTGGCGGAGCACGCGCCGACGGGGGCGGTCAGGTTGATCGGCGTCCGCGTGGAGGGCCTGGACACGGGGGAGGCGGGCGAGCAGCTGGTGTTCGATTCCGCGGCGCCCCGCTGGCGTGACGCCGAGGTGGCGGCCGACGTGGCGAGATCGAAGTTCGGCTCGGCAGCGGTGCGGCCGGCGTCATTGCTGGCACCGCGGGAGCAGTGAGGGGAGAGCGGCTGGAAGCAGCGCGCGGGTACGGCAAGCACCTTGACCGCGCGCCCGGTGGCGGCTGGGTGCTGCCCCGGCGCCGGGTGGCGACCACCTTCTTGCCGCCCGTGGAACCCACCCGCGCCACCGAACCTCACGCCCGCCTCGGCGTTGCGCGCCCGCCAACCCACCGGGCCGCTCGCCGCTGCCAGTCTCGCTATCCGGCCGCCCGCCCCACCACCGGCCGCCGCCGGCCACCAAACCACTCGCCGCCCGTCCACCGCCGACCTCGCCAACCGGCCGCCCCACCGCCCGCGACCTAGCCGCCCACCCCGCCCCACCACCGGCCGTGTACGGAAGGTGATCTTCCGCTCGTCCGCCATCCCCCACATCGCCGCTCAGGCCGTTAACCGGTCACGATGGGCCACCGTGACCCTCCGCGACGCCCCTCCGGCGGGATTTAGCCCAATTCGATCCCTACTGGATGCGGGATCGGGTAGTCGTGCGGGCGCGGGCCTCGTATCCTGGACAGTGCCACCCCGCCTGGGGTTGGCTGTTGGGTCCAGGACGTTGCGCGGCCCGGCGCCCGCGACAGCTGTGCCGGAGGAGGAAAGATGCCACTCTCCGAGCATGAGCAGCGGCTGCTCGATCAAATCGAGCGCGAGCTCTATGCCGAGGACCCCAAGTTCGCATCCACGGTGCGTGGCACCCGGTTGCGTCGCCCCGCTCGCCGACGGCGGATTCAGGGCATCGCCCTGTTCGTGGTGGGCGTGGCCCTGCTGGTGCTGGGCGTGGTGGTGCCGCAGTTCCGGGTGGCCGACATCCCGCTGATCAGCGTGCTCGGGTTCCTCGTGATGTTCTTCGGGGTCATGTTGGCCGTCACATCGATTCGGCACGCCGCCGAGGGGGACGGCAAGGGCGGTGGATCGGGCGCCCGCGGTGGCAAGCAGCCAGGGCGGCGCAGTTCCTTCACCCAGCGGATGGAAGAACGCTTCCGCCAGCGCTTCGAGGAGCAGTAGCGCCGCAAGACCACGAGATCCGCGTCCGGCCACCCAGGCCGGACGCGGATCTTCTTGTGTGCTCTACGCCTCGCCCCGGTGGGTCACCCGCGTCCGTGACAACGGGTGACCCCCGATCGGGTCAACTGCTCAGTCCCGGTTGCGGAACAGGGACTTCGGGAAGAGCCGGCCCTTCCAGGACAGCGGCGCGTTGCGGTGCAGGCTCCGGCGGAAGTGGTCGAACGCCGACGGCAGCGTCGGGTCACCCTCACCCTCACCTTCTCCGCCGTACCAGGACCGCTCGACCACGCCGATGACCGTGCGGAGGCCCTCGCGGCCCTCGTCGTCCAGGTGGTGCTTCGCCGCCAGTTTCTGGCCGGCCACGCGGACCGTGTCGCTCGGCGGAATCGGCAACCCGCGGTCAGCGCACTCGGCGCGCAGCTCGGACCACGCCGCGTCCGCCGCGCCCGGGCGGTGGCCGACGATCTCCTGCAGCCGCCGCCGCCTGCCGACGTCGCGGGCGGCCGAGGGGCCGAGCAGCCCGGCCAGGAGCAGCACGACCAGCAGGCTGAACCACCAGGCCACCAGCCAGGTCAGCACGCCGAGCAGCGCCACCCACAGCGCCGCGGCGATCAGCGGCAGCCAGTTCTTGAGCAGCGCGCTCAGCCCGGTGGCCGCCGGTTCGCGGTCCGGTCGTCGTCGGCGCCCGCCGGCGATCACCAGGACCGTCGCCAGCAGCGCGAGCGCGAGCAGCGCCAGCACCAGCGCCCACACCCAGCCCGGCGTGCCCGGGTCGGCCTGCTCCGGGCCCTGCGCCTGCTGGTTCTGCCCGGTGTCGCGCGGGACGCCGGTCGGCGCCGCGCTCGACTGGACCGTGCTCGGCGCCACCTGGGTGTCGTCCGGCTGGTCGCCGTCCTGCGGGCCGGCCTGCAGGTACGGCGGGGTGATGCCGCGCCCGTCGGACAGCGGGGTCGGGTCGAACGTCACCCAGCCCTTGTCGCCGAAGTACGCCTCGACCCACGCGTGCGCGTCCTGGGTGCTGATCGACAGGTAGTCGTTGACCTGCGAGCCGGGGGTGAAGCCGATCGCCACCCGCGACGGGATGCCCGCCACCCGCAGCATCACGGCCATCGCCGAGGCGAACTGCTCGCAGAAGCCGCGCTTGCCGTTGAGGATGAAGTCGGCGAGCGCGTCCGCGTCGTTGGCCGGCGCGGTCTTCGTGTCGTAGACGAAGCCGTTCTGCGCCGTGAAGTACCGCCAGATCGCCGACGCGCGGTCGAAGTCGTTGCCCGCGCCGGCGATCAGCTGCTGCGTCTTCGCGCGGACGCGGTCGTCGACCCGGTCGAGCTCGGTGTAGCGCGGCGGCAGGTCGTCGACGCGCGCGGTCACGCGCAGCTCGGCGGCCGTCGGCTCCTTCAGCGACGCGTATTCGACGTACGACGGCGGGGTTTCGCTGCGCGTGGTGAACACCGTGCCGCTGACCTGGTCGTAGAGGTAGCCGTTGCCGGTGCCGTCGATCACCCGCGGCGCGCCGAACACCGGCAGCCAGTTGTCGCGCCAGCTCGTCGGCTCGACGTCGATCTTGCGCGCGGCGCCGGTGCCGTCGTCGCCCGGCGCGGCCGGCAGCTGCGGCCCGACCGGGACGCCCTGCTGCGAACGGCCCTCGTCGTGCAGGCCCCAGCCCTTGTTCGGGTAGAAGGTGTCCAGCGTCATCGCGCGCAGCAGCCGCCGGTCGGTGCCGAGGCCGCGGACCTTGAACAGCTCGCGGTTGGAGCCCTGGTCGAGCATCCCGCGCAGCTCGGTGAACGGCTGGATGCCGAAGCCGCCGGAGCCCGCGCCGGCGCCGTTCCCGCTGGCGCCGAAGGGGATCCGCCCGACGGTGCCGACCCACGTGATCGCGCCGCCGAACAGGCCGAGCACGATCGCCGCGCTGACGACCGCGACCGGCGCGGACAGCACGCCCTGCTTGCCGCTGCGACCGGGTGCTTCGCGGGTCCGCCAGCGCCGGTGCCGGTGGTTGCCGTCGACGGCCAGCAGGCCGGCGAAGGCCGCGCCGCCGAGCAGGAACGTCCACCAGGGCAGCATTTCCTCGCTCAGCGCGGCCGGCACGGCGTAGACGCAGAGCAGCACGAGCCCGGTCGCGGCCGGCGCCGCGGCGGCCACCGTCAGCGTGTCGACCAGGACGGCGACCAGGCCGATCAGGATCGTCACCAGGCACAGGATCGGCTGGCTGCCCTCGACCGGCGGCAGCCCGACGCGGATCTGCTCGGCGGCCGCCGAAAGCGTCGTGCCGATCTCTTCGAACGCGTCCGGGCCGGGGATCACCTGCAGGATCCCGTTCGTGGTGAACGCGCCGGTGATGAGGAACAGCAGCACCAGCAACTGGCCGAGACCGACCAGCACGGTCGGCACCTGCAGCGAGCGCAGCGCCAGCCCGGTCGCGCCGATCAGCAGGACCGCGACGAAGAGGTAGCCGAACCAGGCCAGGCCGGCCACGACGCTGGTCACCGACGTCGCCGCGCAGAGCGTCGCGATGCCGGCCGCGGCCGGGGCCAGCAGGCTGCTCCGCCAGGCCGACAGCGGGTGCTGGGACGACGGGCTGTTCGCCGGGCGCGGGGGTGCGGAGGTGCTCATCGCTGACCGCCGATCAACGTGTGGCCGCGGGCACCGCTGCGGCTGAGCTCGGCCCACACCTGCGGCATCGGCGAGCCGGGCCCGGCGATGACCACGCCCCAGCCCGACGCGCGCAGCAACGCGGCCGAGTCTTCGGTGGCCGCGGCCCGCTGCTCGGGCGCGCTCACCCCCGCCGACCAGGTGGGCGTGTCGAGCAGGACGGCGAGGCTGCGGATGCCGCGCGGGCGGTACTGGGTCAGTTCGTGGACGGCTTCGGTGCTGACCGTGCCGAGCACGGCGATCAGCTCCTGGCCCTCGCCGGGGTCGCCGGCCAGCGTGATGTCCCGCTGGTGCGCCGGCTGCAGCGCGGCCAGCGCGTCGAGCAGGACGTTGTCGTAGTGGTCGCCGCCTTCGCCGGGGGTGTCGGCGAGGGTGATCCCGTGCTCGCTGACCAGCCGGACGCGGTGCCCGGACCGGCGCAGGTGCAGCGCGGCCGACGCGGTGAACGACACCGCCCACTCCAGGCTGGCGGCCGGGCCGCTGCCGTGGTGCGCGGCGGCGCGGTGGTCGAGCAGCACGGTGGTGCCGCCGCGCCACGGCCGTTCTTCGACGCGCACCATGATCTCGTCGCGGCGCGCGGTCGAGCGCCAGTGCACCTTCCGCAGGTCGTCGCCCTGGCGGTACTGGCGGACGATGACGTCGGCCTCGCCCTGCCCGGCGTGCAGCCGGACGGTGCCGTCGTCGCCGACGCCGATCCCGGCGCCGCTCGGCATGCCCCACAGCGGGACCACCCGGGGCACGACGACCAGCCGCGAGTGCCCGATCAGCTCGCGCTCGAACTCGCACAGCCCGAACGGGTCGGTGATGGTCGCGCGCAGCGGCCCGACCTGCTGGACCCCGCGTAGCACCGGCTGCAGCGGGTAGCGCAGGGCGACGCGGCGGTCGTGCGGGAGCCGCTCGACGACGAACCGCGGCCGCGAACCCAGCGCGTACGGCACGCCGTCCTCGAGCAGGATCTCGCCGGCCGGCAGCCGGCCGCTGCGCCACAGCTCCAGGTGGACTTCGCCGTTGCCGCCGACCGCGACGCGCTGCGGGTTCAGCGTGCGGGTGGCGCCGATGCGCAGCCGGGTCGCCGAGATGAACGCGGCGACCAGCAGCGGCAGCGCCACCACGAACACCGCCACGCGCAGCAGGTCGCGTTCGTTGAGCACGAACGAGCACACCGCGGCCGCGATCCCCGCGGCCAGGAGGCAGCGGCCGCGGGTGGTCAGGCCGGACAGGGCACGCAGCATGCCGTTCTCTTCCCCTTCGCGCGCTGGAACAATTTTTCGGGGGTTCGGGTGGCGGAGCCCCCGACCTGGGGCGAGGCCCCAGATGTCACCAGCTAGGGCCGGGAGCCCTGCGGCACCGGGACCCGGTGCAGCACCGCGCGCACGACGTCGGTCGCCGACCGCCGCGCCGCGTGGGCCTCGGTGGTCAGCACCAGGCGGTGCGCCAGCACCGGGACCGCGACCGTGTGCAGGTCGTCCGGGACGACGTAGTCGCGGCCCGACAGCGCCGCCTGCGCCCGCGCCGCGCGGACCAGGTGCAGCGTGGCCCGCGGGGAGGCGCCGAGGCGGATCTCCGGGACCTGCCGGGTGGCCGCGACGACGTCGACGGCGTACCGGCGGACCTCCGGCGCCATGTGCACGTTGCGGACCGTCTCGATCAGGCGGTGCACGGTCTCGCCGTCGGACACCGGCTGCAGCTCTTCGAGGGGGTTGTGGCCGGCGTGCTCGTCGACCATGGCCAGCTCGGCCTGCTGGTCGGGGTAGCCGATGGAGACGCGCGCGGTGAAGCGGTCGCGCTGGGCCTCGGGGAGGGCGTAGGTGCCTTCCATCTCGATCGGGTTCTGGGTCGCGATGACCATGAACGGCTCTTCGAGGCGGTAGGTCGAGGTGTCGACGGTGACCTGGTGCTCCTCCATGCACTCCAGGAGCGCCGACTGCGTCTTCGGCGAGGCGCGGTTGATCTCGTCGCCCACCACGATGTTCGCGAACACCGGGCCGGGGCGGAAGTCGAACTCGCCGGACTGGCGGTTGTAGATCGAGACGCCGGTGACGTCGCTCGGCAGCAGGTCCGGGGTGAACTGGATGCGGCTGACCGTGCAGTCGATCGACCGGGCGAGCGCCTTGGCCAGCGACGTCTTCCCGACGCCGGGGACGTCTTCGACCAGGAGGTGGCCTTCGGCGAGCAGCGTGACCAGCGCGATCCGGATGACGTCGGGCTTGCCGACCAGCACGCGTTCGACGTTGGCGGCGATCCGGCGGGCGGTTTCGTGCAGCTCGTCCAGCGACACTCTGGCGGGCCGGCCGGCGGCCCGGCCGTTGCCCGTGGACTCCGCCGGGTAAGGCGGCCGTCCGGATGCCTGCTCGCCCGATCCGGGCGTCGCAGACTGGATTCTCGACGTCACTCGACCTCCTGGTGGCGCGTGGCCGCGCGCACTGTGCGCACCGCCGGGCCGAACGGCCCCCATCGCTGCTGTCCGCGCGCAGCGACCAGCCTTCCATCCAGTGTGTCAAACCCGGGCGAACCAGGGGCCGGAACCCCGTGAACCCCGGGCAATCACGCCCGCCACGGCGGTTGATGACACTGCGCAAGCAGCGACGATACCCCGAACGGGTGTGTTGTCACCCGATTCTGGGCGCTCCCGCTGACACCCCGCTTTGTCGTATGCTGCGTTTCGAGGTCGCCCGGCTACAGAGAGGCGTAACCGCTCATGAGCGACGTGCGCGCGCAACCGCCGTTCGACGTGCGCGGCTTCGCGGTCGCGCCCGAGCTGGCCGCGGACGCCTACGGGAAGCTCGGCCGGCTGCAGGACGTCGTCGGCGAGATGGTCCGCGAGGCCAAGGTGCTGGGGCGGACGGTGCCGCTCGGCGGCGGGTACGCGGGGGAGCTGGGCCGGTTCATGGCCGAGTACGGCATCGGCGGCCAGGGGTCGGCCGTGCAGCAGCTGACGGCGTTCGGCAAGGAGCTCGAGACGCTCAAGCACCGGATCTCGGAGGCGCTGGCGAAGTACCAGCACGCCGACGAGCAGGCGGCGGACGGGGTGGACTGCTCGGGTGGCTGATCGGATGCGACTGCTGGGGGTCCCGGTCGCGCTGGTGGTGCTCGCCGGCTGCGCGCAGACCTCGCCGCGGACCGGAATCGGCCACACCACGTCGACCCCGGCGTCGTCGACGCCGCCCGTCGCGTGGACCGGCCTGGCCGCGATGGACCCGTGCACGCTGCTCAGCCCCCAGGACCGCTCGAGCGCCGGGGTGAGCGTGCTCGGCAAGCCCAAGGAGATCGCGGGCGCCCGCGCGTGCGACTGGACCGTGCCCGGCGCCTTCGGCGTCACCGTGACCCTCAGCGAGACCGACGGCCTGGCCGACCTCGAAGTCGCGAAGAAGACCGCGACCAAGACGACGGTCGGCAGCCACCCGGCGCTGAAGGTGATGGACAAGAAGGCCGCCGACGGCACCTGCGCCGTGCTGCTCGGGGTCGGCGACGCGGCCAGCGTCCAGATCGACGTCAGCAACACCGGCTTCTCGGACACCCCGCTCGCGTGCCGCCGCGCGGGCACGGTGGCCGGCCTGGTGGAACCGAAACTGCCCTGACCACGAGAGGTGCGCCGTGCCCGACGCCCAACCGCCCGTCCCCACCGCGCGGTACGAGTCCTACAGCCACGAGGCCATGGCCGCGGAGGTCGAGGCGGGCAACGACCCGGTCGCCGCGGGCGAGGCGGGCGCGCGCTGGGACGGGCTGGCGAAACGGCTGCAGGAGTCGACCGCCGAGCTGGCCGGGCTGATCACGTCGTCGCGGGAGAACTGGCGGGGCGGCGCGGGCGACGCGGCGCGGGCGGCCCTCGGCCGGGCCGCGGACTGGCTTTCGCACTCCGCCGCCGTCTCGGCTTCGGTCGGCCGCGCGGTCGGCGCGCAGGCGGAGGCGGCGGCGCGGGCCCGGGCCGACATGCCGCCGCCGGTGGGCTACGACCCGGCGTCGATGATCCGGGACGCGGCTTCGTCGGGGAACCTGCAGGTCCTGGCGGGACTGTCGGACGAGCTGGCGGCCCGCCGCGCCGAGGCGGAAGCCGCGCGGCAGAAGGCGATCGACGTGATGCGCACCCGCGACGCGGCGCTGCACGGCCACGTGCCGGCCGAGACGTTCCCCGCCGCGCCGTCGCTGGGGCAGGCTTGATCCGCGTCTCGGCGTCGGCGTTCGACATCCTGTGGACCGACCTCGGCCACGACCGCCCGCCGGAGCCGCTGAGCGTCCGCAGCGTCGGCGGCACCGAGGAGGAACGCGCCGAGGTCCGCAAGGCGGTGTACGACAACCTGGCCGAGCGCGGGCTGTACGACGGTTCTGCGCTGGAGCCGGCGTTGACGGAGCGGCTCGCGCTGCTCGCGTCGGCGGAGGTCTTCGTCGCGTGCGAAGCGATGGTGGACATGACGGCGGAAGCCCCGTTCCGCGCGGTGACGGCGGTCCGCGGCCGCCGGGGCGTCCTGGCGACCCAGCCGGAGCAGACGATCGCACTGGCGGCCATCCGCGACGCCGAGCTGTGCACGGCGATCATCGACGTCCTCCCGGAGCTGACGGCCGGCCCGGGGTACGGGGTGAGCCTGCCGGCGTCGTCCTTGGCGGGCTCGGTGGAGGACCCGGTGTTCTCTTCCCGCGGCGCGGCTTCGGCGGCTTCGTCGGCTCAGCTGCGGGAGGTGCTGGCGATCCAGGCGCGCCCGGTGTACTCGGCGGGGTCGTTCAGCGTGAGCCGCCGTGGCCCGTCGGGGAGGGTGGCGCGGGTGGGCGGGCTGTCGTGGTTCGACACGGACGTGGGCGCGTATTGCGCGACGAAGACGCCGGGGCGGGGCGGGCAGGACTGGGTGAACGTGACCCCCGTGGACAGCACCCGCCTGGCGGCGCGGGTCGCGTCACTGCTCACTCCGGAGGACTGACCCGGCTCCGCAACGTCATGAACGAATCTTTCATGACATCCACGCGCGGCGGGGGAGGGGTGCTCTTCGCTGGATCCAGCCGGGAGCTCCCCTCGGTCCCCACACACCCCCACTGGGGTCCCGGCGCGCCCGCACCCGGGGCCCCACGTGCCCCACCCACAGCCCCACGTGCCCCCACCCGTGTCCCCAAGGGACCCCACCGAAGGCCCCACGCGTCCCCACCGGGGTCTCCGCAGGCCCCCGCCCGCAGCCCCACGTGCCCCCACCCGGGTCCCCACGGGGCCCCACCCGGGTCCCTCCGGAGTTCCTTCGCGGCCGTTATGCGGACGTCCGGGGTACAGCTGAGGTTGCTCCGGCCCCCGCCGAGGGGGATCTTGGCCACCGCCCCCCACACTGGCCCCCACCTGCCCCCACCTCGTTGACCTGCATAAACGGACCACACGACGGAGTGAGCCGTCGGTTTCTCGCGTTGACTGTGGTGAAAAGTGGGGTACGGTGGTGGCCAGTGGGGCGGAAGGGAAGCCCTGGAGCCGTAGACGGTGGTTCGCCACCGGGTGCGGTAGGGAGGTGGAGGCCGTGTTCCTCGGCACCCACACCCCGAAGCTGGACGACAAAGGGCGGCTCGCGCTGCCCGCGAAGTTCCGCGACGCCTTGGCCGGCGGGCTGATGCTCACCAAGGGGCAGGACCACTGCCTCTTCGTCTTCCCCCGCGCCGAGTTCGAGCAGATGGCGCGCAAGGTCGCCGAGGCCCCGTTCACGAACGAGGCGGTTCGGGCCTACCAGCGCTACCTGTTCGCCGGGACGGACGAGCAACGGCCGGACGGCCAGGGGCGCATCACGATCGCGTCCGAGCTCCGCCGCTACGCGGGGCTCAGCAAGGAGTGCGTGGTGATCGGGGCGATCACCAGGCTGGAGATCTGGGACGCCCAAGCGTGGCAGGGCTACCTGGAAGAACACGAAGACAGCTACGCGAAGGCTCGAGAGGAAGTACTGCCGGGCGTCTTCTAGACGTGCGGACGCGGTGCACCTTCGTCGTCGGGGGACGAAGAGGTTCGCCGCCCGCGCGAAGAGGGGAAGCCCACCCGGATGCCGTGAGGCCTCTGTCCGCTCAACAGCCCTGGTGCACCTTCCCCGGTACCAGGTCCGCAGCGGGCGGACAGGGACCTGACGGCATCCGCCATATTTCCCCCGGGCCGCCCAGGCGAGAAAGGGGGAGGGAACACCATGACGGCACCCGAACACGTCCCGGTACTGCTGAGGCGCATCGTCGAGCTGTTCACCCCCGTGTTCGCCGACCGAGACGGCGTCCTCGTGGACGCGACCGTCGGGCTCGGCGGCCACTCCGACGCCCTCCTCGAAACGTTCCCGCGGCTGCGCCTCGTCGCCTTGGACCGCGACCCGGCCGCGCTCGAGAAGTCCGGGGAGCGCCTCGCGCGCCACGGTGACCGCGTCGACTTCGTGCACACGGTCTACGACGGACTGCCGGAAGCCCTCGAGGGGCTGAAGATCGACAAGGCCGACGGCATCCTGTTCGACCTCGGCGTCTCCTCGATGCAGCTGGACCGGGCCGAGCGCGGGTTCGCCTACTCCAAGGACTCGCCGCTGGACATGCGGATGGACCCGACCACCGGGTTCACCGCCGCCGACGTGCTGAACACCTACGCGCCCGGCGAGCTGATCCGGATCCTGCGGGACTACGGCGAAGAACGCTTCGCGCAGCGGATCGTCAAGGCCGTCGTGAAAGCCCGCGAACAGGAGCCGTTCACCACGAGCGGGCGCCTGGTCGAGCTGCTCTACGACGCCGTCCCGGCCGCCACCCGCCGCACCGGCGGGCACCCGGCCAAGCGCACCTTCCAGGCGCTGCGGATCGAGGTCAACGGCGAGCTCGAGGTGCTCCGCCGGGCCATGCCGGCGGCACTGGGCGCCTTGAAGACGGGCGGGCGGATCGTCGTCGAGTCCTACCAGTCCCTGGAAGACCGGCTCGTCAAGCAGGCGCTGGCCGAGCTCGCGAAGTCCCGCACGCCGGAAGGGCTCCCGGTCGAACTGCCGGGACACGGACCTGAGCTGAAGCTCCTCACCCGCGGGGCCGAGAAGGCCGGCGAAGAGGAGATCGAACGGAACCCGCGCGCCGCCTCGGTGCGGCTGCGGGCCGCAGAGAGGATCGGAGAGCCGCGATGACCGCTCCCACGAGGTCCCGCCGCCGCACCGCGCCGGCGACGCGGGGACGCAGCGAGGCCGCCCGCACCTCGACCACCGTCGAGCCGGACCCGCAGACCACCGAGCCGGGCAAGGCGTCGCCCCGGCGCGCGTCGCGGGGCCGCACGTCCGCGGCCGAACGCGCCTACGCGCGCCGCGCCCAGCGGGCCGACCTGCTCAAGGAGCGCGAGCCGCGCCCGCAGCCGAAGGCGGCCCAGCCCGGCACGCCCGCGCCGAAGCTCAAGCTGAAGCTGCGGCTGCCGAAGTCGCGCGCCTCGTTCGTGCTGCTGATGATGGCGCTGCTCGCCGTCGGCGTGGCCACCACGCTGTGGCTGTCCACGCAGGCGATCGCCGACTCCTACCGGCTCGAGCAGCTGCGCACCACCAACGCGAGCCTGGCCGAGGCGAAGGAACAGCTCCAGCGCGACGTCGCCAAGGCCGAGTCGCCCGCGTCGCTGGCCCCCGCGGCCCAGCAGCTGGGCATGGTGCCCGGCGGCGACCCGGCGCGGATCGTCGTCGGCCCGGACGGCAAGACCTCGCTCGTCGGCGAGCCCAAGAAGGCCAAGGGGGACACGCCGGCGGTGCCGGTCGCGCCGCCGGCCGCGCCCGCCGCGGGCACGCAGTCGCAGCAGGGCGCGCCGATCGAAGGTGACCAGCCCGCCGTGCCCGCCGAGGAGCAGCCGCCGCCCGCGCAGCCGGGGGCCGGTCAGTGATGGCTTCTTCCAGCCGGGGACAGGTCCGCGCGCGCTCCGCCGGGAGCGCGCGCCGGACCTACTCCGCCGGGACGCGCAGCGCGGCCGCGCGCCGGGGCAACGGCGGCAACCGCACCCGGTTCTCCGCCGTGCGCCTGATCCTGGTCGCCGTGCTGCTCGTCGCCGGCGGGAAACTGGTGCAGGTGCAGTGGTTCGAGGCCGGGGCGCTGTCCGCCGCGGCCGAGCGGCAGCGCACCCAGACCATCGACATCCCGGCCCAGCGCGGGTCCATTGTGGACCGCAGCGGCGCCAAGCTGGCGTTCAGCGTCGAGGTGCGCACGCTTTCGGTGAACCTCAAGGCGCTGCACAAGAGCATGGACGACTTCGCGACGAAGAACCCCGGCACCGCGCGGACCTTCGACAGCGAAACCGCCGCCGCCGCGAAGTACATCGCCGGCAAGCTGCCGAACGTCATCGGCGAGCAGCAGCTGCTGGACCTGTTCCACAAGCAGGCGTCCTTCACCTACCTGGTGAACAACGTCGAGCCGTCGATCGCCACCGACATCGTCAAGCACTTCGCCTGGATCGGCGTCGAGAAGCGCGCGCTGCGCGAATACCCGGGCGGCAGCCTGGCTTCGAACATCGTCGGCGCCGCGAACTGGCGTTCCGACGACCCGGACGTCTCCAAGCACAACCTGCACGGCTTGGTCGGGCTGGAGCTGCTGCGCGACAACGACCTGGCGGGTACGCCGGGCCGGATGATGGTCAACACCAAGAACGGCAGCGACAACGTCGTCATCCCGGGCACGGAGCACGACCTCCAGGCCGCGGTCCCCGGCTCGGACCTCGAGCTGACCATCGACTCCGACCTGCAGTACGAGGTGCAGCGGCAGCTGTCGGACTACGTCCAGCAGTCGCACGCCAAGGGCGGGCAGGCGGTCGTCACGGACACCAAGACCGGCGAGGTCTACGCGCTGGCCAACGACAAGACGTTCGACCCCAACGACCAGTCGACCTGGACCAACGAGGACCTGGCCAACCCCGCGGTCACGACGCCGTTCGAACCGGGTTCGGTGAACAAGGTCGTCACCGCCACCGGCGCGATCGACGAAGGCATCGCGACGCCGGAGTCGACGATCCAGGTGCCGGGCGCGCTGCAGGTCGCCGACAAGACCGTGCACGACGCCTGGACCCACGGCACGCAGACGTTCACCACCGCCGGCATCTTCGCCAAGTCGTCCAACATCGGCACGCTGCTCCTCGCCCAGAAGATCGGCGAGGAGCACTACTCGGAGCTGCTCAAGCGGTTCGGCCTCGGGCAGCGCACCGGCGTCGGCCTCCCCGGCGAGAGCGCGGGCGTGGTGCCCGCGCGCAGCCAGTGGTCGGCGACGACGTTCGGCAACCTGCCGATCGGGCAGGGCCTGTCGATGACCGTCCTGCAGATGGCGGGGATGTACCAGGCGATCGCGAACGACGGCCTGCGCGTCGAACCCCGGATCGTCAAGGCGAAGGTCAACCCGGACGGGACGACGGTGCCCGAGCCTGCGCCGAAGAGCGTCCAGGTGGTCAGCCCGCAGACGGCGAAGACGGTGCGCGACATGATGCGCGCGGTCGCCCAGAACGGCAAGGGCGTGCAGAAGGGCACCGCGCCGACGGCGGCGGTCGAGGGTTACCAGATCTCCGGCAAGACGGGCACCGGCCAGCAGGTCGACCCGCGGACGAAGGCCTACAGCGACCACCTGTACAACATCACCTTCGCCGGCATCCTGCCCGCGGACCACCCGCGGTTCGTGGTGGGCATCCGGCTGGACGCGCCGGACACGACGCTGCCGGTCGGGCACTCCGCGGCACCGCTGTTCCACAGCATCGCGTCGTACCTGACGCAGCGGTACCAGATCCCGCTGTCGGACGGCCCTTCGCCGGAAGTCCCGCTCATCGTCCAGTAAGCACTGTGCGTCAAAGCCCCCTCACGCGGGTGAGGGGGCTTTGACGCGCCCATCGTCCACATCGGTCCGCAACGCTCGCGAAGTCCTTGCGGCGCAACAAGGTCCGTATCGCCACTTAGCACATCTGCCTCAGCCGCGCGCAATCGCCGTACCGCGTGCGGGTGCCCGAACCGGCCGCCGGTAGCCTCTTGGCCGTGTCCGTGTCCTCGTCCAGTTCCCAGGTGCCGGAAAGCCCGGTGAAAGCGGTCCCCGCGCCGCCCCGCCCGGCGCGCATCGACCCGGTCCCGCTGGCGACGCTGCTCGCCAGGGCGGACGCCCGGCTGATCGCCGGCTCGCCCGACGCCGCCGACCTCACCGTCACCGGCACCACCCTGCGGGCCCAGCACGTGCTGCCCGGCGACCTCTTCGCCGCCCTCCCGGGGGCCAGGGCCCACGGCGCCGACTTCAGCGACCAGGCGGTCGCCGCCGGTGCCGTCGCGGTGCTCACCGACGCCGCGGGCGCCGAGCGGCCCGCCCTGCGCGACGCCGGCGTCCCGATCCTGGTCCACGCCGACCCGCGCGCCGCCCTCGGCGAGATCGCCGCCTGGATCTACGGCGAGCCCTCCCTGCGGCTGGCCGTCCTCGGCGTCACCGGCACCTCCGGCAAGACCACGACGTCCTACCTGGTCGACGCCGGGCTGCAGGCCGCGGGCCTGACCACCGGCCTGATCGGCACGGTCGAGACGCGGATCGCGGGCGAACGCCTGGTCAGCGGCTTCACCACGCCCGAGGCGCCGGACCTGCAGGCGCTGCTCGCGGTGATGCTCGAGCGCGGCGTCACGCACGTGCCGATGGAGGTCTCCAGCCACGCGCTCGCGCTGGGCCGCGCCAACGGCACCCGGTTCGCGGTCGGCGCGTTCACCAATCTCTCCCAGGACCACCTGGACTTCCACAAGGACATGCAGGAGTACTTCGCCGCGAAGTCGCTGCTGTTCGACGGCCGCTCGACCAGCGAGGTCGTCGTGGTCGACAGCGCGTGGGGCCAGGCGCTGCTCACGCCGCAGACGATCACCGTGACCACCGACCCGGGCACCGAAGCGGCGTGGAAGGCCACCGACCTGGAGGCCACCCCGCACGGTGAGCAGACGTTCACCCTGCACGGCCCGGACGGCGCCAGCGCCGCGGCGAAGATCCCGCTGCCCGGCGAGTTCAACGTCGCCAACGCCGTGCTCGCGGCCGCGATCCTGAGCACCGCCGGGGTGGGCCTGGAGCACATCGTCGCCGGGCTCGCGCAGGTGCAGGTGCCTGGGCGGATGGAGCGTGTTTACGTCGGCCAGGAGTTCACCGCCGTCGTCGACTACGCCCACAAGCCGGCCGCGGTCGCCCAGGGCCTGGACGCGCTGCGGGCCCGCACCGAGGGCCGGATCATCACCGTCCTCGGCTGCGGCGGCGACCGGGACACCGCCAAGCGCCCGATGATGGGCGAGGCGGCGGCCCGCCGCAGCGAGTTCCTGATCGTCACCGACGACAACCCGCGTTCCGAAGACCCCGCGGCGATCCGCGCGGCGATGCTGGCCGGCGCCCGCGCGGTCGGGCCCGCCGAGGGCGGCGAGGTCATCGAAATCGGCGACCGCCGCGAAGCCATCGCGCACGCGGTCGCGCTCGCGCGGCCGGGCGACATCGTCTTCCTCGCCGGCAAGGGGCACGAGTCCGGCCAGGAGGCCGGCGGCGTCGTGCACCCGTTCTCCGACCGCGACGAGCTGGCCGCGGCCATCCGCAACAAACTCGAGGTGAATGTGTGATCGTGCTCAGCCTGGCCGAGATCGCCGACGTCGTCGGCGGCCGGCTGCACCGCGCCGAACCGGGCGTGCTGGTCACCGGCAGCGTGGAGTTCGACACGCGGAAGCTCACCCCCGGCGGCCTGTTCGTCGCCCTGCCGGGCGAGCAGGTCGACGGCCACGACTTCGCCGCGCAGGCCGTCGAGGCCGGCGCCGTCGCCGTGCTGGCCGCCCGCGAGGTCGACGCGCCCGCGATCGTCGTGCCCCCATTGGGGGAGGGCGAGGCCCACGAGCGGTCGGTCGCGCTGACCGGCGACAAGGACGGCTCCGGCGCCGCGGTGCTGGGCGCGCTGGCCAAGCTCGCCCGGTACGTCGTGCAGCGGCTGGCCGAGGGCGAGCTGACCGTCGTCGGCGTCACCGGCTCTTCCGGCAAGACGTCGACGAAGGACGTCATCGCGCAGCTGCTCGAGCCGCTCGGCCCGACGGTCGCGCCGCCCGGGTCCTTCAACAACGAGCTCGGTCACCCCTGGACCGCCCTGCGGGCCGACGCGAGCACCCGCCACCTCGTGCTGGAGCTGTCCGCGCGCGGCCCCGGGCATATCGCCCACCTCGCCGAGATCGCGCCGCCGAAGATCGGCGTCGTGCTCAACGTCGGCACCGCGCACGTCGGCGAGTTCGGCTCGCGCGAAGGCATCGCGAAGACCAAGGGCGAGCTGGTCGAGGCCCTGCCCGCCGACGGTGTCGCGATCCTCAACGCCGACGACCCGCTGGTCAGCGCCATGGCGAGCCGCACGAAGGCCCGCGTCGTGTTCGTCGGCGAGAGCCCGTCCGCGCAGGTCCGCGCGGAGGGCATCACCCTCGACGACGAGGCCCGCGCGTCCTTCCGGCTGGTCACCCCGGCCGGCGAGGCCGACGTCAAGCTGCCGCTGCACGGCGAGCACCACGTCGGCAACGCGCTTTCGGCCGCGGCGGTCGCCCTGGAGCTGGGCGTGACCCCGGCGGAGGTCGCCACGCGGCTCTCGGGCCTCGAACGGCGGTCCGCGCGCCGCATGGAGGTCGTGACGCGCGAAGACGGCGTCACGATCCTCAACGACTCCTTCAACGCCAACCCCGAGTCGATGCGGGCAGGCCTCAAGGCGCTCGCGGCGATGACGCGGGAGAGCGGCCGCCGGTCCTGGGCCGTGCTCGGCGTGATGGGCGAGCTCGGCGCGGACGCGATCACCGCGCACGACGAGATCGGCCGCCTGGTCGTCCGGCTCAACATCGCCAAGCTCGTCGTGATCGGCCCGGAAGCGGCCGCCATGCACCAGGGGGCGCACCAGGAGGGTTCCTGGGGCGAGGAATCGACCCTGGTACCCGACGTACGCGCCGCCATCGCCCTGCTGCATGATCAGCTCCGCCCCGGGGACGTGGTGCTGGTGAAGGCCTCCAAGGCCGCCGGCCTCTGGCGGGTCGCCGAAGCACTGCTCGAACCCCGGGAAACCGACAACTCCGAGAATCGCTCGAACGGTGGTGACGCGTGATCAGCATCCTGATCGCGGCCGCGGCGGGCCTGCTGGTCTCCATCATGCTGACGCCCTACCTGATCCGGGTCTTCTCCCGGCAGGGCTTCGGCCAGGAGATCCGCGAGGAAGGCCCCCAGGGACACAAGTCCAAGCGCGGTACCCCGACCATGGGCGGTGTCGCGATCATCATCGCGATGGTCGTCGGGTACTTCGCCGCGCACCTGATCAACTGGATGTTCAACTCCCGCAGCGGCGCGCCGACGGCGTCCGGGCTGCTCGTGCTGATGCTGGCGGTGGGGCTGGGGATCGTCGGGTTCCTCGACGACTTCATCAAGATCCGCAAGCAGCGCAACCTGGGGCTGAACAAGACCGCGAAACTGGTCGGCCAGCTCGTGGTCACCATCGCGTTCGCGGTGCTGGCGCTGAACTTCGCGGACGCCCGCGGCATCACGCCGGCGTCGGAGAGCCTCTCCTACGTCCGCGACCTCGCGCTGATCACGTTCCCGGCGGTGATCTTCGTGATCTTCTGCTACGTCGTGATCTCCGGCTGGTCGAACGCGGTGAACTTCACCGACGGGCTCGACGGCCTGGCCGGCGGCTCGGCGGCGATGGTGCTGGCCACCTACGTCGTCATCGCGTTCTGGCAGGAGCGGCTGAACTGCGCCAACGGCCCGGCGCCCGCCTGCTACGACGTCCGCGACCCGCTCGACCTGGCGGTGGTCGCCGCCGCGGCCACCGGCGCCTGCGTCGGGTTCCTCTGGTGGAACGCGGCCCCGGCGAAGATCTTCATGGGCGACACCGGCTCGCTGGCCCTCGGCGGCCTGGTCGCCGGCCTGTCCATGACCACCCGCACCGAGCTGCTCGCCATCGTCATCGGCGGCCTGTTCATGGTCGAGATGATCTCGGTGGTCGCGCAGATCGCGGTGTTCCGGACGACCCGGCGAAGGCTCTTCCGGATGGCACCGTTCCACCACCACTTCGAGCTCGCCGGGTGGGCGGAAACCACGGTCATCATCCGGTTCTGGCTGCTCTCGGCGATCTGCTGCATGTTCGGGCTCGGCCTGTTCTACAGCGAGCAGCTCGGCTTCGGCGGCTGACGTGGAGATCTCCGGTCGTCACGTTCTCGTCGCCGGTGCGGGGGTCACCGGGAAGTCGATCGTGCCCGTGCTCACCGAGCTGGGTGCGCGCGTCACCGTCACCGACGGCAACGCCGAGCGGCTGGCCGAGCTGGACGGCCTGGGCGCCGAGCTGGTGCCCGGGCTGACCGAACCGCCCGAAGACGTCGTCCTCGTCGTCACCAGCCCCGGCTGGCGCCCGACGTCGCCGCTGCTGGT
The DNA here is from genome assembly GCF_040648295.1 of Amycolatopsis sp. NPDC049159. Classification (NCBI taxonomy): domain Bacteria; kingdom Bacillati; phylum Actinomycetota; class Actinomycetes; order Pseudonocardiales; family Pseudonocardiaceae; genus Amycolatopsis; species Amycolatopsis sp. NPDC049159. The sequence goes on from NZ_JBEZDL010000005.1 coordinate 277,940, forward strand.
CGCCGCCGCCGAGGCGGGCGTCGAGGTGATCGGCGACGTCGAGCTGGCCTGGCGGGTCGGGCAGCTGCGCGAGCACCCGCCGGCGTGGCTCGTGGTGACCGGCACCAACGGCAAGACGACCACCGTCGGCATGCTCGAGTCGATCCTCAAGTCGGCCGGCGCCAACGCCGTGGCCTGCGGGAACATCGGCTACGCGGCGCTCGACGCGGTGCGCGCGGGCTACGACGTCCTCGCCGTGGAGCTGTCGAGCTTCCAGCTGCACTGGTCCTCGACGCTGGCCCCGGACGCGGCCGTGGTGCTGAACCTGGCCGAGGACCACATCGACTGGCACGGCTCCATGGACGAGTACGCGGCCGCGAAGGGCCGGGTCTACACCCGCGCCAAGGTCGCCGTGCACAACGCCGACGACGACTGGTCCACCCGGATCGCCGGCGCGCACGCGCCCGAGAGCGCCCGCCGCGTCGGCTTCCAGCTCGACACCCCGCGGGTCGGCGAGCTCGGCCTGGTCGAAGACCTGCTGGTCGACCGCGCGTTCGTGGCCGACCCGGCGACCAGCGCCGAGGAACTGGCCACCCTCGCCGACGTCCGCCCGGCGGGCCCGCACAACGTCTCCAACGCCCTCGCGGCGGCCGCGCTGGCCCGCGCGCACGGCGTCTCCCCGGAGGCCGTGCTGAAGGGCCTGCGCGAGTACCAGCCCGCGCCGCACCGGGCCGTCGAGGTGGCCGAGGTCGCCGGCGTCCGGTACGTCAACGACTCGAAGGCGACCAACCCGCACGCGGCGGCCGGGTCGCTGCGCGCGCACCAGAGCATCGTGTGGATCGCCGGGGGCCAGCTCAAGGGCGCTTCGGTCGAAGAATTGGTGAGCAGCATCGCGGGCCGCCTGCGCGGAGTTGTGCTACTCGGTGTCGATTCACCCGTGATCGCCGCCGCGGTCGCGCGACACGCGCCGGATGTCCCGGTGAACAGCCTCCGTCCGGGTGACCATGAACCCATGACTGCGGCGGTGAGTGCGGCCAGCGAGATGGCCCGGCCAGGTGACGTGGTGCTGTTGGCACCCGCCGCGGCGTCGTTGGACATGTTCCCGAACTACGGCGCGCGCGGCGACGCGTTCGCCGCGGCGGTGCACGTCCTCCGCGACGACGCAGCGGGGGAGCCGAGTGACGGCTACTGAGTCCAAGACACCCAAGCCCCGGGAAGCGCCGAAGCGGCCGCGCCGCGAGCGCAAGGAGAGCGGCTTCGTCGCCTTCCGGACCGCGCTGACCGCGTGGCTCTCGCGCCCGCTGGCGTCGTTCCACCTCGTGCTGGCCCTCACCGGCGTGCTCACCGTGATCGGCGCCGTCATGGTGCTGTCGGCGTCATCGGTCGCGTCCTACAACCCGAAGACCGGCAGCGGGGTGTACTCGCTGTTCATCAAGCACCTGGTGTTCGTCGCGATCGGCGCGGTCGTGTTCTGGGTGGGCCTGCGGATCAAGCTGGAACGGATCCGCGCGATGTCGGCCACCGCCACGGTGGTCTGTCTCGGCCTGCTGGTCCTCGTGCTCACCCCGCTCGGCTCGACGGTCAACGGCTCGCAGGGCTGGTTCAAGCTCGGCGACTTCACCTTCCAGCCGGTCGAGGCCGCGAAGGTCGCGCTGGCGTTCTGGGGCGCGCACATCCTGGTGATCAAGTACAACGTGATCCACCAGTGGCGGCACCTGCTGGTGCCGGTGGTGCCGATCGCGCTGCTGATGTTCGCCCTGGTCATGCTGCAGCCGGACCTCGGCGGCACGGTCACCCTGGCCGTCGTCCTGCTGGCGCTGCTGTGGTTCGCCGGCGCCCCGAAACGGCTGTTCGGCGTGATCCTCGCCGGCGGCCTGGCCGGCGTGCTCGTGCTCGCCGTCATCGCGCCCTACCGGCTCGACCGGGTCATGTCGTTCCTCTCCCCGGACGCCGACACGACCGCCGAGGGCTTCCAGGCCAACCAGGCCAAGCTGGCACTGGCCGACGGCGGGTTCTTCGGCAAGGGGCTCGGCCAGGGCGCGTCCAACTGGGGCTACCTGCCGAACGTGCAGAACGACTTCATCTTCGCCCTGATCGGCGAGGAGCTCGGCCTGATCGGCTGCGTCGTCGTGCTGGCCCTCTTCGCCGGGGTCGCGATCGTCGGCCTGCGGATCGCCACCCGCAACATCGACCCGTGGATCCGGATCGTCTCCGGCACGCTGACGGTGTTCCTGGTGGCGCAGGCCGGCATCAACATCGGCTACGTCGTCGGCCTGCTGCCGGTCACCGGCGTGACGCTGCCGCTGATCTCCTACGGCGGGACGTCGCTGGTGATCACCATGCTCATCATGGGCGTGCTCGCGAACGCGGCCCGGCACGAACCGGAGGCGGTGGCCGCGCTGCGCACACAGGGGCCGGGTAAATTCGGACGCCTGCTGCGGCTGCCCGCGCCCGATCCGTACCGCCCGCCCGCCACCCGCAAGGGTGCGGCGCGCGCCGGGGCGAAGGCGGCCAGGCCCGCGCCCCGTGCGGCGCGGGCCGCCCCGGCGCAGGAACGGCGCAGGTCGGTCCGCGAGCCGGTGCGCCGCAGCGCGGCACGGACGAGCACGACCCGCACGAGCACCGCTCGCGGCGGGGCCGCGCGGACAACAGCGAGCCGTGGTACCCGGAGTACCGCGAACCGGAGAGGTCATTGGTGAGTAAGCCCGTCAAGGGAACCGAGCGATCAGCCGCGGGCAGAGGGCCCGTGGTCGTGGTCGCCGGAGGTGGCACCGCAGGACACATCGAACCCGCTCTCGCACTGGCCGACGCCGTCATGCGGCTGCGCCCGGACGCGACCGTGATCGCCCTCGGGACCGAGCGCGGCCTGGAGAACAAGCTCGTCCCGGCCCGCGGTTACGACCTGGAGCTGATCCCGCCGGTGCCGCTGCCGCGCAAGCCGACACCGGAGCTGCTGCGGCTGCCGCTGAAGGTCCGCGACTCGGTGCGCAAGACCCGCGCGGTGCTGGACCGGGTCGGCGCGGACGTCGTCGTCGGCTTCGGCGGCTACGTCGCCCTGCCGGCCTACCTGGCCGCGCGCGGGCGCGTCCCGATCGTCGTGCACGAGGCCAACAAGTCGGCCGGCCTGGCGAACAAGGTCGGCGCGCGGTTCGCCGAGCGCGTCGCCGTCGCCGTCCCGGGGACCCCGCTGCCGAAGGCCGAGGTCGTCGGGATCCCGCTGCGGCGCTCGATCACCTCGCTGGACCGCGCCGCGCTGCGCGCCGAGGCCCGCGCGCACTTCGGGCTGGACCCGGACGCGCCGACGCTGCTGGTGTTCGGCGGTTCGCAGGGCGCGGCGTCGATCAACAACGCGCTGTCCGGCGCGGCGAAGGACCTGGCCGACGCGGGTGTCGGCGTGCTGCACGCGCACGGCCCGAAGAACACGCTGGTCGTGCAGGAGTTCCCGGGCAAGCCGGCGTACGTGCCGGTGCCGTACCTGGAGCGGATGGACCTGGCCTACGCCGCGGCCGACGTCGCCGTGTGCCGGTCGGGCGCGATGACCGTGGCCGAGGTGACCGCGGTCGGGCTGCCCGCCGTGTTCGTCCCGCTGCCGCACGGCAACGGCGAGCAGGCTTCGAACGGCCGTCCCGCGGTCGACGCCGGCGCCGCGCTGATGGTCGACGACGCCGAGCTCACCCCGGCCAAGGTCGCCGAGCTGGTCGTGCCGCTGGTCACCGACCCCGACCGCGTCGCGAAGATGAGCGCCGCCGCGGTCGGCATGGGTCACCGCGAGGCCGACGAGACCCTCGCTCGCATCGTCTTGGAGGCCGCCGGTGCCTGAACTGCCTGAAGAGCTGCGCCGGGCGCACCTGATCGGGATCGGCGGCGCCGGCATGTCCGGCATCGCGCGGATCCTGCTGGCCAGGGGCGCTTTCGTGTCGGGCTCGGACGCCAAGGAGTCGCGCGCGCTGCTGTCGCTGCGGGCCCAGGGTGCCGAGCTGTTCGTCGGCCAGCGCGCCGAGAACATCTCCGCGCTGCCCGAGCCGCCGTCCGCGGTCGTCGTCTCGACGGCGATCAAGGAGACCAACCCCGAGCTGGCCGCGGCCCGCGAGGCCGGCATCCCGGTGCTGCACCGGGCGCAGGCGCTGGCCGGGCTGATGGAGGGGCACCGCGTCGCCTGCATCGCGGGCACGCACGGCAAGACGTCGACGACGTCGATGCTCACCGTGGCGCTGCAGCACTGCCGGCTCGACCCGTCGTTCGCCATCGGCGGCGACCTCAACGAGTCCGGTGCCAACGCCCACCACGGCGAGGGCGGCATCTTCGTCGCCGAGGCCGACGAGAGCGACGGCTCGTTCCTGACCTACTCGCCGTCGGTCGCGGTCGTGACGAACGTCGAGCCCGACCACCTGGACCACCACGGCACCGCCGAGGCTTACACGAAGGTGTTCACCGAATTCGTGGGCCGGATCGTGCCGGGCGGGCTGCTGATCGTCTGCGGTGACGACGCCGCGGCCGACGAGCTCGGTAAGCAGGCGGCGGAGCTGGGTGTCCGGGTGCGCCGCTACGGCCGCACGGTCACCGGCCCGGACGACGCGCGCGTGCTCGACTACGCGCCGGCCCCCGACGGCGGCGTCGTGCGGCTCCTGCTGGACGGCTCCGAGCTGTCGGTGCGGGTCGCCGTGCCGGGTGAGCACATGGCGCTCAACGCGGTCGCGGCGCTGCTGGCCGGGATCGAGCTGGGCGCGCCGGCCGCCGGGCTGGCCGACGGGCTGGCCGCGTTCGGCGGGGTCCGGCGCCGCTTCGAGTTCAAGGGCCGCTCCGGCGACGTCCGCGTCTACGACGACTACGCCCACCACCCGACCGAGGTGGACGCGCAGCTGCGCGCGGTCCGGACCGCGGCCGGGGACGGCCGGGTGGTCGTCGTGTTCCAGCCGCACCTGTTCTCGCGGACCAAGCTGTTCTCGAAGGAGTTCGCCGCGGCGCTGTCGCTGGCGGACGAGGTCGTCGTGCTGGACGTCTACGGGGCTCGCGAGGAACCGGAGCCGGGTGTCACGGGTGCGCTGATCGCCGATGGCGTGACCGTGCCGGTGCACTACGAGCCCGCGTTCGACGTCGCCGCCGGCCTGGTGGCCGGGCTCGTGCGCGGCAACGACCTCGTCGTCACCATGGGCGCCGGGGACGTGACGCAGCTGGGCCCGGAGATCCTCGCCGAGCTGGACAAGCGCTGACACCATGAGTCCGACCAGGGAACGCCGCCGCCCGTCCGAAGAGGACGAACGGGATCGTGCTGCCCTGGCGCGGGAACGGCGCGGGCGGCGCTCCGACGAGGAGCGCCGCCGCACCCGCGCCGCGCGCGTGAAGACGGCGCCGCGCACCCGGCCCCACCGGCCCAACCGGCAGGTCGAGATCCGCCGCCGGTGGGTCGCGCTGCTGACCGTGGTGACCGTCGTCGCGGGCGTGTACCTGCTGTTCTTCAGCTCGATGCTGGGCGTCAAGGACGTCGCGGTGGCGGGCGCGCGCACGGTGAGCGCGGACCAGATCCGCGCGGCGGCGGCGGTGCCGGCCGGGAAACCGTTGCTGCGCCTGGACGCCGACGAGATCCGCGACCGGGTGGCGGGTATGCCGGGCATCGCGACGGTCGAGGTGTCCCGCTCCTGGCCGAGCACGATCGAGATCACGGTGACCGAGCGAACGGCCATCGCGTTCTTCGACAGCGGCCCGGGCGGCGACGGCGTCCACCTGGTCGGCGGCGGCGGCGTGGTCTTCAAGACGGTTCCGGCCCGCCCGGCGGGCCTGCCGGAACTGAAGCTCCCCAAGGTGTCGGCGGACGACCCGGTGACCCGAGCGGTGACGGCGGTCCTCGGCGTGATCCCGGAGCAGTTGCTGAAGCAGGTGACGACGGCGACGGCGAAGACACCCGCGAGCGTGGAGTTCACGTTGTCGAGCGGGAAGATCGTCCGCTGGGGGACGGCGGAGCAGACGGACCGCAAGGCGAAGGTCCTGGCGGCCCTGCTGACCCAGGAGGGCAAGGTCTACGACGTGGCGGCCCCGGAACTGCCGACGATCACGTCCTGACCCTCGTCCGCGGGTCGTGACTCGGGTCGGGGTACATCGGCGGGCAGCCGTGCTCGACAGCGTCGGGGCGCAGCTCGAAGTGCCACGGTTCGTTGCGGTCGATCTGGCACAGCCCGTACCCCGCACCGTGCTCGGACAGCCACCGCCGGGCCGCCGCGGGGCCGACGTCGACGGCGTTGCCCGACACGTGCGCCGAGGTGCCGGGCGTGGCCACCCAGCGGCGCGCTTCCCGTTCCGAGCCGTGCTCGGCGACCGCCCGGCGGAACAGCTCTTCCTGGTACTCGGGCGACCGCCAGCCGCCGTTGACGAGGATCGGGATCCCGGCGTCGGCCGCGGCGCGGCGCAGGGCGGCGAGCAGCTGCGGATCGAGGTTGGCGACCGCCGGGGTCTCGTCGTCGAAGACGCTCACCGGGTGGGGGACGGCGCCGCGGACGACCAGTTCGCGAGGAGTCATGCGCCCAGTCAAGGCAGGGCCGCGATGCCGGCCCGTATCCGGTTTTCGATACGCCGCCGATAGGAACCGGCTCGTACGATCGGGAGCGTGCGTGTGCTGGTCGTCGAGGACGAACCCTATCTGGCCGAAGGCATCCGGGACGGGCTGCGCCTGGCGGCGATCGCGGCCGACATCGCCGGCGACGGGGACACCGCGCTGGAGCTGCTGAGCGTCACCACCTACGACATCGCCGTGCTCGACCGCGACATCCCCGGGCCGTCCGGCGACGAGGTCGCGCGGCACATCGTCGCCTCTGGCAGCGGCACCCCGATCCTCATGCTCACCGCCGCCGACCGGATCGACGACAAGGCCACCGGGTTCGAGCTCGGCGCCGACGACTACCTCACCAAGCCCTTCGCGCTGCGGGAGCTCGTGCTGCGGCTGCGGGCGCTCGACCGGCGGCGCGCCCACAACCGGCCGCCCGTGCGGGAGATCGCCGGCCTGCGGCTGGACCCGTTCCGCCGCGAGGTCTACCGCGACGGCCGTTACGTCGCCCTGACCCGGAAGCAGTTCGCCGTGCTGGAGGTCCTCGTCGCCGCCGAAGGGGGTGTCGTCAGCGCCGAGGACCTCCTGGAACGGGCCTGGGACGAGAACGCCGACCCGTTCACCAACGCCGTCCGCATCACGGTGTCGGCGTTGCGCAAACGGCTCGGGGAACCCGGGATCATCGCCACCGTGCCCGGCGCCGGCTACCGCATCGAGCCGGGGGCCGGCCGTGGATAGGGCGCCCGGCCTGAGCGTCCGCCTCAAACTGACCCTCAGCTACGCCGGTTTCGTCATGCTCACGGGCACGCTGCTGCTCGCCGCCATCGGCCTGTTCCTGCTGTACTACCAGCAGCTGGGCATGGAGCTCATGCCGGTGGTGATGGCCCCGCCGGGCCGCGTCCTCATCCGGGCCTTCGCACCGTCCGCGGCGGCCTGCCTGATCTTCCTGCTGGTGTTCGGGCTGGCGGGCGGGTGGTTCCTCGCCGGGCGGATGCTCGCCCCGCTGACCCGCATCACCGACGCCACCCGCACGGCCGCGGACGGCTCGCTCTCGCACCGGATCCGGCTGCCGGGCCGGCGCGACGAGTTCCGCGAGCTCGCCGACGCATTCGACACCATGCTCGCCCGGCTCGAAGCCCAAGTCGCCGAACAGCGGCGGTTCGCCGCCAACGCGTCCCACGAACTGCGCACGCCGCTGGCGATCACGCGGACGCTCCTCGAGGTCGCCCGCCACGACGGCGACCGTGACGTCGACGAGCTCGTCGGCCGCCTCGACGCCGTCAACACCCGGGCGATCGACCTCGCCGAAGCGCTGCTCCTGCTCAGCCGCGCCGACCAGCGGTCGTTCACGCCGAAGCCCGTCGACCTGTCGCTGGTCGCGGAGGAGGCCGCCGAGACGCTCCTCCCGTTCGCGGAGAAGCGCGGCGTCGCGCTCTCGGTGTCCGGCGAGCCGGCCGCCGCCACCGGCTCGGCCGCGTTGCTGCTGCAGCTGACGACGAACCTCGTGCACAACGCGATCGTCCACAACCTGCCGGCGGCGGGCACGGTGTGGGTCGAGACGAGCGTCCACGCCGGGAGCGTCGAGCTCACCGTCGAGAACACCGGCGAGCCGCTCCCGCCGGAGCTGGTGGCGACGCTCGCCGAGCCGTTCCGGCGCGGTACCGAACGCGTGAAGAGCGACCAGGCGGGCGTCGGCCTCGGCCTGGCCATCGTCAGCAGCATCGCCCGCGCGCACGACGGAACGCTCACTCTGACGCCCCGGCTCGACGGCGGCCTCCGCGTCACCGTGCGCGTGCCCGCCGCTCCTCGAGCGCGGTGAGCACGTGCCGGGCCAGGACGACGTCCGCGTCGGGCGCACTGGCCGCCCTCGCACGCGCCGACATCGCCGCGATCCGCGCCGGATCGGTGAGCACCGGGACGAGGGTGGTTTCGATCCAGGCCGCGTCGAGGTCTTCGTCGTCGACGAGCAGGGCCGCGCCGGCCGAGACGGCGGGCTCGGCGTTCAGCCGCTGTTCGCCACCGCGGTCGGGGAGCGGGACGTACGCCGCCGGCAGCCCGACGGCGGCCAGTTCGGCGCAGGTCATCGCCCCCGAGCGGCAGAGCACGAAGTCGGCGGCGGCGTAGGCGTAGCGCATCTCGTCGACGTAGGGGACGACGACGTAGGGCGGATCGCCGTCAGCAAGCTGTGGCGCGTCGGTGGGCCGCGGCCCGGTGGCCGCCCGCAGTGCCGCCGTCGTGTCGGCTACGTGCCGCGGTCCCGTGATGTGCAGGACCTGCACCCCGGCCGCCCGCAACGCCGCCGCCGCGCCGGTGACCGCGGCGTTGATCGTCCGCGCACCCTGCGAACCACCGGTGACCACCAGCACCGGCCCGGAGGACCGCAAGCCGGACCGCCGCCGGGCGGCATCGCGCAGTGCGGGCCGGTCGAGGCCGGTGATCGCCGGTCGCAGCGGGATCCCGATGGCGGTCGCGTGCGGCAGCCGGACCCCCGGGGCGGCCGTGAACACGTGCGGCGTCAGGCGGGCGGCCAGCCGGTTCGCCACCCCGGGCCGCGCGTTCGCCTCGTGCACGACGATCGGCAGGCCCCGCCGCCGGGCGGCGAGGTAGGCGGGCCCGGCCACGTAACCGCCGAAGCCCACCACGACCTCGGCGCGCACGCGGTCGAGCACCGCCGCGGCCGCCCGCACCGAGTCCAGCAGCCGCGCCGGCGCCCGCACCAGGGCCGGGTCCGCGCCACGCGGCAGCGGCGCCGGCGGGATGAGTTCGAGCGGGTAGCCGCGGGCCGGGACGAGGGTGGTGTCCAGGCCGCGGACGGTCCCCAGCGCGGTGACTTCCGCGGTGGGTGCCAGGCGGCGCAACGCGTCGGCGAAGTTCAACATGGGTTCGATGTGCCCGGCCGAATGACCCCCGGCGACGACGACGCGCGGCGCCGTCACGATCGCCACGGCACGGGGAAGTCGAAGTAGGTGTCCGGGTAGGGCTCGCCGTTGAGCGTGTAGTGCCACCATTCGCGGTCGTACCGGCGGAACCCGCAGGACTCCATGATGGCGCAGAGGTGCCGCCGGTTCTCCGCCTCGGCCGGCGTGATCCCGGCCGCCCCGTGGTGCGAGACCGCGTCCATCAGGTCGTGGCCCCCACCCATCGCGGCGAGCTCGCCGGTGTCCAGGTGGTAGAGCGTCAGGTCGACGGTGCTGCCCCGGCTGTGCCCCGACTTCGTGGCCACGTAACCCTTTTCGACCATCTCGGCCCGCTCGATGTTCGGGTAGTGCCGCGGCTTGGTCCGGCCGTCCTCGGGTTTCCGCGACCAGCGCAAGAAGCAGTCGACGGCCCGCTGCGGGCGGTAGCCGTCCCACAGGAGCAACCCGAACCCGAGCGTTCCGGCCTTTTCCCGGGCCCGTTCCAAAGCCGCGCACAACGCCCGGGTGCCGACGACCCGGTTGGCGAGGTAGCCGTCCACGGGCCTGCCGGTGAAGTTGTCCCAGGTGGCGTACTTGGCGTCCCAGCGGATCCCGGGCACGAACTCGTCCACGAAGACGAAGTCGTCCTTCACCGCGTTTTCTCCTTCAGCGCCAGCGAAATCAGCCGGTCGAGGACGTCCCCGAGCGGCAGTCCCGCGGCGGCCATCATCCTCGGGTAGCGGCTGTAGGAGGTCAGGCCGGGCAGGGTGTTGACCTCGTTGAGCACGACGGTCCCGTCCTCCTTGAGGAACACGTCGACCCGCGCCAGCCCCCGGCACCGCAGGGCGCGGTAGACGGCCTTCGCCGTCTCCAGGACGAGCGCACGCGCTTCGGCCGGGATGTCCGCGGGCACGATGAACGCGGAGTTCTCGGACCCGCTTTCCGGGTTCTCCTCCTGGTGGATCTTGAAGAACCCGTGGCTGAGCGCGACCCGGTCCAGCTCGCCCGTGATCAGGTCGGAACCGTTGCCCAGCAGGGAACACCCGATCTCGCTGCCGACGACGGCTTCCTCGACCAGCACCTTCTCGTCGTACTGCCGCGCGGCTTCCACCGCGTCCGGCAGGTCTTCCGCGCGGAGCACTTTGCTGACCCCGAAGGAAGAACCCGACCGCGCGGGCTTGACGAAGACGGGATAGGTGACCTCGCCGGGGTTTTCGTCCGCGTCCCAGTGCTTCGGCGTGGCGATGCCCGCGCTCGCGACGACGAGGTAGGTGAGGGACTTGTCCATGCACAGCGCGGAACCGGTGACGTCACAGCCGGCGTACGGAACGCCGGCCAGTTCGAGTAAACCCTGCACCGCGCCGTCCTCACCGAACCGTCCGTGCAGCACCGGCAGCACGACGTCCAGCCGGATCACCTCGTACTTCCCGTCGGAAAGCACGAGCAACCCGTCCGGCGACAGCACGACCGGGCTGCCGTGCTCCGCGCCGGGACCGTCGCAGAGTTCCCAGCCGCCGTCGTGGGAGATCCGGATCCAGACCGGCTCGTACTTTTCGGCGTCGAGGTGCCCGGCGACCTCGCGCGCGGACTTGACGGAGACGGGGTGTTCCTCGGACGGGCCCCCGAAGAGGATCCCGACTTTCAGCTTAACCACGGTGGTTCCCGCTTTCGAAGCTCAGGCAGTTGACGAGGCTGTTTTCGACGGTGTCGCTCAGGGCGTGGTCGGTGTAGTAGGCGGTGTGCGGGCTGATCACGACGTTGGGCAGTTTCTGCAGCCGCACCAGCGCTTCGGTCTCGATGGCCTTCCCCCGGCAGTCGGCGTAGAAAACGCCTTCCTCGCCTTCGAGGACGTCCAGCGCGGCGCCGCCCAGCCGCCCGCTTTCCAGCCCGCGCAGGAGAGCGTCGGTGTCGAGGAGCGGCCCGCGCCCGGTGTTGACGACGAAGGCACCCCGCTTCAGCCGCGCGATCCGCCGCCGGTCGAGCAGGTGGTGCGTGTCCGGCGTCAACGGTGTGTGGAGCGTGACGATGTCGCTGACCTGCAGGAGTTCGTCGAGCGGAACGTAGTCGGCGGAGTTCCGCGGCAGGCTGTCGTGCGCCAGGATGCGGCACCCGAACCCCCGCAGCCGATCCATGACGGCGACCCCGATGCGCCCGGTGCCGAGCACCCCGACGGTCAGGTCCCGCAGTTCCTTCCCGCGGACGTCGGTCAACCGGAAGTCGTGGACTTCCGCGCGCCGCAAGGTGGTCTTCGCGTCCCGGAGCACCATCAGCATGAGCAGCAAGGTGTAGTCGGCCACGCTGTCGGGCGAGTAGGCGACGTTTTCCACGGTGATGCCGACGGACTTCGCGTAGCCGACGTCGATGTGGTCGTAGCCGACGCTCCGGGTGGAGACGTACTCCACGCCGATCCGGCTCAGCGCGAGCAGGGTGGACTCGGTGACCCGCGTCTTGTGCCCGACGCTGACGCACCGCATGCCGGCGGCCAGCCCGGCGTTGTCCGCGGAGACGGCGGCCTCGGTGATGGTGGGCGTGACCCCGCAGTGCACCGCCAGCTCCCGGAAGAGAGCGGCCTCGTCGGGCCCGCACCCGTAGACGGCGACCCCGGTGGTCACGGCCCCCGGCCCCCGGGCCGGCGCTTGCTGGCTGTCGGTCATGCGCCCCAGTCAAGAGCGGCCGCCGTTGCCGTCCCGTATGCGGATTTCGATACACCGGCGATACCCCGGGGCGCCGCCGGCGCGCGTCGGGTCATTGGTCGCGGGAGGGGGATTTCGGCGTCGAGCACCGGATCGTGGCGGTGAGGTCGGGGGCGAGCGGGCTCAGGCGTCCGGATTTCGGTGTACCGGCGCTTCCGCAACCGCGACCAGCTCGTGCGCGCGGTTTTCGACCACTTGCTGACGACCGTGGTGGACAGCGTCGAGCGCTACACCAAGGCGGCCGACCGCGGGCGCCGACCGCAAGCGGTACCTCGCGCTCCTCATCGACGGGCCGCGCCCGGTGTCGACCACCGCCTCCGTCCACATCGGACCGCCAGGCGCCCGGTTCGCCTCGAGGTCGGTCAGCAGACCTCGATCGCTTCCCTGAAGCGCAGCGGGAAGAAGCCGATGGTGCAGAGGATCGGGCTTCCGGCGGAAACCCGGACGGTGCAAAGGATCTGGTGCTGACACGCCCGGAGGTAGCCGTGTTCGAGGGCGGAGAGCCCGGCGGCGCTGAGGAAGCCGACCTCGGTGAGGTCGATCACGAGCCGCCGCAGGGTGCTGTTGGCGCGGGCCTCGAGCAGCTCGGCCAGCCGCGGCGCGCCGGCGGCGTCGAGATCACCGCCGACTTCGACGACGGCGGTGCCGCTCTCCGGCCGGTGGGTCCGCACCCACAGGTCGGACGGCAGGGTGATGGCGGGCTGGACCGTGGTGCGGTCGAGTTCGATGGTCATGGTGGCCTGCTTTCGTAGGACACACCCTAGGTACAACGCTGAAGTGTGATCGCGGTGAGAAGGCCGCGCGACAACTGATGCCCCGAGCGCGGGGTACAGATTGCGGCCGTTGTCTCGACCGGTTCACCACCCACGGTAGAACAAGTAGCCGGTCGGGGCCACTTTTGGGTGACATCGGCGCGGCGGGCAGCACCACGGCGGCAGCCGGCCGGGGCACTGGCACGCCTACCGGTCGAGCGGCCGGAAAGTCCGCTCGCTTTCGATCCCGCCGTCGCGGTCGTGGACGACGTGCGCGACGTGTCGCTTCTTCGCGGTCTGCCGTCCGGCGACGACGGCGTCCACCCGGTGCCGCGAGGTGTTGGAAGCGCGGACGCCGCCCTCGATGCGGTTCTTCCACTGGCCGTCTTCGAAGTAGGTGTGCACGTCGCCGTCGGCCATGGGGGAACCCCTTCGCTCGGGTGCTCGACAGCGCAGGCGGGACGGCCGCGCGAGCGGTGGCCGTCGCGGCGCCCGAGCTGGGGTTGAACCCGAGACCACTTCCGAGGGCGGACCACGGGGATCCGGCGTCGGTCGGTGGCTGCGTGCCTTAACGCCGAGCGGATACCCGGACGGGCGCGATCGAACCCTCAGGTGTGTTCGCGGGAAAACCGGGAAGCCCGCTGTCCGTGCCGGAAGGCGGCACGTCTCTGATGCGGTTCCACGAAGGGAAAGCCATGTCGGCAACCAGTCCTGCTCGCACGCGGACACCGGTGCAGCTCACCGCGATGGTCGTGTCGGTCGTGTTCCTGCTGGTCGGCGTACTCGGGTTCGTCCCCGGCGTCACCACGGACTACGACCAGCTGAGCTTCGCCGGCCACGACTCGATGGCCATGCTGCTGGGCGTGTTCATGGTCTCGGTCCTGCACAACGTCGTGCACCTGCTGTTCGGCGTCGTCGGCCTCGCTTCGGCCCGCACCGCACGAGGCGCGCGGACGTTCCTGATCGGCGGCGGGGTCGTCTACCTCGTGCTCTGGCTGTACGGGCTGGTCATCGACCACGGCAGCGACGCCAACTTCGTCCCGGTCAACACCGCGGACAACTGGCTGCACCTGGGCCTGGGCGTCGCCATGATCGCGCTGGGCCTGCTCACCGCACGAGCCGGCGCGAACTCCCGCGCGGCCCGCGGTCCGGGTCTCGGCTAGTCCGGCGTCACGGTCGCCGCGAGACCGATCAGCCCGGGGAGCTCGACGGGGCTGTCTCACCCGGGGTCGGCCTGCCGCTCAGGGCGCCGCGCGCGCTGATCAGCGTGACCACGCTGATCAGGACCCAGACGAAGTTCGCGGCGACCCCGGGCCAGGCACCGCTGGCGGCGGCCGAGACGGCGAGCAGGGCGGCGCCCGACAGGTTGAGCGACTGGAACGTGGCCGAGCCCGATTCGACCACCCGGCCGGAGACCAGGCCGTACGCCGTTGCGGTGCCGAGTGCTCCCAGCCAGCCGGCCGTGGTGGCGGCCAGCGACAACATTTCCTCCATGGCGCCATCGTGACGGGCCGCGGGGGTACAACGCAATCGAAGTTATCTGCTCCGGGGGTTAAGCTCCGCTGAATGCAGATCGATCCGCGCCGGCTCGCCGTCCTGCTCGCCGTGCACCGCGCAGGCGGCGTGCTCGCCGCCGGTGATCTCCTGCACCTGACGCCCTCGGCGGTGTCCCAGCAGATCGCCCGTCTTGAGGAGTCGACCGGCACGGCGGTGCTCGACCGCCAGCCCACCGGCGCCGTCCTGACCCCGGCCGGGCGGGTCCTGGCCGAGGCGGCCGAGCACATCGAGGCCGAACTCATCGACGCGCGCAAAGCCCTGGCCGCCCTTGCCGAAGACGTCACCGGCACGGTCGTCATCGCCGGGTTCCAGTCCGTCATCCGCTCGCTGCTGATCCCGCTCGTGCACCAGTTGCGGGAGCAGTTCCCCGCGCTGGAAGTGGTGATCCGCGAGATGGAGACCGGCAAGGCGCTGCAATCACTGCGTTCGGGCACGGTCGATCTGCTCATCCTCGAGGACCGAAGCCTTTCAGGCGAGGGAAAACCGGCGCGCGGCACCCGCGACGTCCCCATCCTGGAAGAACCGTGGCTGGTGGTCCTGCCCACCGGCACCCCGGACCCGGCCAGCACGGCCGACTTGGAGCACCTGACCTGGCTGGGCGTCGACTCCGAAACGGCGGCGCACACGGCCACCGAGCACGCCCGCCGCGCATTCCCGCCCGCCCCGGCGCCCGGCCACAGCTACTACGACTACAACGTCGCCCTGTCGATGGTGGCGGGCGGCCTGGGCATCGCGCTCGTGCCCGCGCTCGCGGTGCGGGAAGCGGTCCCGGACGGTGCGAAGGCGGTGTCGTTGCCCGGCCTCGGAACCCGCACCCTCGTCGCGCGGCACCGCACCACCCGCTCGGAGCCACGCAAGGAGGTGGTGACGGTCCTCAACGCGATCGTCGCCCTCGCCGCCGGTCTCGACGCCGACATGCCGCGGACCGAAAACCCGGCAGATCCGTCCTGACGCGTCGGTGCCACGCTTGTCATGGCCGGCAGCGCAACCCGTCCAGCACGAGGGTGATGACACCGTCGGCCTCGGCCCGCCAGCCCGGTCGGTCGTGGGCCGCGCCGATGCCGTGCAGCGCCATCATCACGGCACCGGCGTCCACGTCGTCGCGGACGGCGCCGTCCCGCACGGCGGCGGCCACCAGGTCGGCGACCGCCTGCTCCAGCGCCCGGCTGCCTTCGGCGAGGTCGCCGGCCCGATCGGCCATGAGCGTGGCCAGCGTCCGGGCCAGGCCCTCGTGGGCCGCGATGTGGTCGACCATGCCGCGCAGGAAGGTCGCCAAGGCCTCCGCCGGGGGCAACGTGGCCTGCAGCCGGCGGGCGCGGTCGCACAGGGCGGCGACTTCCCCGCGGTAGACCGCTTCGGCCAGCGACTCCCGGGTGGGGAAGTGGCGGTACAACGTGCCGGTGCCCACCCCGGCCAACCGGGCGAAGTCGTCGAAGCGGAGGTCGAAGAAGCCGCCCGCGTCGAAGACCTCCCGGGCCTTGGCGAGCAGGGCGTCGCGCTTGCGCCGGGCATCGGCCCGCAGCGGCTTCTCGGCGGTCACGAACCACCCTCCCGTTGACAAATGGAGATGATCTCCATATTTTCAGAAGTGGAGATGACCTCCAGATCGACAATACCCCACGAGGTGCGGCGTGAAGATCCTGATGTTCGGCCGAGGCGTGATCGCCACCGTCTACGGCTGGGCCCTCCAACGGGCGGGGCACGACGTCGAGTTCTACGTCCGGCCGGGCCGCGCGGCGACGTACGGGGACACGGTGGAGCTCGACCTGAGCGACCTGCGGCGCCGGGTGTGGGGGCAGCGCGTCACCGAGAAGTGGCCGGTGCGCTACCGCGAGACCCTGGAGCCCGGCCACGACTTCGACCTGATCGTGCTCAGCGTGCCGCACCACCGCCTCGAGGAGGCAACGGCCTTCCTGGCCCCGCGCCTCGGCCAGGCCACGGTTTTGGTCTTCGGCAACATCTGGACGGAGCCCCCGGCCGCGATCGGCACCCTCCCGGCCGACCGCATCGCGTGGGGCTTCCCTCAGGCCGGCGGCGGCTTCGACGCGGGAGGAGTGCTCCGTGGAATGCTGATGCGTTCGGTCGTCTTCGGCACGCTCGGCGAGCCCCCGACCGACCGAGAACTGGCGGCGCGCCAGGCGTTCCGCGAGGCCGGACTCCGCATCAAGGAACGCCCCGACTTCCGCGGCTGGCTGTGGGTCCACTTCGCGTCGGACGCGGGCCTGCTCTCGCAGGGGCTGCGAGTGGGGTCTCTGTCCAAACTGGCCGGGTCGAGGAGAGACCTGCGCGAGGGCCTGCTGGCGGCCCGCGAACTGCTGCCACTCCTGGAGGCACGCGGCGTCGACCTACGACGTCACCGCGGCGGTGTGCTGCTGTTCCGGGCACCCACCTGGCTGACGGCTCCGGTGCTCGCCTGGCTCACCGCTCACGTCGAGCCGGCGCGCGTGAGTTTGGCGGCGCACTTCGACCCCGAGGCCGAGGAGCCACGCGAGGTCTGCCGGGACACACTGACCGAAGCACGGCGGTTGGGCATTCCGGTACCACGGCTGGAAGCGGCGGAACCGAACTTCGCCCGGTAGCAGAGCCCGGAACCGCAGCCGTACTCATCCACGTTCGGCCGACGTCCACTGTGGTCAGCCGGCCTACTGGTTCTCAGCACCAGCCAGACGTTGAGCGCGGCCAACCCGGCGCCGCCGCCCAGCCGCCCCGCGGGCGACCGTGGATGTGCGACCTGCGGCCGGCTGACGCAGATGTGGCAACATCCCACCGTGTCTCTGGTGACCTGGGAATTCGATGGCGGCTTGTACTGCGCTGCGGCCACCGAGACTGGCGTAGGCGAGGATCGGACCACGTATTTCGAGCTCAGTGAGGCGCGAACGGTTCCGGCTTCAGCTGCTATGCCTGCTTCACCGGCTCCAGGACCGACCGCCGTGACGGTGGTTGTCTACGCGCCCGAAGAAGAGAAGCCGGCGGACGTCTTCTTCGACGGGGAGCAGACGCTGCCGTTCGTCGTCTTGCAGCACTTCGTCGAGATCGTCGCTTCACAGGCTGGCGAGCACGCAATCCTGGGGCTGCCGTCCTGACTGCCCCGGACACAACTGGATCAGACAAGTGCGGCCCCTGCCCAGGTTCTTCCTGGTCAGGGGCCGTTTTCTGCTGGTGCTCGCGAGTGCCCCCGGTGAGATTCGAACTCACACTGGACGGGTTTTGAATCCGTTGCCTCTGCCAGTTGGGCTACGGGGGCGCGACGCGACAACCCTACGGGATCACCGCTCTCCTCCGACCTTCGGGGGCGGGAGTGTCGTCCCCGCCACTTCGTGGTGAACGCCATCTCTCGAACTGGATCGTTCCCGGTAGGCTTCAGGTTCGCGGGAAGCCGCGAAAAACCGACTGTCCCGCCGAGTCTTCAGGAGGACCCCGGTGACCGATCAGGCTACCGAGGCCAACGGTGCCGCCACCGTGCCGCAGCGACGGGTGCTCGTCGCGGAGGACGAGGCGCTCATCCGGCTGGACCTCGTCGAAATGCTGCGTGAAGAGGGTTACGAAGTCGTCGGCGAAGCCGGGGACGGGGAGCAGGCCATCGCGCTGGCCACCGATCTCAAGCCCGATCTCGTGATCCTCGACGTGAAGATGCCCAAGCTGGACGGGATCGAGGCCGCGGCCAAGATCACCGGGGATCGGATCGCGCCCGTCGTCATCCTCACCGCCTTCAGCCAGCGGGATCTCGTCGAGCGCGCGCGAGACGCCGGCACCATGGCCTACCTCGTCAAGCCCTTCGCGAAGCGGGACCTCGTGCCCGCCATCGAGCTCGCCGTCAGCCGGTTCTCCGAGCTGCAGGCGCTCGAGGCCGAGGTCGCCGGGCTCACCGACCGGCTCGAGACGCGCAAAGTCATCGACCGGGCCAAGGGGCTGCTCATGAGCCGCCAGGGGCTCACCGAGCCCGATGCCTTCCGCTGGATCCAGCGCACCGCCATGGACCGGCGGACGACCATGAAGGCCGTCGCCGAGGCCGTCGTGGAGAGCATCGGGAGCTGAACCACCACCGACACGGGGTGCGCCGGGACGACCGGCGCACCCCGTTTTCGTGACGCTCCGGGTGCCCGAAAGGGCGTTGTTGGTACCTTTGCGAACCTTCCCGGCGTGGCCGGGCGCGGTGATCGACTCGTGGTCCGTAGACTCTGCACACGTTTAACCGGGCGTCAAGGGGCACTCCGCGGGCTGTTGAGCACCGAGAGTCACCACCCGCTGGTCAGATTACGACGAGCGGGTGTAAATCATACGTTAATACTCGTGACGACCGTCACGATGTGGCTACAAGAGCACGCGTGACTCTGTGCAACGGCTCCCGGGGCGGCTACTTTCAGCGGCCAGTCAGGTCCCACATGGGGACAGCCGTCCTACCGGGCGGTCAGGTGGCATTTGGAGGAACGAGTGCAGAAAGCACGACTTGCGCGGTTCATCGTGCTGGCCGCTGCCGGGGCCATTTCGCTCAGCGCGTGTTCGGCACGCACGGACAGCGGCTCGGGCGACAGCAGCGCGAGCTCGCAGTCCCAGGCCGCGGCTCCGTCCGCCGCCGCCGACGCGGCCGACCCCGCCGGTGACGGCAAGGCCCAGTGTTCCCCGACCTCCATCGCGTACGCGGGCACCATCAACGGCGCCAACGCCGCGCTGGGCGTCAACATCCTGAACGGCGCGAAGCTCGCCGTGGAGCAGCACAACAAGGCCAACCCGGGCTGCCAGGTCAAGCTGGAGCAGTTCGACACCGAGGGCACGCCCGACAAGGCGCCCGGCATCGTGACGCAGATCGTCAACACGCCGGCCATCATCGGCGTCGTCGGCCTGCCGTTCTCCGGCGAGTCCAAGGCCGCGGGCAACATCTTCAACGGCGCGGGTCTGGTCACGGTCACCCCGTCGGCCACCAACCCGACCCTGTCCCAGAACGGCTGGAAGACCTTCTTCCGCGGCCTGGGCAACGACAACACCCAGGGCCCGGCCGCCGCGAAGTTCATGACCGGCGAGCTCAAGGCCAACAAGGTGTGCGTCATCAAGGACGACTCCGACTACGGCACCGGCCTGGCCGCGTCGACCATCCAGGCGCTCGGCGACAAGGGCACCTGCCAGGACTCCGTCAAGACGAAGCAGACCGACTTCTCGGCCGTGGTCAACAAGATCAAGAGCGAGAAGCCGGACGCGGTGTTCTACTCCGGGTACTACCAGGAAGCCGCTCCGTTCGCGCAGCAGCTGAACGACGCGGGCGTCGAGGCCAAGTTCGTGGGCCCGGACGGCGTCAAGGACGACGAGTTCGTCAAGGGCGCCGGCGAGGCGGCCTCGAAGGCGTACTTCACCTGCCCGTGCGTCCCGGCGGACCAGTTCACCAAGTTCACCGACGCCTACAAGGCCGCGGTCGGCAAGGACCCGGGCACCTACTCGCCCGAGGCCTACGACCTGGCGACGATCCTGCTCAAGGGCATCGACGCGGGCAAGAAGGACCGCGCCGGCCTGCTGGACTTCGTCAAGTCGTACGACGGCCAGGGCATCACGAAGCACTTCAAGTGGGACGACAAGGGCGAGCTGTCCAGCACGACCGTGTGGACCTACAAGGTCGAGGGCGGGAAGATCGTCCGCAACACCGAGATCAAGTAGCGCAACGCTCCCGTTCTGATTCCCGGGGTGCTCGCCCGGCGGCTCGATCCCGCCGGGTGGGCACCCCGGTCCCACATGGAGAACTAGTGTGTCATTGACTCATCACTTGAGCTCGGTCGTTCTGGCGCAGAGCGACAGCTGGATCACGTTCGACGTGAGCGCGTTCCTCGACCAGTTCTGGAACAACACGTTCGACGGGCTCGCCTACGGCAGCATCTACGCGCTCGTGGCGCTGGGGTACACCCTCGTCTACGGCGTCCTGAAGCTCATCAACTTCGCCCACTCCGAGGTGTTCATCTACGGCGTCTACGCGACGTGGTTCACCTTCTACGGCCTCGGGTTCCGCCCCGGTAACACGCCCACGCTCACCGTGATCGAGCTGATCGGCTTCCTGCTCCTCGCGTTGCTGGCGTCGATGGCGATCTCCGGCGGCACGGCGGTGGTCCTCGAACGGGTCGCCTACCGGCCGCTGAGAAAACGCGGCGCGCCCAAGCTGGTCTTCCTGATCACCGCGATCGGCGCTTCCTTCGTGCTGCAGCAGCTCATCTTCATCTGGCGCGGCGGCAACCCCGAGCTGGGCATCCGGCTCATGCGCAACCAGGAAGTCTTCACGCTCTTCGGCGGCAGCGTCACCAACGTCACGATCATCACGGTCGTCGCGTCGATCCTGCTGATGCTCGGCGCCAACTACTTCGTCAACAAGACGAAGTTCGGGCGCGGCATCCGCGCCGTGGCGCAGGACCCGGACACCGCGACGCTGATGGGCGTCAACAAGGAACGCGTCATCATGCTGACCTTCCTCATCGGCGGCCTGCTCGCCGGTGCGGCGGCGCTGTTCTACATGATGAAGATCCCGCAGGGCGCGTGGTACCAGGGCGGCTTCCTGCTCGGCATCAAGGCGTTCACCGCGGCGGTGCTCGGCGGTATCGGCAACCTGCGCGGCGCGCTGCTGGGCGGCCTGCTGCTCGGCGTCGCGGAGAACTACGGCCAGTCGCTGTTCGGCGGCGGGTGGCGCGACATCGTCGCGTTCGTCCTGCTGGTGCTGGTCCTGATGATCCGGCCCACCGGCATCCTCGGTGAGTCGCTCGGAAAGGCCCGGGTATGACGACGACCACGACCCAGCCGGCGGTGGCGAGCCCCGGCAAGCACTCGCTGCGCGAGCGCTGGAACAACCTGAGCCGCGTCCAGCAGTGGGTCATCCTGATCCCGCTGGTGGTGCTGATCTACTTCCTGCCGGTGCTGAACCCGCCGATCCTGACCACCCAGCCGGGGTACGACTTCCCGATCGCGATGTTCGAGGTGGCCCGCTACGCACTGGTCGCCATCGGCCTCAACGTCGTGGTCGGCCAGGCGGGCCTGCTGGACCTCGGGTACGTCGGGTTCTTCGCGATCGGCGCGTACGTGATGGCGCTGTTCACGAGTCCCGACTCGTCGCTGTCGCACCTGCCGTTCCTCGTCGTGCTGCCGATCGCCATGGTCGTGACGATGGTGTTCGGCGTGATCCTCGGGACACCGACGCTGCGGCTGCGAGGGGACTACCTCGCGATCGTGACGCTCGGGTTCGGCGAGATCGTCCGCCTGCTCGCGGACAACGTCGGCCCGCTGCGCGGCAACTCCGGCTTCAAGGAGGTCGGGCACCCGCCGGGCACGAACGCCGACGGCTCGGCGCTGTTCAACAACTCGAACGGCACGCCGTGGTACTGGCTGTGCGTCACGCTGATCATCGCCGTCCTGTTCCTGGTCGGGAACCTGGAGCGCAGCCGCGTCGGCCGCGCGTGGGTCGCCATCCGGGACGACGAGGACGCGGCGGAGATCATGGGCGTGCCGACGTTCAAGTTCAAGATCTGGGCGTTCATCAGCGGCGCGGCGATCGGCGGCCTCTCCGGGGCGCTCTACGCCGGACAGCTCGGCTTCGTGAACAACCAGAAGTTCGACGTCGTCACGTCGATGCTGTTCCTGGCCGCGGTGATCCTCGGCGGGTCGGGCAACAAGGTGGGTGTCCTCCTCGGCGCCTGCGTCGTCGCCTACGTCCCGCTGCGCTTCCAGGCGATCGCCGAGTACAAGTACCTGATCTTCGGCCTGGCGCTGATCATCCTGATGATCTTCCGGCCGCAGGGCCTGCTCGGTGCGCGCCAGCGCCTGCTCGCCTACGGCAGGCAGGCGTACCAACGACTGCTGGGCCGCGGTGAGCAGATCAGCAGTGACGGCGCGCTGCAGACCGAACCGACCCCGGGGAGCAAGTCATGACCGAGCCCCAGAACGGCGGGCCGGAGGTCGTCGCGGAGGGCGGCCTCGTCGCCGAACTGCAGCAGATGACGGCGGAGGAGCGGGCCGAGCACGACGCCGAGGTCGCCGAGGTCGTCGCGCCGGACCGCGACATCGAGGTCGAGGTCGGCGAGACGCTGCTCGAGGTCGACGACGTGACGATGCGCTTCGGCGGTCTCGTCGCGCTCGACCAGATCTCCTTCGGCATCCGCCGCGGCGAGATCCTCGGCCTGATCGGGCCGAACGGCGCGGGCAAGACGACGTGCTTCAACGCGATGACCGGCGTCTACCGGCCGACCTCGGGCGAGGTCCGGCTGGAGGGCAAGGCGCTGGGCAAGACGTCGCGGCACGGCATCACCCAGCTGGGCATCGCGCGGACGTTCCAGAACATCCGGCTCTTCAGCGAGATGACCGCGCTGGAGAACGTCGTCGTCGGCACCGACGCGCGGCACAAGACCAGCCTGCTCGGCGCGCTGGTCCGCTCCCCGCGCCACCACCGCGAGGAGAAGGCCGCCGTCGAGAAGGCGATGGCCCTGCTGGAGTTCGTCGGCATCGCCGACCGCGCGGCCGACCGGGCGAAGAACCTGCCCTACGGCTACCAGCGGCGCCTGGAGATCGCGCGGGCGCTGGCCACCGAGCCGAAGCTGCTCTGCCTGGACGAGCCCGCGGCGGGCTTCAACCCGGCGGAGAAGGAAGACCTGATGGGCCTGATCCGGACCATCCGCGACGACGGCTACACCGTGCTGCTCATCGAACACGACATGAAGCTCGTCATGGGCGTGACCGACCGGATCGTGGTGCTGGAGTTCGGCAAGAAGATCGCCGAAGGACTGCCCGCCGAGATCCGCGAGAACCCCGCGGTGATCGCGGCCTACCTGGGGGTGCCTGACGATGACGTTGCTTGAGTTGTCGGACGTGTCCGTCCACTACGGACGGATCCAGGCGGTTTCCGGGCTGTCCATCTCGGTCGAGGAAGGCGAGATCGTCACGCTGATCGGGGCCAACGGCGCCGGCAAGTCGACGACGATGCGGGCCATCTCGGGCATCCGGCCGATCTCGTCGGGCAAGATCACGTTCGCCGGCGAGGACATCTCCAAGCTGCGCGGCGACCTCCGGGTCGTCCGCGGCATCTCGCAGGCGCCGGAAGGCCGCGGGATCTTCCCGGGCATGACGGTGATGGAGAACCTCGACATGGGCGCCTACGCCCGCAAGGACCGCAAGGACCTGGCCGAGGACCTGGAACGGGTCTTCGAGCTGTTCCCGCGGCTGGCGGAGCGCAAGGGCCAGTTCGGCGGCACGATGTCCGGCGGCGAGCAGCAGATGCTCGCGATCGGGCGCGCGCTGATGGCGAAGCCGAAGCTGCTGCTGCTGGACGAGCCGTCGATGGGGCTCGCCCCGCAGTTCATCCAGCAGATCTTCCGGATCATCACGGAGATCAACAAGCAGGGCACCACCGTGCTGCTGGTGGAGCAGAACGCGCAGCAGGCGCTGTCCCGCGCCCACCGCGCGTACGTCCTCGAAACCGGCCGGATCACCAAGTCCGGCACCGGCAAGGAACTGCTCGCGGACAACAGCATCAAGGAGGCCTACCTGGGCGTCGGCTGACGTCCCGGCGGCTTTCACCCCGGCCCCGCACGCTCCGGCGTGCGGGGCCGGTTCGCGTTCCCGGCCACAACCACCGGTTGTCGTCGCGGTCCGGAAGGCTGTTGGACCCGCTCGTCTTCTCGCGGTTTGCTTGGGGCACAACGAAAACCGAGGAGCACGAGATGATCGAGGGTATCGCGGCCGGGGTGCCGTTCGTGGCGGTGCCGCCGGCGAACGCCGGCGAACCGGCGGCGCTGGTGGCCGGCTGGCACCTGATGGACGTGCCGTCGAGCGAGCAGGCGATGGCCGAGGCCGTGCCGATGGCGGGTCTCCAGGCGTGGCGGGTGTACTTCGGGTTGCCGCTGAGCGGGGCGCGGCTGCCCGAAGGCGGCCACGACGAGGTCTTCCGGCGCGCGGGCGAGGACGCCGTCCTGAACGTCTTCGAGCCCGTGACCGAGCAGGCGGCGGCCGAGTTCCCGGCGGCGCTGGCCGAGCTGCGCGACCGGCTGCCGGGCGCGAGCGGGCCGCTCGGGGTGTTCGGCGGCTCGGCCGGGGCGATCGTGGCGCTGGAGGTGCTGGCGCGCGGGGACGCCGAGATCACCGCCGCCGCGGTGGTCAGCCCGGTCGTCCAGCTCGCGCCGATGATCGCCGCCAACGAGCGGCGCTTCGGGGTGACCTACGCGTGGACCGAGCGGTCCCGCGCGGTCGCGGCGCGCTACGACTACGTGAACCGGGCCGCCGAGCTGACCGCGCCGCTGCTGCTCGTGACCGGGGCCGACGACGACGTCGCCGTGCGCGAACCGGCCGCGGCCCTGCACGAGAAGCTGGGTGCCGAGCTGGTGGCGGTCGAGGGGATGGCGCACGAACTCCCGCCGGGCACGCCGGCCGCGGCCCGGGTCGACGCCGCGTTCACCGGGTGGTTCGCGCGGCAGCTGCGAGGATGACGTCGTCGTCCGGCACCCAGGCGTGCGCCGGGTCGTAGGCGCACCAGTCCTCTTCGCGGCTGGTGCGCCCGGCCAGCGACATCAGCCGCTTCAGCGCCGGGTGCGCCTTCCCTCGCCGCCAGACCAGCGACCACGGGAACAGCGGCGACGGCTCGAACGGCAGCACCTTCAGGTTCAGGTCGGGCGCGAGCTCCATGTCCGCGCCGGCGAGCGTGACGCGCCGCTTGCCGTAGCGGGTCTGCTCCAGCGTGTGCCGCAGGTCGTAGCTGACGCCGGAGTCGTCGATCGGCACGCCGAAGCGGGTGCACAGCTCGTGCACGTAGGACAGCCATTCGGCGGGGCCGCCGTGCCCGGGCAGCCAGATCCCGTCGGCGCTGAGGTCGGTCAGCGGCAGGGTGTCCTGCACGGCGAGGGGGTGCTCCGGGGCGAGCAGGGCGACCAGCGGCTCCAGCCGGACGACCCGGTGCTCCAGCTCGTCGGGCAGCGCCCGCCCGAAGCCGTTCACCCGGCCGAAGGCGGCGTCGAGCTCGCCGCTCAGCAGCTTCTCGACGGCGGTGGCGAACCCGCCGCCGGCGACCTTGTCCACCCGCAGCCCCGCGTCCCGCTCGGCGAGCCGGCGCAGCAGGAACATCGGGGAGAGGCGGTAGTCGAGCAGGTCGAGGCGCAGCGGCCGGTCGTCGGCGCCCATGGCGGCCACCGCCGCGTCGGCCACCCGGACCAGCTCCCGCGCGTGCGGCAGGAACCGCTCGCCTTCGGCGGTCAGCTCGACCGACCGGTTGGTGCGCAGGAACAACGGCGTCGCGAGGGCGTCCTCGAGCTTGCGGATGCGCTTCGAGAGCGCCTGCTGGGTGAGGAACAGCGCCTGGGCGGCTCGCCCGAAGTGGCGCTGGTCCGCGGTCACCACGAACGCCCGCACCTGGGCGAGGTCGAGGTCCACCGGCTCAGGCGCCCGGCGGGCGGTCCCGGACGACGCAGGTGAGCCGGGCGGTGCAGGTGCGGCGGCCCTCGTCGTCGGTCAGCACGATCTCCGCGGTGATGGTGCCGCGGCCGACGTGCAGCGGCGTCGCGACCCCGGTGACGGTGCCCGCGCGCACGGCCCGGTGGTGGGTGCAGGACAGCTCGAGCCCCATCGCCGCGCGGCCGGGGCCCGCGTTGAGGGCCGCGACCGTCGAGCCCAGCGCCTCGGCGAGCACCGCGTTCGCGCCGCCGTGCAGCAGGCCGTAGGGCTGGAGGTTGCCCTCGACCGGGATCGTGCCGACCACGCGTTCGGCCGTCGCTTCGAGCAGCTTCATGCCGATCTTGTCGTTCAGCTGCTGGTCCGCCGCCGCCGGGTCGATGCCCGACAGCCGCTCCACGTCGATGGGGGCGGCACTGTCCGTCACACAAAGCTCCTGTTCCTATGCGACACGTAAGAGTGTCGGACCCTCAGCCTAGACTCGGGCCCGTGAGCCCGAGTGAGAAGACGACCGTTGCCAACGCCACAGGATCGACCAGCGTCGCCGAGCGCCCGAAGCTGCTGCTGATCGACGGCCATTCGATGGCCTACCGCGCGTTCTTCGCGCTGCCGGCGGAGAACTTCAAGACCAAGACCGGCCAGGTCACGAACGCGGTCTTCGGCTTCACCTCGATGCTCATCAACCTGCTCCGCGACGAAGCGCCGACCCACCTCGCGGTGGCGTTCGACCTCTCGCGCAAGACGTTCCGCTCGGAGACGTTCGCGGACTACAAGGCGAACCGCAGCGCGACCCCGGACGAGTTCCGCGGCCAGGTCGACCTGGTCAAGGAAGTCCTCGACGTGCTCGGCATCCCGTCGCTGACGAAGGAGAACTTCGAGGCCGACGACATCATCGCCACGCTCACGACGCAGGCGACGGCGGAAGACTTCGACGTCCTGATCTGTACGGGTGACCGGGACGCGCTGCAGCTGGTCACCGAGCACGTGACCGTGCTGTACCCGAAGCGCGGCGTGTCGGAGATGACCCGGTTCACGCCGGACGCCGTCGAGGAGAAGTACGGGCTCACCCCGCGGCAGTACCCGGACTTCGCGGCGCTGCGCGGCGACCCCTCGGACAACCTGCCGAACATCCCGGGCGTCGGCGAGAAGACCGCGGCCAAGTGGATCAAGCAGTTCGGCTCGCTCGACGACCTGATCGACCGCGTCGACGAGGTCAAGGGCAAGGCGGGGGAGGCGCTGCGGGCGCACCTCAGCTCGGTCCAGCTGAACCGCCAGCTCACCGAGCTGATCCGCGACGTCGAGCTGGAGATCGCCCCGGCCGGGCTGGAGCTGCGCCCCTGGGACCGCGAAGCCGTGCACGCGCTGTTCGACGAGCTGGAGTTCCGCGTGCTGCGGGACAGGCTGTTCGCGACGCTGCAGAGCGCCGAGCCGGAGGCCGACGAGGGCTTCGAGGTCTCGGGGGCCGCGCTCGCGCCCGGCGCGCTCGGCGCGTGGCTGGCGGCGCACGCGAGCGGGGGCGAGCCGGTGGCGCTGGCGTTCCGCGCGGTGGGCGCGTCCGTCCGCTCCGACCTGCGCGCGGTAGCTTTCGCTGCGGCGGACGGCGAAGGCGCGTATGTCGACGTCACGGCGATGGACCAGGCGGACGACGCCGCGCTGGCCGCCTGGTTCGCCGACCCGGAGATCCGCAAGACCGGCCACGACCTCAAGGTCGCGCTGCACGCGATCCACGCCCGCGGCTGGACGCTCGCCGGGCTCGCCATGGACACCGCGCTGGCCGCGTACCTGGTGCGCCCGGGCCAGCGCACGTTCGAGCTGGACGACCTCGCGCTGCGCTACCTGCACCGCGAGCTGCGCTCGGAGACCGACGGCGGCGACGGCCAGCTGTCGCTGCTCGACGGCGGCGCGGAAGGCCTGGAGCAGAAGGAAATCCAGGAAGAGCTCGTCAAGGCCCGCGCCATCTTCGAGCTGGCCGGCGCGCTCGAGAAGGAGCTGGAGGAGATCGGCGGCGCGAAGCTGCTCGCCGAGCTGGAGCTGCCGCTGCTGGAGGTCATCACCGAGCTGGAGATCGCCGGGGTCGCCGTCGACCTGGAGCAGCTGACCACGCTGGAAGCGCACTACCTTTCGCGCGTCACGCAGGCGGCCGAAGAGGCGTACGCGGTGATCGGCAAGCAGATCAACCTCGGTTCGCCGAAGCAGCTGCAGGTCGTGCTCTTCGACGAGCTCGGCATGCCGAAGACCAAGCGCACCAAGACCGGCTACACGACCGACGCCGAGGCGCTGCAGGGGCTGTTCGAGAAGACCGAACACCCGTTCCTGCAGCACATGCTGGAGCACCGGGACGCGACGAAGCTGCGCACGACGGTCGAGGGGCTGATCAAGTCCGTCGCCGACGACGGGCGCATCCACACCACGCTGCTGCAGACGATCGCGGCCACCGGGCGGCTGTCCTCGACCGAGCCCAACCTGCAGAACATCCCCGTGCGCACCGAAGAAGGCCGTCGCATCCGCGACGCGTTCGTCGTCGGTGAGGGCTTTTCCGAGCTGATGAC
This sequence comes from Amycolatopsis sp. NPDC049159, assembly GCF_040648295.1. Classification (NCBI taxonomy): domain Bacteria; kingdom Bacillati; phylum Actinomycetota; class Actinomycetes; order Pseudonocardiales; family Pseudonocardiaceae; genus Amycolatopsis; species Amycolatopsis sp. NPDC049159. Next base: position 306,293 of record NZ_JBEZDL010000005.1, read on the forward strand.
CGCGGACTACAGCCAGATCGAAATGCGGATCATGGCGCACCTGTCGCAGGACGAGGGCCTGATCGAGGCGTTCAACTCCGGCGAGGACTTGCACACGTTCGTGGCGTCGCGGGCGTTCTCGATGCCGCCGGAGGAGATCACGCCGGAGCTGCGCTACCGCGTCAAGGCGATGTCGTACGGCCTCGCGTACGGGCTTTCGGCGTACGGGCTTTCGCAGCAGCTGCGGATTTCCACCGAGGACGCCAAGTCCCAGATGGAGGCGTACTTCGACCGCTTCGGCGGCGTGCGCGACTACCTCCACTCGGTGGTCGGGGTCGCGGCGAAGAACGGTTACACCGAAACGGTCTTCGGCCGCCGCCGCTACCTGCCCGACCTCAACAGCGACAACCGCCAGCGCCGCGAGATGGCCGAGCGGATGGCGCTGAACGCCCCGATCCAGGGCAGCGCGGCCGACATCATCAAGGTCGCGATGCTCAACGTCCACCGCGAACTCGTCAAGGCGAAGCTGAAGAGCCGGATCCTGCTGCAGGTCCACGACGAACTCGTGCTGGAGGTCGCCGAAGGGGAGCGCGAACAGCTGGAGAAGCTGGTGCGCCACGGCATGGGCTCGGCGTACGAGCTCGCCGTGCCCCTCGAGGTCTCGGTCGGTTACGGGCGGTCCTGGAACGAAGCCGCGCACTGACCGTTCGCCTACTCTGCGTCGCGACCCGGATCACCGGGTCGTGGCGCGGGAGCACCCGGGCGGCCGTCGTCGGATGCCGTTCGCCGCGACGAAGCTGGCGGCATGGCCAGTGACTTCCAGCGACGCAAGATCTCCGTCGTCTTCGGCGCCCTCGACGCCGACGACGACGGGTATCTGACCGAGTCCGATTTCCGGGCGCTCACGGCGAGGTGGCTCGACGTGCGCGGCACCGACGGCGGCAGCCCCGACGGCGAGAAGCTCGCCGCGATCATGATGGGCTGGTGGGCGACCCTGCGTGCGGCGTCCGACCGCGACCGCGACGGCAAGGTCTCCCTCGACGAGGTCCTCGGTGTCGTCGACGAACTCCCGCAGATGCCGGGCGCCGTCACCGGCACGGCCGCGGCGATGTTCGAAGCGGTCGACGAAAACGGCGACGGCGCGATCTCGGCGGCGGAGTACCACCGGATGATCGAGGCGTGGAGCGGCGCCACGACGTCCACCGGCGACGCGTTCGCGCTGCTCGACACCGACGGCGACGGCCGGCTTTCCCACGACGAGTTCACCGGCCACTGGTACGAGTTCTGGGCGGGCGACGACCCGGCCGCGCCGGGCAGCTGGGTGTTCGGCCGGGTTTGACGGGTTTGCCGGTGCAGTGTCTGGTGATCTTTCGGGCAGACCGCTCAGCGAGCAGTCGGTCCCGCTGAGCGGTCTCCCCGGGGGCTCGTTCAGTCATCCGCGCACGAAAACCGTTGGCATTGCGACGAACGGAGGACTCCGTTCGGGTGAGCTATTACCGCTGGGTAGGGAGGTCGGCGCCCGAGGCGCGGCGATCACGGCGTAGGGTCCGCCGAATGGGGTTCGAGCGTGAGCGACGACGCTGGCGGGTCCGGCTGCACGACGAACTCGGCCGGGTGTGCGGGGCGGGCACGGTACTGGACGAGTACCACGTGCTGACGAGCGCGCACGTCGTCGAGACGGCCGGCGGGCCGAGGTCCGCGCTGACCGTCGACTTCGTCGGCCTGGCCGAGGCACTGCCCGGCACCGCGACCGTCGTCGAAGGCTGCTGGGTGCCCTCCGACGGTGGCGGGCACGGCGATCTCGCCCTGCTGCGCCTGGACCGCCCCGAATCGCGCGTGTTCCGCGCGCCGCTGCACCGCATGCCGCTGGGCGAGCACCAGCTCGTGCGCGCGTTCGGCTTCCCGCCCGGCTCGGTCGGCCGGTGGACGCACGCCCGGCTCGGCGCCCCGGAACCGACCGGCGGCGAGTGGGTCCGCCTGTTCCGCACCGCCGAAGCCGAACCGCTCGGCCCCGGCTTCGGCGGCACGGCGGTGCTCGACGAGGCGACCGGCCACGTCGTCGGCGTGGTCGTGGGCAAGGACACCGGGACGTGGATGGTGCCCGTCGAAACCATGCTCGGCCACCTGCCGCAGCTGAGCATCTGGACGTCCGGCAGCCCCGCCGTCGACGCCAGCTTTTCGCGCCCGGTCGGGGAAGCCGTCGACGTCTCGTTCGTGCAGCGCGTCGCGGACTGGTTCGCGAAGGCCGAGCCCGGCACGGTCTGGGTGGTCGACACCGGCGAGGCGGGCTCACCGGTGGCGGCGGCCCTGCGGTTCGGCATCGTCCTGGCCGACCGCGAACGTTCGCTCGGCGTGGCCGGCCTGCCGCCCGCGTTCGGGCAGATGCCGCCGGCGGGCAGCGTCGACCTGGCCGTCGACGCGACCGGCCGCACCGCCGACGCCGTCCGCCACCGCATCGCCGACCGGCTGACGAACGGGGTCGCCGGCCGCACCCTGGTCGTCGACGCGATCGACGACTCCGCCGAACCCGACCGCCTGGTCGGCGAGGTGCTCGCCCCGCTGGCCGGCCGCGCGGCCGAGCTGGGACTGCGCCTGCTGCTGGGTTTCCGCGAGGAGTCGTCCCCGGGAGTGGCGGCGGTCCGCGCGGGCACGGCGGCGGCCCGCCCGGCCCCGGACGACCTCGCCGGCCGCCTCGAGGTGCTGACGCAGGCGGTGGCGGAGCTCGCGGAGATCGAGGCGTACCAGCTGCGCGTGGCGACGCGCTTCACGGGCGTGGCCATGCTCCCGGCCCGCGCCCACCGCCTCCGCGGCGCGCTGAAGCAGCTGCGTTCGGCGGAGGTCGACGGCGACGCGGAGTGGGTGGAGCGCCACATCGACAGCCACGAGCACGCGGTAGCCCCAGCGGTCGAGGACGGCCGCCGCCAGCGCGCGGTCCTGGACGGCTTGATGGCCCGCCGCGAGGAACTCCGAGCGCGCCTGGCGGGCGACAACGAGCTGGCCCGCGAGCACGGGCTGGAGAGCGACCCGGAACTGGACCAGGCGTACGTCCCGGCGAAGCGCCTGCTGATCGACGGCCCGTGCGAGCTGACGGCAGCGGCCACGGCGGTGGACACGTACGCGGCAGCGGTCCGGGCGCGGTTGGAAGACCGCGGCTGAGCCGTCAGTTCCGGCGCCCGTCCGCGACCGCATCAGGCTCGGCCACTTCACTCGGCTGAGCCGATCACCCGAGACGGCCGCGCGGGACCACGGCTTGTGCGGGCGTTGGGAACGGTGAGTGGCAGCGGTCCGGGCCCGTCCGGAGGACCGCGGCTGAGCAGTCCGTTGTGGCCCCGGCCGCGACCACACCAAGCTCGGCCACCTCACGCGGCTGAACCAACCACCCCGAGACGGCCGCGCTCGAACATGCCTTGTGCGGGCGTTGCCGAACCGCGAGCGGCAGCGGTCCGAGCCCGCCCGGAAGACCGCGGCTGACCTCAAGTTTCGTGAAGGCCACCTCCAGGAACTCTGCGTTCCTCAAGGTGACCTTCACGGCTTTCGCCCCACGGAATTGTCGGTGCCGCCCGGTAGCGTGGAAAACGGGGGCGCCCCCGCGGGCCAGGCTGAGCTACCGCCGCCCCAGACCCCGGATCAGCACCATCACCGCATCCCGGACCTCCGCCCGGGTCCGCTGTGGTCCGAACACCTGCCAGTCCAGCGCCACCACCAGCATGGTCCCGAACAGTCCCGCCGCCGCCGTCGGGATCTCCACTCCCTCCGGCAGGCGCCCCGCCGACTCCAACCGGGACAGCTGCTGCTTCACGATCGAGATGATCTCCTCGCGCAGCAGCGAAAGCGTCCCGTGCCACTGGCCCGGCGTCCGCCACAGCTCGCTCACCAGGATCTGCGAAAACCCCGGGTACTGCGCGATGAACTCCAGCGTCGTGTCGACCTGCGCCTCGATCACCGCCAGCGGGTCCGCGTCCGAAACGGCGGAGCGCAACCGGAGAGCGAGCATGTCGACGCCGTACCGCAGGAGCGCGTCGACGAGGCCGTCCTTCGAGCCGAAGTTGTAGTACACCGTCCCCTTCGCGACCCCGGCCGCCGCCGCGATGTCGTCGACCGTCAGGCCGACGAGGCCCCGGCTCTTCGAGAGCTCCAATGTGGCCTCGAAGAGCTTCTGCTTCGTCCCGCCGCTCACAGGCTCAGTTCGGGCTTGAGCGCGGACACCGTCCAAACGCGACGTTTGCGCGCGGCCAGCGTGGACACCAGGATCCCGCCCACCAGGTAGGCCAGCAGCACGCCGATGTCGCCGAGCAGGTTCACCGTCGCGCCGCTGTAGAACAGGTGGCGGAAGCCGTCGATCGCGTAGCCCATCGGGAGCGCCACGTGCAGCGGGTACAGCGCGTCCGGGATCGTCTGCCAGGGGAACGTGCCGCCCGCGCTGACCAGCTGCAGCACCAGCAGCACCAGGCCGAGGAACTTGCCGACCGCGCCGAAGAACGCGTTGAGCGCGTGCACGACCGACGTGAACGTCAGCGACACCAGCACCGCGAATCCGATCGCGCCCAGCGGGTGGGCGATGTGGATGCCGACCAGCCACGTCACCGCGCCGAAGAGGACGACCACCTGCGCGATGCCCAGCAGCGCCGAGGACAGCCAGCCGCCCACCGCGACGCGGAACGGGGCCGCGCCCGCCGTCAGGGCCCGCGTCGAGAGCGGGCGCAGGATCAGGAACAGCACGAACGCGCCGATCCACGTGGCCAGCGAGATGAAGAACGGGGCCAGCCCCGCGCCGTACGTCCCCGCCGACGCCTCGCCGTTGGCGTTCACCGCCACCGGGTCCGCGATCGTGGTGGCCGTCGCGGTGCGGGTCGGGTCGTCCGGGTTCGGGATCTGCTGGAGCCCGGCCGCCAGCCCGTCGCGCAGCTTCACCGCGCCGTCCGCGAGCTGGTTCGTGCCGTTGACGGCGGTCTTCTCGCCGTCGTTGAGCTGCGAAGCGCCGTCACGCAGCTGGTTCGCCCCGTCGGACGCCTGTGCGATGCCGCTCGCCAGCTGCGGGGACGCCGCCGCGAGCTTGGCCGCGCCGTCGGACACCTGGCGGGCGCCGTCGGCCAGCTTCGCGAGGTCGCCGTTGGCCTGCTGGATCTTGCCGTTGGCCTGGTCGACGGGGGAGCGCAGCTGGTCGGCCTTCGCGAGGATCGCCTGCACCTGCGTCTCCGGCACGCCGGCGTCGCGCAGGTCGGTCTGCAGCTGGCTGCGGTAGGAGTCGAGCTTGCCCTGGATGTCCGACGACGCCGTCGCGGCGATCGAAGCCGCGTCGGCGACCTTCTGGTCCCCGGCGGCCACCTGCGAAGCGCCGTTCGCGAGCTGCTGCGTCTGCGACGGCAGGGAAGCGGTGCCGCTCTTGATCGTGCCCAGGCCGGTCGCCAGCGTCGACGAGCCGTCCGCGAGCTTCGCCGCGCCGTCGGCCAGCTTCTGCTGCCCCGTCTTGAGCTGCGTGGCGCCGTCGGCGAGCTGGGACGCGCCGGTCGAAGCCTCCTGGATCTTCGCGTAGATCGTGGAGAAGCCGACCAGGAACCGGTCCGCTGCCTCGCTGCCGACCTTCTCCGCGATCGTCTTGCGCACCTGCTCGGCGACCTGCTTCGCGATCGTGCCGGACAGGTAGTTGTTGGCGTCGTTGGTGGTCAGCGTGATCGTCGCCTGCTGCGGCTGGAAGTTGCCGACCGACAGCAGCGCGGCGGAGAAGCCGCTCGGGATGCCGATGGCGAACGAGTACTTGTCGTCGCGGACGCCGTCGCGGGCCTCCTGCTCGGACACCTCGTGCCACTGGAAGGTGCCGGACTTGACCAGCTCGTCGGTCACCTCGCGGCCGACGTTGCGCTGCTGCCCGCTCGCATCCTTCGCGCCGCTGTCGCTGGTGAAGACCGCGGCGGGCAGCTTGTCGAGCCGGCCGTACGGGTCGTAGTTCGCGTAGAGGTAGAAGGACGCGTAGAGCAGCGGTACCAGCACGAGCGCGACCAGCGCGAGCTTCGGCATCGTGCCGGTGGACAGGCGGCGCAGCTCGTTGCGCGCGATGCGGAAGGCGTTCATTCGGAGACCTCGTCAGTGCTCTCGGGGAGCTCTTCGGCGGGTGCGGGGGCGTGGTGCTGCGGCTCCGGCTGCTCGGCGGCGCCGAGGCGCGCGGGCGGGAAGGGGAGCGCGGACAGCGGGGTGGTCGCGGTCAGCACGACGACGGCGAGACCGCGCCCGGCCAGCTCGCGCGCGAGCCCGGCCCAGCTGTCGACGTCGCTGGTGTGCCGGTCCGGGGTGTCGAGGACGAGCACGCGCACGCCCTTGCGCTCCGCGGCCAGCTCGGTCAGCAGCCGGGTGCGCAGGGTGGGCGCGAGGTTCTCGAACCGCGTGCCCGCGAACGGCGCGGCGTCGTGCTCGCCGAGCCACCGGGCGACGTCCTCCTTGCCCGCCGGGCGGTGCGCCAGCGCGAGCTCCTCGCCGGCGACCACGCGCAGGGGCAGGGCGTCGTCGGGTTCGCTGACGTCCGGCGCGTCGACGACCGCGACGAGCTCGGTCAGGCCCGCGTCGACGCCCTCGGCGTGCACCGTGCCGGTGGTCGGCTTGAGCCGCCCGGCCAGCGCCAGGCCGAACGCCGTGACGCCGACGCCGGGTTCGCCGTGCACGATCGCCAGGTCGCCTTCGCCGAACGTCAGCGAGGTGGGCGGTAACAAGGTGCCGTGGTGCCCTTCGAGGGACACGCGATCGGCTCGGACCTGCACGATTTCTCCCGCTTCGCGAACTTTTGAACTGACCGGTCAGTTCAAAAACGTAGTCCCGACGGGAGGTTGGAGCAAGATCACCGGACGCACGTCACACGAGCGAGTGATTCACCGGAGCGCCGACGCCGGGCGCACTTCCCAGCTCGTCCACAGCGGACGATAGCCCTGCCGGTGCCAGAACACCGAGGCCAGCGGGTTGGTCGGGTTGTAGTAGAGGTACGTGCGGGTGGCGCCGCCGCGGTGGAGCTCCCGGTGCACGTGGGCCATCAGCGCCCGGCCGAAGCCGCTCCCGCGCTCGCCCGGCGCGGTCACGACGTTGTTCACGTACCCCCAGCGGCCGGTCGGGAGCAGCTCGCCCGCCTCGCTCCCCGGCGTCGAATCCACCCACGCGCAGTGCGCGAGCGCCCGGATCCCGCCGTTCTCTTCGGCCAGCCAGACGGGCGGTTCGTCCTCGTCGAGCGCGGCTCGCAGGCCCGGCCCCAGCAGGTCCGCGGTGTTGGCCCGGCGGGGCGCGGCCACGAGGCCGGTGTAGTCGAAGGTCGCCTCGGCCAGCGCCACCGCGGCGGCGTGGTCGGCCGGCCCGGCGCGGCGGACGGTGACCGCGGGGTCCGCCGCACCCGGGGGAGCGGTCCGCACCGCGACCGCCGACAGCGGGACCAGGCCGTGGTCGAGGAAGGCGCGGATCGCCTCCGCGTCCCGGCTCGGCCAGAGGACGACGCACGCCGAGTCGTCGCCGGTCGCCTCCGCGTCCAGCCGGCCCCGCAGCGCACGCAGCAGCACGTCGACGCCCTCGGTGCCGGTGTCGCCGAAGTAGGGGAAGAGCTGCCAGGTGTCGGCGGCCGACCACAGCATCGGGACGTCGCCGGGGCCGAACCGCTGCCGTTGGAGGACGCCGGTCACCTGGGTGCCGGCCGCGGTGGCCGCGTCCAGCCGCTCGCCCTCGGCAGGCGGTGCGGCGGGCGGGAGCAGCGCGTCGACCGCCGCGAACCGCGCCTGGTGGGCCGCGAGCAGCGGCTCGGCGATGTCCATGGGGTTCCCCCTCGCGATCAGGACCAGGCGGGGCGCCGGATCCACATGGTCCACAGTGGACGATAGCCCTGCCGGTGCCAGAACACCGGGGACAGCGGGTTCGGCGGGTGGTAGAAGAGGAACGTCCCGAGCGCGTCCGGCCGGAGCAGTTCCCGGTGCGCCGCCGCCATCAGCGCCCGGCCCACCCCGCCGCCGCGCGCCGCGGGCGCGACCGACAGCGTGTCGACGTACCCCCAGCGCCCCGGCCGCAGCCGCCCGTGGATGCTGTCGCCCGGCGCCGGGGCGGCCAGCGCGCACGCGGCCAGCCCGGCCGGCACGCCGTCGTCCTCCGCGAGCCACACCAGGCCGGAGAAGCGCAGCGCGCGGACGACCTCCGCGCGCAGCAGCGGCCGCGCGCCCGGCCGCTGGACGGCGGTGCCGACCAGCGACGTGTACCGCCACTCGGCCAGCCGCAGGTCGGTCAGGGCTTCGACGTCGCCGTCCCCGGCGCGGCGGACGGTGACCCGCGCCGGCCCGGGTTCCGCCGGCGGGTCCGGCGGCCGCACCGCCAGGCACGTCGACGGCGCGAAGCCGTGGGCCAGCAGGACCGCCGACGCCTCGGTGTCGCGGCTCGGCCAGGCCACCGTGCAGCCCGAGTCCGCGCTCGGGCTCGTCCCGCGCAGCCGCTCGCGCCAAGCGTCGAGCAGCGCGGCCAGTCCCGCCGCGCCGCTGTCGCCCGGCACCGGGGTCAGGTCCCAGATCTCCGACGGGCCCCACAGCGTCGGCCACGAGCCCGCCGGGTGCACGTGGTGGGCGAGCAGGCCGCCCGCCTTGCGGCCGCCGGTGGTCACCAGCAGCGGCTCGCTCACCGCGGGCGGGGCGGCGATCGGCGGCAGCAGCGGGTCGAGCGCGGCGAACCGCGCGTTCTGCTGCTCCTCCAGGGAGCTCACGAGCGGCGCGTGCGGAAGATCGCCGTGCCGGGGAAGAGCTTCCCGCGCAGGGGGCTCCACTGGCCCCACTCCCGCGTGTGCCCGGCCGGCCACTCGGGCTCGACCAGGTCGGTCAGCGCGAACCCGGCCGCGGCCAGCGCCCGGACGTAGTCGCCGAGGGTGTGGTGGTACTCGACGTAGGTGGCGGTGCCCTCGTCGTCGACCTCGACGTACGGCGTCCGGTCGAAGTAGGGCTGGGTGGCGGTGAGCCCCAGCGGGCCCGGGTCGTCCGGGAAGATCCACCGCATCGGGTGAGTCACCGAGAACACCCACGGCGCGCCGGCCCGCAGCACCCGGTGCACCTCGGCGAAGACCGCGTCGACCGAAGCGACGAAGGGGATCGCGCCGAAGGCCGAGCAGGCCGCGTCGAAGCTGCCGGTCGCCAGCGGCAGGTACTCGGCGTTGGCCTGCACGAGCGGCACGGCGAGGCCGGTGCGCTCGTTGCCTTCGCGGGCGTGGCGCAGCATGCCGGCGGAGAGGTCGGTCGCCACGGCGTGCGCGCCCTGCTCGGTCAGCCAGCGCGAGCACGCGGCCTGCCCGCAGCCGACCTCCAGCACGCGCTTGCCGCGGACGTCGCCGAGCAGCCGGGCCTCCGCCTCCCGCACGCCCTCCGGGCACCAGACGAAGTCGGCGTCGCCGAGGAAGCCGCCGTGCTCGGCCTGGTAGTCGTCGGCGTCGGCGTCCCACCAGGCGAGGTTGGCCGCCGCGGCCTCCGGCCCGCCGACCTCGCGGTAGGCGACGGCGGCGGTGCCCAGGTGGTGCTCGGCCGCGTCGTGGCGCCCCGGCGCGGGCGGCTCCTCCGGTGGCATGATGGTGGTCTCCGGTCCCTGGGGGTTTGCTTCCGCGAGGACCTTAGCGAGCGGCGGGGACCCTGATTGTGCCGCCCGGCGACCGCCGCGTAGGATAAGTGTTAGCGCAGTGGGTTCGCGCTGCCTTCCGCTCAGCTTCTGGTTGGGACTCGGGTCGCGCACCGTATGCGGGTCATGCCGCGGTCGTTCACTGGTGGACGTTTGCTCGCAGGGTCGTCGCATGCACCCATTCGCGCCGACAACTGCCAACCCTCGATTCCATCCACCGGAGCAACCCGCCTAATGACCACCGACACCGCCACCGCCCCGACCGCCCCCACCGGGGCCCCGCAGGTCGCCATCAACGACATCGGGTCGGAGGAAGACTTCCTCGCGGCTATCGACAAGACGATCAAGTACTTCAACGATGGCGACATCGTCGAAGGCACGATCGTCAAGGTCGACCGCGACGAGGTCCTGCTCGACATCGGCTACAAGACCGAGGGTGTCATCCCCTCGCGTGAGCTCTCCATCAAGCACGATGTCGACCCGGCTGAGGTTGTCACCGTCGGCGATGAGGTCGAAGCCCTGGTCCTCCAGAAGGAGGACAAGGAAGGCCGTCTGATCCTGTCCAAGAAGCGCGCGCAGTACGAGCGCGCCTGGGGCACGATCGAGGAGCTCAAGGAGAAGGACGAGCCCGTCAAGGGCACCGTCATCGAGGTCGTCAAGGGCGGCCTCATCCTGGACATCGGCCTGCGCGGCTTCCTCCCCGCGTCCCTGGTCGAGATGCGCCGCGTCCGCGACCTGCAGCCGTACGTCGGCCGCGAGCTCGAGGCGAAGATCATCGAGCTGGACAAGAACCGCAACAACGTGGTCCTGTCCCGCCGCGCCTACCTCGAGCAGACCCAGTCCGAGGTGCGCAGCGAGTTCCTCAACGCGCTCGCCAAGGGCCAGGTCCGCAAGGGCGTCGTGTCGTCCATCGTCAACTTCGGTGCCTTCGTGGACCTGGGTGGCGTCGACGGCCTGGTGCACGTTTCCGAGCTGTCCTGGAAGCACATCGACCACCCGTCCGAGGTCGTCGAGGTCGGCCAGGAGGTCACGGTCGAGGTCCTGGACGTCGACATGGACCGCGAGCGCGTCTCGCTGTCGCTGAAGGCGACCCAGGAAGACCCGTGGCGCCAGTTCGCCCGCACCCACGCGATCGGCCAGATCGTGCCGGGCAAGGTCACCAAGCTGGTTCCGTTCGGTGCGTTCGTGCGCGTCGAAGAGGGCATCGAGGGTCTGGTCCACATCTCCGAGCTGGCCGAGCGCCACGTGGAGATCCCGGAGCAGGTCGTCCAGGTCAACGGCGACGTCATGGTCAAGGTCATCGACATCGACCTCGAGCGCCGTCGCATCTCGCTGTCGCTGAAGCAGGCGAACGAGGGTGTCACGCCGGACACCGAGTTCGACCCGACCCAGTACGGCATGGCCGCCGAGTACGACGCCGAGGGCAACTACATCTACCCCGAAGGCTTCGACCCGGACACCCAGGAGTGGCAGGAAGGCTTCGACAAGCAGCGTGAGGAGTGGGAGCGCCAGTACGCCGAGGCGCACACTCGTTACGAGGCCCACATGAAGCAGGTCGTCAAGGCCGTCGAGGCCGACGCCGAGGCCGCCGCGGACGCCGCGACCGGCATCGAGGGTGGCGCGGAAAGCTACACCTCGGGTTCGGCTCCGGCCGACACGAAGAGCAGCGGTGGCACCCTCGCCTCCGACGAGCAGCTCGCGGCGCTCCGCGAGAAGCTCTCCGGCGGTGCGTGAGCACTAGCTCTCCGAGCTGAACGACGGAACCCCCGGTCCACTTCGGACCGGGGGTTCCGTCGTTTCCGGAGCCTGGGTTTCAGCGGCGCAGCGGTTCAGCGCAGGCCGAGGCCGCGCATCATCGCGGAGACGCCCTGGCGGTACACCGCTTCGTTGGCCTCTTCGGTCGGCGGGATGAACCAGTCCGTCAGCGGGGTCCGCGAAGCCAGCATCAGCTCCGAGCCCACGAGCCCGTGCATCGCGGTCCACAGCTGGTACGCGGCGGCCTGGGCGTCCGTTCCCGGCGGGGAGACCCGCTGGACGCGCTCGATGAACATCCGGAACGTCGTCCGCAGCACGGCCGAGCGCAGCGCCGGGTCCGGGTCGAAGCCGGGGACCGGGCGCTCGAACATCAGCGCGTAGCGGGCCGGGCTCTCCCGGGCGAAGTGCCGGTACTCGAGCGCCAGGTGCAGCAGGTCCGCCAGACCGTCCGAGCTCGACGGCGGCAGGGTTTCGAGCATCTCCCGCAGCGAGTCGAAAGTGCGCTCGTACAGGGCGTCGAGCAGACCCGAGCGGCCGCCGAAGCGGGCGTACACGGAGATCGTCGACGCGCCGGCGGCCTCGGCGACCCCGCGCACGGTCAAGCTCGGGACACCCCGGTTCACCAGCACCGAGAGCGCCGCGTCGAGAAAGCGCTCTCGGCTGCCCTGGTCGGCCGGGCGCATCGGCAAGTGCCTGGTGGCCATCGGCGCACCCCCTTCACGGCAGCCCGGCGCGGACGGCGTCCGGGCGGCCCACCCGCAGCAGAAGATACGATATCCGGCGCGTCTTGGGAATGCGTCCGATGTCCGGAATTGCGGTATTCCCGTCCGCTGGACGCAGGTCCGAGCACCGCGCGGGCAGGCATCGTCGGTGTCATGACCCTTGAAGTCCCTGACACCGCCCTCGCCCGCGAAGCCGCCGAGTACGTCCGCGACACCGCCGGCCCGCTGCTGTACGACCACTCGGCCCGCGTCTACCTCTTCGGCGCCCTGCAAGGCCGGCGGCGCGGCCTCGAGTTCGACGACGAGCTGCTCTACGTCGCCGCGCTGTTCCACGACCTCGGCCTCGTCGACGGCCACCGCACCGACCGCCGCTTCGAGCTCGACGGCGCCGACGAGGCCCGCCGCTTCCTGCTCACCCACGGCGCCGACCCCGACCGCGCGCGGATCGCGTGGACGGCCATCGCCCTGCACACCACCCCGGGCATCCCGGAGCACATGGAACCCGAGATCGCCCTGGTGACGGCGGGCGTCGAGTACGACGTCCTCGGCATCGGCTACCACGACCTGCCCGCGGCGGACCGGGCCGCCATCGTGGCGGCGCACCCGCGCCCGGACTTCAAGCGGCGCATCCTCGCGGCGTTCACCGAAGGCATCCGTGACCGGCCCGACACGACCTTCGGCAACGTCAAAGCCGATGTTCTCGCCCGCTTCGTGCCAGGCTTCGTCCGGCAGGACTTCGTGACCACGATCGAAGAATCACCCTGGGAGGACTGACCCGATGCCCGACCCCGGCACGGTAGTCGTCACCGCAACCGGCGACGGCACGTACACACAGCAGATCACCACGGCCACCCACACCCTGCTGGCCGACGAACCGATCGCGGCCGGCGGCGCCGACGCGGGCCCGAACCCGTACGAGCTGCTGCTGGCATCGCTGGGTTCGTGCACGGCGATCACGCTGCGGATGTACGCCGACCGCAAGGGCATCCCGCTGACCAGGGCGACGATCCGCCTCCGCCACGACCGCATCCACGCCCGCGACTGCGAGCACTGCGAGACCGAGATCGGGTTGCTCAGCCGGATCACGCGGGAGATCGAGCTGGAGGGTGAGCTCGACGACGAGCAGCGCGCGAAGCTGATGGTGATCGCGGACAAGTGCCCGGTGCACCGCACGCTGTCGTCGGAGATCGTGATCGAGACGCACGAAACCGCCCACTGACCGCGCTCGTCCATGCGCGGGGACGGTTTCGCCGGTGGCCGCGCGGGGGCGGGGAGCGGCGTGGGCGGGTCGCGGTGGTTGCGCGCGGGCTGGCTGGCGAGGCCGGCGGCTGCACGCGGGGTCGGCGGGGACGGTTTCGCGGGTGGCCGTGCGGGGGCGGGGAGCGGCGTGGGCGGGTCGCGGTGGTTGCGCGCGGGCTGGCTGGCGAGGCCGGCGGCTGCACGCGGGGCCGGGCAGCGCGGACAGTTCGCCGGTGGCCGCGCGTGGTCAGGAGGCGCAGGCCGCCTGGTGGCGGCATGCCGGATCGGGCGATGTGAGCGGCCGCGTGCCGAGCGGGCGGTCATGGCGGCCGCGTGCGGCGCGGGTGGTCGCGGCGGCCGTGCGTGGGTCCCGTGGTGCGAGCGGTCGCGCGTGGGTCGGGCGGCGCGGCCGGCGGCTGCACGCGGGGCCGGGCAGCGCGGCCAGTTCGCCGGTGGCCGCGTGGGTCAGGCGGCGCAGGCCGCTGTGGTGGCGGCATGCCGGATCGGGCGATGCCAGCGGACGCGTGCCGATCGGGTGGTCATGGCGGCCGCGTGCGGCGCGGGTGGTCGCGGCGGCCGTGCGTGGGTCCGTGGTGCGAGCGGTCGCGCGTGGGTCAGGCGGCGCGGCCATCGGCTGCGCGCGGGTCGGGCGGCGCGGACGGTTTCGCCGGCGGGTGCCCGCGAGGTCAGGCGGCGCGGACGGTCGCCGTAGCCGCGCGAGGCACGACGGCGGGGACCCAGATGCGCTCGAAGGCGGCGGCGCGGGCCTTACGGCGGAGGCCGGCGAAGCTGTGCTTGGCCGGGACCATCAGGGCGCTCAACCAGGTGCGCCGGTAGTCGGCCAGGGCGTCGGCGACCGGGTGGTGGCGAACGCAGTGCACCAGCCCCGGCGTGCCGAGCCGGTGCTTTCCGACGTGCTTGCTGTTCGCCATCGTTCCTCCGCGTGGGCGACCCTTGTCGCGCGGACGGTACGCACCGGTGCCGGGCGGGGTGGGTAAGCAACACGGCGTGTCCGGATATCGGTTGAGTCACGCGTCACGATCGGCTTGCGGATCGCCCGTCCGTCCGGATGGGCTCCGCCGCTCGGCCGGGCACCCAGCTTGAGCAGGCCGGGCTTGGCTAGGGTGATCGGCATGTTGCGTGTGGGGTTGACGGGTGGGATCGGGGCCGGCAAGTCGACCGTGGCGAACCGGCTCCACGAGCACGGGGCCGTTCTCGTGGACTCGGACCGGATCGCTCGGGAGGTGGTCGAGCCCGGGACCGAGGGGCTGGCGCGGCTGGTCGAGGAGTTCGGGACCGAAATCCTCGCCGCCGACGGGTCGCTCGACCGGCCCGTGCTGGCCGCGAAGGCGTTCGCCGACGACGAGTCGCGGCGGCGGCTGAACGCGATCGTGCACCCCCTCGTCGGCGCGCGCACCGGCGAACTGATGGCGGCCGCGCGGCCGGACTCGATCATCGTCCACGACATCCCGCTGCTCGTCGAAAACGGTCTCGCGACGGCATACCACCTGGTCGTCGTGGTCGACGCGCCGGTCGAGGTGCGGGTGCGGCGGCTCGTCTCGGCACGCGGGATGCCCGAAGACGACGCCCGGGCACGGATCCGCGCGCAGGCGAGCACCGAGCAGCGCCGCGCCGTCGCCGACGTCTGGCTCGACAACGGCGGCGCCGAAGACGCCGTGCTCGCCGAGGTCGACGCGCTGTGGGCGGACCGGTTGGTGCCGTTCGAGGCCAACGTGCGGCTGCGCCGGCCGCGGCCGCCGATGTCGCCCAAGATCGCCGAGTACGACCTGACCTGGCCGGCGCAGGCCGAGCGCGTGCTCGCCCGCGTCCGCGCCGCGGCGGGGGAGCTCGCCCGCCGCGCCGACCACATCGGCTCGACCGCCGTCCCCGGCCTGCCCGCCAAGGACATCCTCGACCTGCAGCTGACCGTGGCCACCCTGGACGACGCGGACACGCTCCTGGAGCTGCTCTCCGACGCCGGGTTCCCCCGCCTGACCGGCGACTGGTGCGACGACGCCCAGGACGGCACCGGGACGTGGCCCAAGCGCCTGCACGTCGGCGCGGACCCGAAGCGGCCGGTGAACCTGCACGTCCGGTCCACCGAGACCCCCGCGTGGCGGCTCGCGCTGCTCTTCCGCGACTTCCTGCGGGCGAACCCGGACGAGCGCGACGACTACCGCGACGTGAAGCTCCGCCTGGCCGCGGCGCACGCCTCGGACGGCACGGTCGAGGCCTACGCCGACGAGAAGCAGGAGTGGGTCAACGGCGTGTTCGCCCGCGCCGAGAAGTGGGCGGCGAGCACCGGCTGGACGCCCTAAGCGCGCATGTCCTTGAGCTGCGGCCAGATCTCGGCCCAGCTCGCGGTCCGGCCGGTGAGCAGCCAGACCGGCATGTGCTCGCTCGCGTTGCGCACGCCGAGGCGGTTGCCGGCCTGCCCGGCGATCCGCGCGTTGCCGAAGTGCTTCGCGATCTTCGACGGGTCGTAGCCGACGAAGAGCACGTTGCCCGCGCTGTCGTCCGGACGGCCGAAGTACCAGAAGCCCCGGCTCGGGCTGTACGCCTCGGGCAGGCCCTGCTCGGGCCCGTACCGCCCGAGCGCTCCCGCCTGCCAGTAGCCACCGGTGACGACGGCCGTGCCCGGCGGCGCTGTCCGGTACAGCGCGGCGACGTCGTGGGCCAGGTCCGGCCAGCCGATCTCCTCGGCGGCGTACGCGGGCCGCGGCGCGCCCGGGTGGTCGACGAGCCAGTGCGCCGGCCACAGCGGCAGCGTGAACGGCAGGCTGAACAGGGCGGACAGCACGAACACCGGCCAGGTCGGCACCCACCGCCACCACCGCGACGGCGGCCGTGCCTCGAGGTGGACGGCGGCGGCCGCCCACAGCACGCCGAACGTCCCGGCCGCGTAGTAGTACCGCCCGTTCGCGACCAGGAACACCGCGACGACGCCCAGCGCCGTCCAGCCCAGGAACCGGTAGGGCCGCAGCTCCCGGCTCCCGACCAGCACGATGACGCCGTAGAGCACGCCCAGTGCGCCGATCACCCAGCCGGCGCCGGTCAGCAGGTTCGGGAGGAAGGCCTCGCGGCCGCCCGCGGCGTCGACCTCCGCGCCGACCGCGTCGCCCATGCCGAGCTGCGGCCAGCCGTTCGCGCGCTGCCACAGCAGGGTCGGCACCAGCGAGACGGCGGCGATCAGCGCCCCCAGCCAGAGCTTCGGGCGGCGCAGCAGCTCGCGCGGCCCGAACACGAGCACCGCCAGCCCCGCCACCAGCCAGAACGCGCCGATGAGCAGCTTGCCGTTGAGTGCCACCGCCGTGACCACGCCGAGCCGGACGAGCAGCGCGTCGTTCCGGGTGCGGACCCAGCGGACCAGCACCCACAGCACGAGCGTCCACAGCAGCGGGTCGATCGTCGACGTCGCCAGGTAATGCCCGCTGCCGACGAACTGGCCGCAGATCGCGTACGCCGCCGCGGCGCGGGCCTGCGCCTTGCGCTGCCCGCCGAGCTCGCGCGCGGTCAGCGCGGTGACGACGACCCCGGCGGCGGTCGCCAGGATCGCCGGGATGCGGAACACGACCAGTGAACCCGGCGCCAGCGTGTTCATCACCCAGGCCAGGGCGGGCACGAGCGGCGGCTGGTCGGCGTAGCCCCAGGCCAGGTGCTTCGCGGCGGCGAGGAAGTACAGCTCGTCCCCGAAGTAGCCGTAGCGGCCGGCGGTGAGCAGCAGCGCCGTCGCCGTCCCCGCCGCGAGCAGGAGCACCGGGAGCCGGGCGAACGGCGCGAGCTCGGCTTTCGCCTGGTCGGGGGCCGTGGCTACGGCGTCCATCGTGCTCCTGTTCCTCGCGGGCGCCCGGTCTCCCGCACCCTACGTGCGCCGGCCGCGGACCACCGCGCAGGCGCCGCCGCCAGGGACGCGGCTCACAGCCGGACGCCCGCTCCTCGCCGATGACCACCACGTCGCTGCCCCCTTCCGGCCCGGTGCCGATGGGTCAAGGGTCGCGCGGCGGGGCGGACCGGCGCGTCATCACAACGGTCGGGATCGCGTCATCACTTCGGAGGAGGCGGGCTACGGATGCCGTCGCCAGGTCAGCGAGACGTCCTTTGTGGACAGCCAGGCCGAGAGGTCGTAGCCGTGCGCGGCGAGTCCTTCCACCGCCGCGTAGGTCGTCGTGAGGGCGTACTCGGCGTCTTCGGCGGTGACCAGGCCGGCCGCGTGGGCCTCGAGGAGCTCGTCGGAGTCGATCACCCGCAGCGACAGCTTGTCCTTCAGCACGATGTCGACGTAGAGGTCGGTGGCGACCCAGCGCGGGCCGTCGCGGCGGACGCGGACGACGTCGAGGTAGAAGTCCTGGTCGCGTTCGTGGCCGGGGGAGAACCAGAAGTCGGTGAAGCGGAGGCCGAGCCCGGGCACCAGCCACGACTCGAGGTAGTGGAACTGCGCGCGGCCCGGCGCCGGGCGCGCGAGGTACAGGCCGAACGGCTCCTCGCGGTACTCGTCGACCTCCCGGCGGATGCCCTTCGGGTCGATGTTCTCGCGCGCGGCGGGGTCGAAGACCTCGACCTTCGGGGGGTGGAGTGCGGCCATGCGGTCATCCTGCCGGGCCGGTCACGAATCGCGCACTCCCGCCGCGCGCGCCACACGTTCGGGCTAAGGTGCGCCGACCGTCCGGAATCGAGGGGGAACTGGGGATGTTCGGGATCATCAGGCCGTGCCGCCACCGGCTGTCCGCCGGCCTGCACGCGGACTGGATGGCGCACCTGTGCGGTCTGTGTCTCACGCTGCGTGACGAACACGGCCAGTTGGCCCGGGTCGTCACCAACTACGACGGGCTGATCATCTCGGCGCTCGTCGAGGCCCAGACCCCGCAGGCGGACCGCCGTCGGGAAGCGGGCCCGTGCCCCCTGCGCGGCATGCGGACGGCTTCGGTGGCCCGAGGCGAAGGCGCCCAGCTCGCGGCGGCGGTGTCCCTCGTCTTGGCGGCGGCGAAGGTCGGCGACCACGTCGAGGACCGTGATGGTGCGTTCGGCAGGCGTCCGGTGGCGTTCGCGGCCCGCCGGGTCGCGGCTCGCTGGGCGGACCAGGGCGGACGGACGGGTGGCCGGGTCGGCTTCGACACTTCGGTGCTGACGGAGGCGGTCGAGCGTCAGGGTTCGATCGAGCGGTCTCTCGGGGCCGGCGATTCGCCCCTTCTCGCGACGGAGCCGGCCGAGCTGGCGACGTCGGCGGCGTTCGCCAGGACGGCTGAACTGGCCGGCCGTCCGGGCAACGCGGCCCCGCTGGCGGAGGCGGGGCGGTTGTTCGGGCGCGTGGCGCACCTGCTGGACGCGGTGGAGGACCACGCGACCGACGCGGCGGCGGGGGCGTGGAACCCGTTGCTGGCAACGGGAACCGGGGTGGCTGAGGCGCGGCGGTTGTGCGATGACGCGGTGGTGGGTGTCGAGCTGGCGCTGCGGGAGGTGGAGTTCGCCGAGCCGGGGTTGGTGCACGCTTTGCTGGTCCATGAGCTGAGGCAGGCGGTCCGGCGGGCTTTCGGTCATGGTGCCGGACATGGGCACGGCAGCGGTCATGCCGGGACGCCGGATGATCGCCGACTGCCGGGGATCCAGGAACAGCCGGGCGGGTCTGGGGCGGGCTCGGCCGACGGGTGGCTGTTTGCCGGGGAGCCGGGCTCGGCCGACGGGTGGCTGTTTGCCGGGGAGCCGGGCTCGGCCGACGGGTGGCTGTTTGCCGGGGAGCCGGGCTCGGCCGAGGGGTGGCGGGGTGCCTGGGGGCCCGGTTCGGCTGAAGGGGCGCAGGTCGCTAGGGAGCCGGGTTCGGACGAGGGGCGGTCGGTCGCTTGGGAGCTGGGCTCGGCTGAGGGGCGGCCGGTCGCTTGGGAGCTGGGCTCGGCTGAGGGGCGGCCGGTCGCTTGGGAGCTGGGCTCGGCCGAGGGGTGGCCGGTCGCTTGGGAGTCGGATTCGGCCGGGCAGCAGCCGCCGCCCGGGTGGATCGGGCCGGGGCCCACTCCGCAGCAGCATCCGTACCAGCAGCCGCCGACCGGTCCCGCTCCGCACCAGGCTCCGCCGGGGTGGGGCGGTTCCCCGCGGCCGCAAGGGTTTCCGCCGCCGGGGCCGGTGCCTCCGCCGGGTGCTCCCGGTGGCCGAGGACCGGGTGGTCCTGGCGGTGGTGGTCCGGGCGGGCCTGGCGGTCCCGGCGGCCGTGGCCCAGGAGGTCCCGGTGGGCCCGGCGGTCCCGGTGGGCCTGGAGGCCCGGGTGGTCCCGGCGGACCGGACGGCCCCGGCGGACCGGACGGCCCCGGCAACCCCGAATCACTCAACGGCAAGGGCGGCGGCCTCTGGTACCCGAAGTTCGCCGTCCCCCCGAAGAAGCGCAACTTCTTCGTCGGCTGCGCCCTCACGCCCTACATGTGCTGCACCTGCCAATTCTGCTGCCGCGATCCCTTCCCCGGCCCGTGGAGCGGAAAACCGCACACGAGCGGCGGGTGCGACTGCGGCGGTTGTGACGGGTGTTGCGACTGTTGCTCCTGCTGCGACTGCAGCTGAGAGCTTTCGGCGAACTGGCCTCCGGGCCGCCGCTGAGCGTGCACCTGCGTACGGGGCCGGCCGCCGGCGGAGGTGTGCGAAGTCGTCGTCCGGACCGCCGCGCTCGCGCGCGCCGTTTCCGCCGCTGACCAGCTGAACCGCCTCTTCGAAGGGCACGGCCTGTCGATCCCGCCGCCGCCCTCCCTTCGAGAGGTGGTCCTCGCGCACCGGTCGGGCCCGGCCGCGTCCTCGTCTCCTGCTTCGGCGACGACCCGGCGCGATCCCGCACTGCGTCGTCGCGGACGGCGAAGTCACGTCGTGACGGTGTTCCGACCCTCCTGACCAGGGCCGACGGAAATTGTCGGTGGTGCGTCGTACTCTGGTCGACGTGGCTTTCGCAACCGAACACCCCGTGCTCGCCCAGTCCGACTTCCGGCCCGTCTCGGAGATCCCGCGGACCGGCGGCCGGTTCGAGGTGATCAGTGACTACCAGCCCGCCGGTGACCAGCCGGCGGCCATCGACGAGCTCGAACGGCGGGTCAACGCCGGCGAGAAGGACGTCGTGCTCCTGGGTGCCACCGGCACCGGCAAGTCGGCGACGACGGCGTGGCTGATCGAGCGCGTCCAGCGGCCGACGCTGGTCATGGCGCCGAACAAGACCCTCGCCGCCCAGCTGGCGAACGAGCTGCGCGAACTGTTCCCGAACAACGCGGTCGAATACTTCGTCAGCTACTACGACTACTACCAGCCCGAGGCGTACATCGCGCAGACGGACACCTACATCGAAAAAGACTCCTCGATCAACGACGACGTCGAGCGGCTGCGGCACTCCGCGACGATGAACCTGCTGTCGCGGCGGGACGTCATCGTGGTCGCGAGTGTCTCCTGCATCTACGGCCTCGGCACGCCGCAGTCGTACCTCGACCGGTCGTCGAAGCTCGCGATCGGCATGCAGCTGGACCGGGACGTCTTCCTCCGGGCGCTGGTCGACGTCCAGTACACGCGCAACGACATCGCGTTCGCGCGCGGCACGTTCCGCGCCCGGGGCGACACGGTCGAGATCATCCCGGCCTACGAAGAGCTGGCGATCCGCGTCGAGTTCTTCGGCGACGAGGTCGAGAAGCTCTACTACCTGCACCCGCTGACCGGCGACATCGTCAAGGAGGTCGACGAGGTCCGCATCTTCCCGGCCACGCACTACGTCGCCGGGCCGGAGCGGATGGAAAAGGCGATCGCGGGCATCGAGAAGGAGCTCGAGGAGCGCCTCGCGGACCTGGAACGCCAGGGCAAGCTGCTGGAAGCGCAGCGGCTGCGGATGCGCACGACCTACGACATCGAGATGATGCGCCAGGTCGGCTTCTGCTCCGGCATCGAGAACTACTCGCGCCACATCGACGGCCGCGGGGCCGGCACCGCGCCGGCGACGCTGATCGACTACTTCCCGGACGACTTCCTCCTGGTGATCGACGAGTCGCACCAGACGGTCCCGCAGATCGGCGGCATGTACGAAGGCGACATGTCCCGGAAGCGGAACCTGGTCGAGTACGGCTTCCGCCTGCCGAGCGCGGTCGACAACCGGCCGCTGACCTGGGAGGAGTTCTCCGACCGGATCGGGCAGACGGTGTACCTGTCGGCGACACCGGGGCCGTACGAGATGGGTCAGGCGGGCGGCGAGTTCGTCGAGCAGGTGATCCGGCCGACCGGCCTGGTCGACCCGAAGGTGGTCGTGAAGCCGACCGAGGGCCAGATCGACGACCTGGTGCACGAGATCCGCGAGCGGGCGGAGAAGGACGAGCGCGTCCTGGTCACCACGCTGACGAAGAAGATGTCCGAAGACCTCACCGACTACCTGCTGGAGCTGGGCATCCGGGTGCGCTACCTGCACTCGGAGGTCGACACGCTGCGCCGCGTCGAGCTGCTGCGGCAGCTGCGGGCGGGCGACTTCGACGTGCTGGTCGGCATCAACCTGCTGCGCGAGGGTCTCGACCTGCCCGAGGTGTCGCTGGTGGCGATCCTCGACGCGGACAAGGAAGGCTTCCTCCGGAGCGGGACATCGCTGATCCAGACGATCGGCCGTGCGGCGCGAAACGTCTCGGGTGAAGTCCACATGTACGCGGACAAGATCACCGACTCGATGCAGCACGCGATCGAGGAGACCGACCGCCGCCGGGCGAAGCAGGTCGCCTACAACGAGGAGCGGGGCGTCGACCCGCAACCGCTGCGGAAGAAGATCGCGGACATCCTCGACCGCGTGTACAGCGAGGCCGAAGACAGCGAACAGGTCTCGGTGGGTGGCTCGGGCCGCAACTCCTCGCGCGGCAAGAAGCCGGAGCAGGGCGACCGGGTGCGCAGCTCGGGGATGCTGGTCGACAAGAACGTCTCGGCCATGCCGCGCGCCCAGCTCGCCGACCTGATCCAGCAGATGACGGACCAGATGATGCAGGCGGCTCGCGACCTCCAGTTCGAACTGGCGGCCCGGCTGCGCGACGAGATCTCCGACCTGAAGAAGGAGCTGAGGGGCATGGACGCGGCCGGCATCAAGTAGCCGCGTCGGCCTGAGGGGGCACCTGGCGATGAACATGAAGGCGGCGGAGCGGCCGGCGGCGGAGGTCGCCCGCCGCCGCTCGGCCCGGTCGGCGTTCGTGCGGTTCTCGCAGACCGGTCTCGAACGGGTGAGGCGGGAACCGTGAACATCGAAGCCGTCGTCGCGTACTGCCTCGCCAAGGCCGGTGCGCAGGAGTCCTACCCCTTCGGCGATCACGTGCTCGTCGCCAAGGTCGGCGGCAAGGGCTTCGCGTTCATCGGGCAGGACGAACCCGGCAGCGTCGCCGTGAAATGCGGTGCCACCCAGGAAGAAGCGGCCGAGATCCGCGCCCGCCACCCGGGCGCGGTGACCGTGATGGACTACCTCGGCCGCTACGGCTGGAACCGCGTCGAGCTCGGCGCCGGGGTGCCGGACGCCGAGCTCGAGGAGCTGATCGACACCTCCTACGACTCCGTCGTCGCGCGGTTGCCGAAGGCGAAACGCCCTTAGGGCGCCGGTGCGGTCTCGTCCGGCTGCAGCAGGCCGAAGACGTTGCCCTCGGTGTCCTTGCAGTAGGCCAGCCACCCGACCCCGGGAACCGGGTTCTTCGGCAGGGCCAGCGACCCGCCGGCGTCGTTGACGTCCCCGAGCGCGGCATCGAGGTCGGTCACGGCGATGGTGTTGACGAACCCGTGAACCGGCGCGGACGCCTCGGGCGCGGGACCCTGGCGGGGGAGGAGCCCGCCGTCGATGCCGTTGCCCTCGCCGGTCGAGATCACCCAGTACGGGGCGTCGCCCCAGCGCTCGAACTTCCAGCCGAACACGCTGGTGTAGAACGCCACCGCGCGCTCGGGATCACCCGCGTGGATTTCGAAGTGGACGGGACGAGGCATGCCGCCTCCTCGGGCCGGGCCGTCAGGTGCCGTGAGACTACGCCCGGCCCGGCGAATGTCACAGCGGTGGCCGCTCCGTCAGGGTGAGGTCCGCGTCGAACGTCGGGAAGCCCGCCGGGGCGCTGCGTGCCGTCAACGCCGACGTCGGCGGCAGGCCCGCCCAGCGGCGGATCGTCGCCGTTGCCTGCGCGGCCTCGGCCGCGGGCAGCTGGGCGATCTTCGAGCCGTGGTTGCCGCCCTGGACGTAGTAGCGGTACGAGTCCCGGCTGCCCCGGCCCAGCTCGAACGGCTCCGCGCCCCACGGGTCGTTCGAGCCGTACACGAAAAGCAGGCGCGAGCCGTGGGTCTTCACCCAGAAGTCGATGTCCGGCATGGCCAGGTAGTCGAAGCGCGGCAGGCGGATCGACGCCGGGACGAACGTCTTCGGCTGGTCGGCGCCCGGGTAGCGGAGCAGGTCGCGCAGGTAGCTGTCGTACGCCTCGGGGGAGCCGAGCTGGACCGCGGCCTGGTAGTAGTACGGGATGTAGGGCGCCAGGTCCTGGTCGGAGTACGTGTTGAGGCTTTCCACCTTCTCGTACCAGGCGTAGACGTCCGCCGCGGGGGCGCCGGCCGCCGGGATCGTCGCGCAGTCCGCCTGGGTCTGGTACTGCCAGAAGGCGAAGTACGAGTCGATCACCGAGATCTCGAGGGACTTGTCGGCCGAGCCGACGATCGAGAACGTCAACCCGCGCTGCGCCGCGTCCGCCGCGGCGATCGCCCCCAGTTCGTCACGTCGCTTCAGCGCGTCGCGCTGGATCGCCTTCAACGCGTCGCGGCAGCCCGGGTCGTTGCCGGCGCGCGAGAGGAACCGGTTGTAGACGTCGATCGGGTCGATGACGTCGTTGGGTGCGACGTAGGGGACCGTGCCGTCGACGTCGTCGGGGAAGAAGCGCCGGAAGTACGTCGCTGTCATGCCGCCCTTGCTGCCGCCGGTCGCCAGCCACTTGCCCGGGTAGATCGCCTTGAACGCCTGGACCGCGCGGTGCTCGTCCGCGGCGGCCTGCCAGATCGTCAGCTGCTTCGCCCAGTTCTCCGGCTCCGGCCGCGAAGGCGTGAAGTAGCGGTACTCCATCGACAGCTGGTTGCCGTCGACGATCTGCGTCGGCTCGGACCGGTTGGCGGAGCCGCTGACGTTGTAGCCGCTCGTGAAGGCGACCGTCGGGGCGGCGAAGTCACGGTGCAGCAGCGTGAACCGCTGCTGGAACGTGCCCGCGCCCGGGTGGCGGTGGTCGGCGGGCTGCGTGTACGTCAGCTTGAAGAACCGGAAGCCGGCCGGGGCCGGGTCCTCCGAAGTGATCGTCAGGCCGGGGATCTTCTGCAGCTCGGCCTTGATGTCGGGAGCCGCCGCGGCAGCCGGGGCCAGACCCGCCAGCGCGAGCAGGACCGCGCCTGCGGTGAACAGTCTGCGCATCGAGCACCCTCCCGGCTCACGAACTCTCCGTGGGACCCTCACAGAACCGGCGGAGGTCGGCAATCGGCTGTCCGGGCGCAGATTCGGTCAGGACCCGACTTTCGGCGGGTGCGGCCGACGCCGGGTCGGCGTCCTCGGCCGTGCGCAGCCGCGGGCACCGTGCGAGTTGTCGGCGTGATCGGCGCCACGTTACCGTCCGAAGCCGTAGGCACCGGCATCGAGCGAGGGGTCCGCCATGAAGGTTTCCGACTGTCCTACGACGCAGGTCGAAGTCCGCATCGAAGCCGCACCGGACGAGGTCTGGTCCTGGCTGCTGGACGTCGACCTGCCGGCCCGGTTCTCCACCGAGTTCCAGGGCGGCGGCTGGGTCGGCGGCTCCGAGCCCGGCCTCGGCGCGCAGTTCCGCGGCCGCAACTCCCACCCGGTCGCCGGGGAGTGGGAGACGGTCTCGACGGTGACCGGTTACGAGCCCGGGCGGCTGTTCGCGTGGGCCGTCATGGACGTGACCAACCCCGCCGCGTCGTGGAAGTTCGAGCTCGTCCCGGACGGCGACGGCACGCTCCTGCGCCAGTGGGCCCAGATCGGCCCCGGCCCGTCCAACCTGACGACCATCATCGGCTCGATGCCCGAGCACGAAGAAGAGATCGTCGCCATGCGGCTGGGCGAGCTGCAGGCCAACATGCAGAAGACCGTCGAAGGCATCAAGGCCCTGGCCGAAACCGGCGTGCGCGCCTAACGCAGCACCCTGTCCACATAGGACTTGACGGCGGCGAGCGCGGCGGGCGACTGCCACAGCCGTTCGACCTCGGGGTCGTCGGAGTGGCGGTACTCGGCGATGCGCTCGTGGAAGGGCTGCCGGATCTGGGCCTTGGTGTGCGCGAACGCCCCGGCCGGCAGCTCACCGAGCCGGCTCGCGACGGCCAGCGCCCGCTCGAGCACCTCGTCCGGCGGCGCCAGCTCGTCGACCAGGCCGGCGGCCAGTGCGTCCTCGCCGCCGCGGGTTTCGCCCGAGTAGGCCAGCGAGGGCAACGGCGCCGTGCCGTAGGCGCAGCGCAGGATTTCCAGCGCGGCCAGCGGGAACGGTACCCCGACCAGCAGCTCGGTCACGCCGATCGTGCCGGAGCCGAGCACGCGGTGGTCGCACGCGGCGGCGAGCACCGCACCGCCGGCGACGGCGTGCCCGTTGAGCGCGGCCACGACCGGCCGCGGACAGCCGAACACCGCCAGCAGCGCGTCCGACAGCAGCGGCAGGAACTGCGCCACGTACGACGCGCCGCCGTCGTCGATGCGCTTGAGGTCGACGCCCGCGGAGAAGACGCGCCCGGTGCCGGTGAGCACGACCGCGCGGGCCTGTTCGACCTCCTCCAGCCGCAGCACGAGGTCGCGGCACGAGTCCGTGTCGAGGGTGTTGCCGCCGCCGTGGTCGATCCGCAGCACGGCGATGTCGTGGTGGCTCTCCAGCTTGATCGGCACGCGCCCGACCGTACCGGCTTCAGCTCGTGATGTCCTTCCGGGCGAACCGCCGTCCGGCGTAGAGGAAGAACACCGTTCCGTAGATGACCGCCGAGAGCAGGCCGCTCGCCAGGTTCGTCCAGTCGACGTCGGTGGAGATCAGGTCCATCCACGAGAACGCGTAGTGCGTCGGCAGGTAGTTGCGCAGGCCCTCCAGCGCCGTGATCTGGTCCAGGATCTGCGACAGGATCGCCACCAGCACCGCGCCGCCGACCGCGCCCAGTGGGGCGTCCGTCGACACGCTCAGCGCGAGCGCCAGGCCGGCCACCCAGGCCAGCTGCAGGATGATGTACACAGTGGACAGTGCGATGGCCAGCAGGCTGTCGCCGAACGAAACCGCGTCGCCGGTGGGGCTGATCGCGTCGCCCGCGCCGTACCAGAGCACGCCGACGCCCAGTGCCACCAAGGGCAGCAGCACCAGCGCGGACGCCGAGAGCAGCCCGGACACGATCGCCTTCTGCCGCAGCACGCGCTGCCGCGGCACCGGCACCGACAGCAGGTACTTCAGGCTCGACCACGACGCCTCGCTCGCGATCGTGTCGCCGAAGAACAGCGCCACGATCATCGGCAGCAGGAACGTCCCCGACACGAACAGCGCCAGCACCACGAAGTTCGGCGCGGACGCGGTGGCCAGGTCGACGAACCCGCCGCTGCGCCGGTTCGGGTTCGACTGCCCGGCCTCGAACGCGAGGACCAGGATGAACGGCAGGATCGCGACGAACCCGAGCAGGAACTGCGTGCGCCGCCGCTTGAGCTGGCGCCGCAGCTCGACGCCGAGCCGCAGCGTCCGCCGGGCGCTGTAGCCCTCGACGGCGCCGTCCGGCCCGACGCCGGCGTGTTCGGCCGAAGCGACGTCGCTCAGTTCGTCCAGCGCGTGCGGGTCGGTGTGCACCCCGGAATCACTCACGACTCTTCTCCGACCAGTTGCAGGAACGCGTCTTCCAGCCGGCGCCGGGGCCCGGCCTGCTCCACCGCGACGCCGGCGCGCACCAGCGCGGCGACGCCTTCGGCCCGCGGCAGCACGCCGAGGTTCGCGTGCACCAGCTCGCCCTCGACGTCGACGTCGGTGACGCCGCTGAGCGCCTTGAGCGCGGCCGCGGCGGCCGCCGGGTCGTCGACCCGGAACGTCGCCTCGCCACCGGCCGCGGCCAGCTCGCCGACCTCGCCCGAGGCCACCAGCGAACCGCGGTGCATGACCACGACGTGCGTGCAGGTCTGCTCGACCTCGGCCAGCAGGTGGCTGGACACCACCACCGTGCGGCCGGTCGCGGCGTACCGCTTCAGCACCTCGCGCATCTGGTGGATCTGGGGCGGGTCGAGCCCGTTGGTCGGTTCGTCGAGCACCATCAGCTCCGGCAGGCCGAGCATGGCCTGCGCGATCGCGAGCCGCTGCCGCATGCCCTGGCTGTAGGTCCGCACCCGGCGGTCGACGGCCGAGCCGAGCCCGGCGATCTCCAGCGCCTCCGCGAAGTGCGCCTTGTCGGCAGGCCGCCCGGTCGACGCCCAGTACAGCGCCAGGTTCTCCCGGCCGGACAGGTGCGGCAGGAAGCCGGAGCCCTCGACGAACGAGCCGATCCGCGAGAGCACCGGCGCGCCGCCGGTGATCTTGTGGCCGAAGACGCGGATGCTGCCTTCGGTCGGCGTGATCAGGCCCATCAGCATCCGCAGCGTGGTCGTCTTGCCCGCGCCGTTCGGCCCGAGCAGGCCGAGCACCTGGCCCGGTTCGACGCGGAAGGAGAGGTCCTTCACCGCGACGAACCCGCCCGGGTACTGCTTGCGCAGCCCTTCGATGACCAGCGGTGTCGTGGCCAGCTCGGGGTCGACGTCGGTGGCCCGGCGCCGGCGCAGCGCCGCGAAGAGCACCGCGGCCAGGCCGATCGCCAGTGTCACGCCGATGCCGGCCAGCTGCCCGACCGGGGCCGGCGAGCCGACCGACGTCCCGGGCACCACCGGCACGGCCAGCGCGGTGCCGCTCGCCAGCGCGATCCGGAACACCGCCGGCGAGGCCGGGGCCGCGAACGCCTGGTCCGTCGTGCCGACGACGAGCCGCAGCGAGTGGCCGCCTTCGATCGGGCGGACGACGCCCGGCAGCGTCACGGTGACGTCGACCGGCGTGCCGTCGGCAGGCAGCCCGCTCACCCGGAACGGGGCGATCGCGTTGGCGGGCAGCACCCGCGAACCGTCCTGCCCGACGTCGTAGAGCTTCGCGAACAGCACCGCGTCCGGCTGCGGGTGGGCCGGGTCCGCGGCGACCCGCAGCCGCACGGTGGACGAGCCGCTGACGACGACCTGGCTGTCGACCGGCGCCGTGGTGAACTGCGCGGACTGGCCCGGCGGGTCGTTGCTGAAGAGCGCGCCGAGCCGGGCGGAGCTGCTCGCGACGCCGTTGAGACCGGGGATGCCGCTCACCGCCGCCGGGTTCGCGCCGGCCGGGCGCACCACCGGCTGCGCGGGACCGGACATCGCCAGCAGCCGCCGCTCGGTCGCGGGGCCGGTCAGGCCGGGGTAGGTGCCGGCGTTGACCGTGCGGACCGACGGCGTCCCGTTGGCGCGCAACGTGCCCTGGACGTCGTAGCTGAAGCCGGTGCCCGGGTCGCCGCCGTTCACCGCGGTCCACAGGAAGTCGCCGATCTTGGCGCGCAGCTGCGGGCCGGGCTTGCCGCCGTCGTGGCCGCCGGTGTACCAGACCGTCTTGACCTTGCCGCCCGCCGCGGTGATCTGCCGGGCGCTGGCGTCGGACTGGTCGAGGCCGAACAGCGTGTCGCTTTCGCCCTGCACCAGCAGCGTCGGCACGGTGATCTTGTCCGTCACGGACGCGGGGGACACGCGGCGCAGCAGGTCGACGCTCGCCTGGCTCGCCTGCCCGGTGGTGCCGAGCTCGGTGTAGGCGCGGCAGACGGCGGCGGTGAAGCGGCCGCACGGGTCGGCCGGGCCGCCGCGGGGACCGCCGCCCGCACCCGGGGGCGCCGCGGGGACGGCGGCTGCGGCTCCGGCGGCGCCGGCGGTGCTCGTGTCGGTCTCCTGCCCGGCTTCCGGCGCTTCGGCCGACGGCGACCCGCTCGACGCGGCGCCCGAGCCCGCCGAGAAGAAGATCCCGGCCCAGCTCTTCTTGAACACGCCGTCGGTGGCGAACGCACCGGCCGCCGGGGTGCCCGAAGCCGCCGGCCCCGGCGTGGCCGCGTTCGGGACCAGGCCCTGCGCTAGGTCGTTGTAGGTGATCACCGGGGCGATCGCGTCGACGCGCTTGTCCGTGCCGGCCAGCAGCAGCGAGAGCGCGCCGCCGTAGGAGGCGCCGGTGACCGCGACCTTCGGGTCGCCGTTCGGATCGGTCGTCACCTGGTGCTGCGCGACGAGCCGGTCGATCAGGTGGCTCGCGTCGGCGACCTCGCCGTCCGGGTCGTTGAGCCCGATCTTGCCGGTGCTCTTGCCGAACCCGCGCGCGGACCACGTCATCACGACGAAGCCCTTCCGTGCGAGTTCGCGGGCGTCGTCGGCGACGCTGTTCTTGTCCCCGCCGAAGCCGTGCGCCAGCAGCACCGCGGGCGCGGGCACGGTGGCGGGGAGGTAGGTGGTCGTGTCGATCTTGACCTGCTCCGCCGAGCCGGGGGCGGCGGGCAGGTCGATCAGCGCGTCCTGCGTGGGCACCGGCGCGGGTGCCGCGGGCCGCGTGATCCAGAAGACCGCGCCGGCGGCCAGGACCACGACGACGGCGGCGAGCGCGGTGAGGCGGGCTCCGCGGGTGCGCGGGAGCGGGATTCGGGGCACGAAGAGAAACCTATTTGAGGTTTGCTGAGAGTGCTCCGCGTGGTTCACAGCGATCACACGCCAGGAGACCACCTGGTGGACTGAAGTGACCGAAATTACAGGACCAACCCGGTGACGTGCGGCGTTCCGGCTGGCGTTCGGGTGGGGGTAACCGGCAGACTGGAACGGCTGTGAGGGGAGTATTCCTTCGCGGCGGTGTCGTCAGCACGGTGGCCCTGCGCCCCCGGCACCGTCGGCCGGTGTTTTCACCGGCGGGAGAGACCTCCGGTTAGTTGCTCATGCGCACTATCCGGAGGTTCTGGTTCCATGACTGTCCCCCTGTGGCTGTGGATCGCCACGATCGGTGGCCTGCTCGCGCTCATCGCGCTCGACCTGGTCATCGTCGATCGCAAGCCGCACGAAGTGACCACGGGGGAAGCCGCTCGCTGGGTCATCTTCTACGTCTCGTGCGCCGTGCTCTTCGGTGCGGGCGTGTGGATCTTCGCCGGGCACGACCCGGGCGTCGAGTTCTTCACCGGGTACATCACCGAGTACTCGCTGAGCGTCGACAACCTGTTCATCTTCATGATCATCATGGCGTCGTTCAAGGTGCCCGCCATCCACCAGCACCGCGTGCTGCTGGTCGGCATCCTGCTCGCGCTGGGCTTCCGCAGCATCTTCATCGCCATCGGCGCTGCGCTCATCGAGCAGTTCGTCTGGGTCTTCTTCCTCTTCGGCGCGGTGCTGGTCTGGACCGCGGTCAGCATGCTGCGCGGCAAGGGTGAGGACGAGGAGTACCACGAGAACGCCGTCACCCGGCAGGTCCGCAAGATCGCGCCGGTGACCGACGACTACCACGGCCACCACTACACGGTGAAGCTCAACGGCAAGCGGATGATCACGCCGATGCTGCTGGTGATCGTGGCGATCGGCTCCGCGGACCTGCTGTTCGCGGTCGACTCGATCCCGGCGATCTTCGGCATCACCCAGGAGGCGTTCCTCGTCTTCACCGCCAACGCGTTCGCGCTGATGGGGCTGCGGCAGCTGTACTTCCTGCTCGGCGGCCTGGTGACGAAGCTGGTCTACCTGACCTACGGCCTCGCGGTGATCCTCGCGTTCATCGGCGCGAAGCTGTTCCTGCACGCCCTGCACGAGTACCACGTCGTGCCGGACTGGCTGGACATCAACAACTGGATCTCCCTCGGCGTCATCATCGTGGTGCTGACGGTGACTACGGTGGCCAGCCTGGCCAAGGCCCGGCGCGACGAGCGCAAACAGGTCGCCGCCTAAGTCGTTCGCAGCGCTAAAGATTTCCGGTACGGTC
The DNA here is from genome assembly GCF_040648295.1 of Amycolatopsis sp. NPDC049159. Classification (NCBI taxonomy): domain Bacteria; kingdom Bacillati; phylum Actinomycetota; class Actinomycetes; order Pseudonocardiales; family Pseudonocardiaceae; genus Amycolatopsis; species Amycolatopsis sp. NPDC049159. The sequence goes on from NZ_JBEZDL010000005.1 coordinate 337,557, forward strand.
GGGGGCGTGCGCCCTGCCGACATCGAAGACCTCGTCGTCCCCGGCCGTCCCGCCCTGCGCGGAAACCTGCTGCTCACCGCGCTGAGTCAGCCCGACCTGAAGGCGAACGCCGCCCGCGGCGCGCTGCGGCGGGTGTCGCTCGACGGCGGCGAGTCCGCGTGGACGCACGGGCCGCGCGACTCCGCCCCGGCGATTTCGCCGGACGGGCGCTGGGTGGCTTTCCTCCGCGCGGGGGAGGGCAAGGGCGCCGACGGCAGCCCGCAGCTGCACGTGATGCCGTCCGACGGCGGGGAGGCGCGGCGGCTGACGTCGCTGCACCTCGGGGCCGGTGAGCCGGTGTGGGCGCCGGACTCGCGGCGGATCGCGTTCACCGCGCGCGTGCCCGAGGCCGGCCGCTACGGGACCGAGGACGCCGACGGCGAGACCCCGGAGCCGGCCGCCGAAGCCCCGCGCCGGATCACGCGCATGGACTACCGGCTCGACGACGTCGGCTTCGTGCGCGATCGCCCGCAGCGCCTGTTCGTCGTCGACGCGGCCGAGCCCGCCGAGGAGCCCGAGCCGCTGACCGGCGCCGGGTTCGACGCGAGCAACCCGGTCTGGACGCCCGACGGCACGCGCGTCGTCTTCGTCGCGCCGCCGGAGTGGGGCGCGGCCGAAAGCGACGTCCGCGACGTCTGCGCGATCTCCGCCGAGGGTGGCGAGCCCGAGGTCCTCGTGCGCGGCGACGGCTACTCCGAGCGCCCGGCGTTCGGCCCCGACGGCACGTTGTTCTACTTCGGGCAGTCCTTTGCGGAGCACCGCGAGGCCGCGATGACCGGGCTCTACGCGGCGACGCCCGAGTTCGGCGCCGGCCCGGTGAAGGCCCGCCGGCTCACCGACCGGGAGACGGTGGACTGCGAATCGTCGGCGGGTGCCCCCACCCCGCGCGGCGCCGACGTGCTCGTGGCCGTCCGCAACCGCGGTGCGGTGGAGCTGCGCGCGGTCGCCGTCGACGCCGTCGACGCGCCGCTGGCCGACCTGGCGGTGGTCTACGCCGACCGGACGGCGCTGCGGTCGTTCGCGCTCGACGGCTCGGTGCTGGCCGCGGTGATCGCGACGCCGTCGACCTCCGGTGAGGTCGTGCTCCTCGGCGACGGCGGGCCGCGGGTGCTGACCGACTACTCGAAGCCGTTGCGGGACAAGGGCATCCGGCCGATGATCGAGCTGGAGACGACCGCGCCGGACGGCTACCCGGTGCACGGCTGGCTGGTGCTGCCCGAAGGCGAGGGTCCGCACCCGGTGCTGCGCGTGGTGCACGGCGGCCCCTTCACCCAGCAGGAGTGGGCGGTGTTCGACGAGGCCCAGGTGTACGCGGCGGCGGGCTACGCCGTGGTCGTCGGCAACCCCCGCGGTTCGGCGGGCTACGGCCAGACCCACGGCCACGCGATCACCCACGGCTTCGGCACGGTCGACGTCGACGACGTCCTGGCCCTGCTCGACAAGGCGCTGGAGCGCCCGGATCTGGACGCCTCCCGCGTCGGCGTGATGGGCGGGTCGTACGGCGGTTTCATGACGAGCTGGCTGGCCGCCCACCACGGCGAGCGGTTCAAGGCGGCGTGGAGCGAGCGCGCGGTCAACGCGTGGGACTCGATGGTCGGCAGTTCCGACATCGGCTACTTCTTCGTCGACGCGTACATCGGGTCCGATCCCGAGGTGCAGCGCGACCGGTCGCCGCTGCAGCACGCGGCGAAGATCGAGATCCCGTTCGCGGTGGTGCATTCGGAGCACGACTGGCGCTGCCCGCTGGAGCAGGCGGAGCGGATGTTCGTGGCGCTGCGGCGCGCGGGCGCCCCGGCGGAGATGCTGCTGTTCCCGGGCGAAGGCCACGAGCTGACCCGGTCGGGCCGTCCGCGGCACCGGGTGCAGCGCTTCGAAGCGGTCCTGGAGTGGTGGGCGCGGCACCTGTAGTGCGCGGCCTGGTCTGCTTCGACGTCGACGGCACCCTCGTGCCCGGCACGACTTCGTGCGCGTGGGTGGCCGCGGTGCTCGGGCACGAAGCCGAGCTCCGCGCGGCCGAAGCGGCGTACGACGCGGGCCGGATGAGCAACCAGGAGGCGTCGGTGATCGACGCCCGCGGCTGGGCGGGGCACACCGAAGCCGAGGTCCTGGCTCGGCTCGAAACGCTGCCGCTGGTCGCCGGGATCGGCGAGACGGTGGCGTGGTGCCACGACCACGACCTCCGCCCGATCCTCACCACGCTCGCGTGGACGCCGGTGGGCCGGATGCCGGCCCGGCGGTTCGGGTTCGACGCGTACTGCGGCCCGGTACCCGAAGCGGTCGGCGGCCGCTACACCGGCGAGGTCGCCGAGCACCTGGACGAGTACGGCAAGCGGGACTTCGCGCTGGCCCAGGGCTTCGCGCCGGAGCTGTGCGCCGCCGTCGGGGACAGCCGGTCCGACCTGCCGCTGTTCGCCGCCGCCGGGCTGAGCATCGGCTTCAACGCGGCACCCGCGGCCCGGGCCGTCGCGACCCACGCCGTGGACTCCGGCGACCTGCGGGCGGTCGTGCCGCTGCTGGAGCGTCAGTTCAGCAGCGTGTAGTTCAGCTCTTCGCAGACCCGGCCCAGCGGGACGTCGAGACCCGGGTGGTCCAGCGGGAGCAGCACATCCGGTGCGATCGGCAGGGCCGCGCCCGCCGGCGGGTCCCACAGGCAGATCGCCGGGTCGCCCGAGTCCATCGAGGAGCGGTACCAGAGGCCGTCGAGGTCGCTGAACGCGCCGCGGATCGCGCGGGCCCACGCCTGCGTGAGCTTCTTCGGGCCGCTCGAGATCTCCTGGGACGCGCCCACCCGCGTGGGCCAGAGGCCGGTCAGGTCGAGCAGGCGCAGCGTGCGCGTCGGGCGGACGACGACCAGGCGGGGGCCGCGCGTGCGGCGGTCCACCGTCGAGCTGGTCTGGAAGACCTCGGCGATCGACGTGCGGACCGTGAGGCCGAAGTAGAGGACCCCGTTCGCGGGGTCGGTGACCGGCGCGCCGCCGCGGCCGGGCGGCTGCTGGTCGAACCGGCCGTGCGGGAGCGGGCCGGTGTAGCGGAACGAATTCCACTGCTGGGGGTGGTTGCCGTGCGCCGTGAAGATCCGCACCAGCCTGGTCGCGGGCTGGACCGTCACCACGTCGTCGGCGCGGTTCAGCTGCCGGACCAGGACGGATCGGGCGGGCGGCAGCGGTAGCCGGGCCATGGGTCGGGGGTGGTCCGTCCTTGTCGGTGATCTTGCTCGGGGAGGTCCAGCCTAGAGTGGCGAGCCGAGCGTGGCGATGAGGCGGGCGACGTGGTCCGGATCACCCCCGGACAGGAGCCACTGGCGAGGGGTCGCCGCGTGGTCGTTGATCACCAGGTCGGGTTGCGGTGTGCTCATGAAAGCGGCGACGACGAGCGCGGGCTGGTCCTCGGGCAGCGCCTTCAGCACGACCTCGAGGCCGGGGAGCACACCGGATCCGGCGAACTGCCAGGCCGGGAGCTTCCAGCCGCCGTCCTTCCAGCCGGTCAGCCTGCCTTCCTTGAGGCGGTGCCGGATCCGGCTGTCGTCGACGCCGAGGGCCCTCGCGGCCTCGTTGACGCTCATCGCCCCTTCGGCGAGCACGGCGTGGGCGGCGACGGTGCGGGCCCGGAAGTCCGGTTCGTCCTCCCGTCGCGGCGAAAGGTCGAGGCCGACGTCGGCGAGCGCCGCGCGCTGGTCGGCCGAGAAGTAGTGCGAGGGATCCGGATTCGGCGGGGACAGTCTGCGCGCCGCGTCTTCGACGAGCGTCAGGAACTCGTTCGCGTCGACCTTCAGGCCCGCCTTGGCGAGGATGTTCTCCAGCGCTACAGACATGGGGTTCAGCCTAACCCGAAACAGCGCGCGTGTGCGGGTTCGTGCGGTTTCTTGCCCTGTCTGTGGGTGAATTCACCAGAGATCGACACTTACCGCACATCACTCAACACGTTGAGTAGGCAACTTCCGGCTAGTCTGACCGCATCGGGCGAGCTTGTCCAGACCCGTGACGTCTTGACACCCCGGGCGTCGCGGTCCTACGTTCCCTGTCAGTAAACGATTTCCGCTCCGTGCTCACAGGATCCGGCGGATTCCGCGCCGGTCATGGGGGACACAGGGGGTGGGGCGTGCCTGGGGGGCCCGGCACGAGCCGGCCCCCCGGGCACGTCGCTCTCTGGTGTTCGGGTGCCGCCGGTCAGCGGCGGGAGCTCTTCCGTTCGATCAGCCGGGCTTCGAGCGTCGTCGTGGTCGCTTCGCGGCCGCTGTCGGCGATCCGGGCCAGCAGGAGCTGCGCGGCCACCCGTCCGACCTCGTACGCCGGCTGCGCGACGACCGTGAGCGGCGGGTCGATCAACGTCGTCCAGGGCGCGTCGTCGAACGAGACGATGCCGACGTCCCGCCCGGGCCGCAGCCCCCGCGACGAGAGGGCTTCGAGCACGCCGATCGCCATGGTGCTGTTCGCGACCAGCAGCGCGTCCGGCGGCGACGGCTCGTCGAGCAGCTCGAGCGCGGCCAGCCGGGCGCCCTCGGCGCGGTACTCCGCCCGCCGGGACAGGACGTTCGCTTCGCCTACGACGTCGCGGTACCCGGCCAGCCGGTCGTCGGCCGTGCGGACCCCGGCGGGGCCGGTCAGGCACCCGACGCGCCGGTACCCGCCGGCGAGCAGGTGCCGGGTGGCCTCGGCGGCGGCGTGCCGGGTGTCGACGAGCACCTGGTCACCCGCGTCGGCGGGCAGCGGCCGGTCCACCGCGACCAGCGGAGTCCCTTGGCGGCGCAGGCCTTCGACGTTCGTCGACCGCCCGGTGGGGGACAGCACCACCCCGGCGACGCGCTCCTGCAGCGCGACCTCGATGTAGCGCCGTTCCTTGTCTTCGTTTTCGTCGGAGTTGCACAGCACGACCGAGTAGCCGGACCGCTGCGCGAGGTCTTCGACGCCGCGCGCGATGGCGGTGAAGAAGGGGTTCTCGACGTCGGAGATGATCAGCGCGAGGACGGCTGTCTCCTGCCGCCGCAGGTTCCGCGCCAGCCCGTTCGGGTGGTACCCGAGCTCGGCGGCCGCCTCCTGCACCCGCGCGGCCAGCGTGGGGTCCACAGTGGACTTCCCGTTGAGCGCGCGCGACACGGTCGCGGTGGAGACGCCGGCCCGCGCGGCGACGTCGCTGATGGTGGCCACACGCCCTCCCTGATCACTCGTCGAGGGGGAGGATAGCGCTCCTGGTAGTCGTTTACCGTCCGCTTACCTTGCCGGGTGAAGCGCCACTTCCGGTTGACCGCGCGGGTTACGCCGAATGGCGCCGATCACGCCCCGTGGTGTCCACAGTGGAGGTAGGCGCGCGGGGTGAGCCCGGTGAGCGCCCGGCAGTCCCGGCTGAGGTGAGCTTGATCGGAGTACCCGGCGGCGACGGCGAGAGCGGCGAGGTTCGGCACGTGCGGGGCCAGGGCGATGGCGCGCTGGAGGCGGGCGACGCGGAGGTAGGTGGCGGGCCCGTAGCCGACGGCTTGGACGAACCGGCGGCGCAGGCGCCGCTCGCCGACGGTGGCGGGCTCGGCGGGATCTTCGACAGACGCACCTCGCGGCGCGGGAGTGGTGGGGAGTGATGGTGGGGCGCCGGCTTGCGCCGCGTGGGTGGTGGGGAGTGCTGCTGGGTTGCCGGTTCGCGCCAACCGCGCCTCTTGCGCCGGGCGGGTATCGGGAAGCGCCACCGCGTCGCCGGCTTGCGCCGCGTGGGTGGTGGGGAGTGCTGCTGGGTTGCCGGCTTGCGCCGCGCGGGTGGTGGGGAGTGCTGCTGGGTTGCCGGCTTGCGCCGCGCGGGTGGTGGGGCGTGCCGCTGTGGCGTCGGCTTGCGCCGCGCGGGTGGTGGGGAGTGCGGTCGGGTCGCTGGCTCGCGCCATCCGCGCCCCTTGCGCCGCGCGGGTATCGGGGAGCGCCACCGCGTCGCCGGTTCGCGCCATCCACGCCTCTCGGTCCGCGCGGGTGCTGGGGAATGCCGCCAGGTTGCCGGTTCGCGCCATCCACGCCTCTTGTGCCGCGCGGGTGCTGGGGAGACCCATCGCCGCGCCGGGCCGCGTCAGCCGTGTGTCTCGTGCCGTGCCGGTGCTGGGGCGCGCCACCGCGTCGGCGACCCGGGCCACTCCCGCTTCCAGCCGGGCCACCAGCTCCGCCACCGCCGGGTCCACCGGCGGCGCCTCCGTCAGCCGGGACGCCACCACCGCCGCCGGTGTCACCTCGCCCGCCAGCAAGCGCTCCGCCAGCAGCTCCCCTTCCCGTCCCCAAAGGTCGCCGAGCGGTACCCGGCTGTCGCGCAGCTCGTCCGCCGCCACCCCGAGCACCGCGGCCGCCCGGCCGGGCACGAACCGCACCCCCTGCAATTCCGCTCCCGGGTGGGTCACCGAAGACCAAGCCGTCGTGTCCGGGCCCGCCACGAACACCGAGCCGTCGCCCACCACCAGGTCGAGGCAGCCGTCGGGGACGATCCGCTTCGGGCCCGCCGATGCCGAGCGCCACACGCAGCGCGCCACGTCTGCCAGCCGCGCCGGTGGTGGCGCCTCTTCGTACACACCCCGATGATGCACCCGGGGACCGGCAAAACCCGAGCCGCACCCGTTTGGGTGAAAGTTGGACATCTCGGCCACGGCGGCTAACGCGGAGTTAGGTCACGGCGAGATATAGGCGACGCACTCGACGGAAGTGCGCGCGACGAGAGAAGACCTCTCCATGGGTGTTCCCACCGCGACCCACGAGCACCGCGCCCGCACTGCCGGGAGCGTCGTCGTGGTCCTGGGTGTGCTCGCCGCGGCCTTCGCGGTGACGTCGTTCATCGTGCCGCGGTCCGCGCGCGGACCCGCCAAGGAAGCGCCCGTGGCCGCGACGGTCGCGCCGGCCGCCGTGCGGACGGTCAGCCGGACCGTCGTCTACGAACTGCTCGGCCCGGACGGCGCCCGCAACGTCACCTACGCCGCCGCGGGCTCGGCGCTCGCGCAGCGGGCACAGGTGACGACGCCGTGGTCGGTCACCTTCACCCGGACCGGCCCCGCCGACCGCACCGAGTTCTACAGCGTCGCCGCGCAGAACCCCGGGCCCGGCGAACTTCGCTGCCGGATCGTCGTCGACGGCGTCGTGGTCGCTGAGAAGGCCGTCGCCGAGGCGGGACGCCTCTTCAGCTGCGCCGTCTGAGCCCGGCCACCCGAGCCCCCGAAAAGAGGGAAGATCGGCGGCGTGCACGACGCCGCGATCACCTTCGGGCCCGCCTTGGTGGCGGTGCTGGTCCTGCTCGCCGTCGCCGGGGCCGCCGTCGTCCGCTGGGGTGAGCTCGGGCAGGGCCGCGCGGTGCTGGTCGCCGCCGCCCGGGCGGTCGCCCAGCTGGCGCTGGTGTCGCTGATCATCACCGCGGTCCTCCGCTCGGCCCCGCTCACCGGCCTGTTCGTGCTGCTGATGTTCACCATCGCCGCGGTGACGTCGGCGCGGCGCGTCGGGACCTGGGCGAACCTGCCGTGGACCGCCGCGGCGATCGCCGCCGGGGTCGTGCCCGTGCTGGCGCTGGTCCTCGGCGCCGGCGTCGTCCCCCCGAAGCCGATCGCCCTCGTGCCGATCGCCGGTATCGTGATCGGCGGCGCGATGACCGCGACGTCGCAAGCCGCGCGCCGGGCGCTCGACGAGCTCAAGTCCCGCCACGGGGAGTACGAAGCCGCGCTCGCCCTCGGCTTCCTGCCCCGCCCGGCCGCCCTCGAGATCTGCCGCCCGTCGGCCGGGCACGCGCTGATCCCGGCGCTCGACCAGACCCGCACGGTCGGCCTGGTGACGCTGCCGGGCGCCTACGTCGGCGTCCTGCTGGGCGGCGCCGGGCCGATCGAAGCGGGGTTGACGCAGGTGCTGGTGCTGATCGGGCTCCTCGCGGCCGAAGCCGTCTCGATCCTGGTGACCGTGCAGCTCGTCGCGGACGGGAAGCTCAGCCGAGCGGCGTAGCCAGGTGCCCGGTGTCGTTGAAGCGCCGGATGATCCAGGTGTCGCCGTGCAGCACCAGGTGCGAGATCGAGCCGTTGTCCGCGCCGAGGAACGCGAACCGCTCGACCGAACGGCCGGCCTGCGCGAACACCTCGCCGATCACGCCGCCGTGGGTGAACACGGCGACGCGCTGGTCCGGGTGCGCGGCCGCGATCCGCGTCAGCGCGCCGCGCAGGCGGGCGCCGAACCGCTCGTCGGACTCCGCGCCCGGGATGACGTCCCAGCGCTGCTCGCTCCACAGCCGCTCGACGATCGGGTGGCCTTCGGCGGTGTACTTCCGGAAGAGCCCGTTTTCCCAGTCGCCGAGGTGGATCTCGCGCAGGTCCGGCTCGACGACCGGGGTGATCCCGAGCTTCTCCGCCAGCGGCGCGGCGGTCTCGGCGGTGCGGCGCAGCGTCGTCACGTAGATCGCGTCGATCCGCTCGCCGGCCAGCCGGTCGCCGACGCGCCGGGCGTGGTCGCGGCCGTCGGGGGCGAGCTCCGGGTCGGCCTGGCCGTCGACCAGCTCGAACGGGTTTTCGCCTCGGGCGGGAGCCGACTCGCCGTGCCGCACCAGGAAGATCTCCGTCGCGCCCGGCGGCGGGCTGAAGCGGTGCTGGCGGTACTCGATCTCCTGCTCAGGGGTGCTCATGGCCCCGACATTATCCGAGTTGCTTGTCCACGAAACACCACCGCCAGGTCTCGCCCGGCTCGAAGCTCCGCATGACCGGGTGCCGGCTTTCGTGGAAGTGCCGGGTGGCGTGCCGGCGCGGCGAGGAGTCGCAGCAGGCGACGTTGCCGCACTTCAGGCACATCCGCAGGTGCACCCAGGTGGTGCCCTCCTCGACGCAGGCAGCGCAGGTGTCCGGCGAGCTGGGCTCGCGCTCGACCCACTCGTGGGCCAGGTGCTTGCACGAGCCGGCCGTCGCGGCCGGTGTGCGCAGCTCGCGGCCTTCGACTTCGGGCTCTTCCTCGTCGCGGTCCAGCATGGACTCTTCGATGTCGAGCCGCTCCAGGACCTTCCGCAGGACGTCGTCGTCGGCGCTGCCGGCGTCACGGGCCTTCAGGAACTGCTCGCGTTCCACCTCGAGGAGCTGGATCCGCAGGCGGCGGTAGGCGTCGCTCGGCGTCTCGGCGAGCACGCTTTGGCGGCCGAGCTGCTCCCACGCGGAGTCGGAGCGGTTCTGCAGCCGGTCGCGGATGCGCTGGATGATCTCCGGCGGGTCGTCCGGCCGCTGGATCTCCTCGAGCTTCGCCAGCGCCGCCGTGGTCATGTCGTGCAGCACGGACGCTTCCTGCAGCGCGTCCTCCGCCGGGTCGGGCCGCGGCAGGCGCAGCCGCCGGATCAGCGGCGGCAGCGTCATGCCCTGCACGGCGAGCGTGCCGGCCACGACGACGAACGCGGCGAGCACCAGCACGGCCCGCTGCGGGGTGTCCGCCGGCAGCACGAAGGCCGCGGCGAGCGTGACGACCCCGCGCATGCCCGCCCAGGAGATCACCGCCGAGTAGCGCCACGGCCAGATCTTCGACCGGGTCTTGCCGGGCAGGAACCGCCGCTCCAGCCGTTTCACGGTGCCGATCCCGACCAGCCACAGCATCCGCGTGAAGATCGTCGCGGCGAGCACCGCCACGCAGATCCACGTCAGCATGCCCAGCGACAGCCCGGATTCGCCCACTTCGGACAGGATCCGCCGCAGCTGCAGGCCGATCAGCAAGAAGACCATGTTCTCCAGCAGGAACGCGATGGTCTGCCAGTTCAGCCTGCTGGCCAGCCGGGCCGAGCCGGAGAGGATCTTCGGTGCCTTGTGCCCCAGGATGAGCCCGGCGACGACCACGGCGAGCACGCCGGACCCGTGGATCGCCTCGGTCGGGATGTAGGCGATGAACGGCACCGCGAACGACAGCGCGGTGTCCAGCACCGGCTCGTTCAGCCGGGCGCGGATGAACGCGGCCACGAACCCGACGACCAGCCCGAGCACGATCCCGCCGATGGCCGCGCGCAGGAAGTCGGCGCCGACCTGCCAGAAGCTGACCGAGCCGGCCAGCGCGGCGATGGCCGTGCGCAGGGCGACCAGCGCGGCCGCGTCGTTGAAGAGGCTCTCGCCTTCGAGAAGCCGGATCAGCTTGCGGGGCATGCCGACCCGGCGGGCCACGACGCTGGCCGCGACCGCGTCCGGCGGCGCCACGATCGCCCCGAGCGCGATGCCGCCGGCCAGCGGGAGGCCGGGGATCACCGCCCAGGCGACCAGCCCGACCCCGAACGCGGTGAACACGACCAGCCCGACCGACATCAGCCCGATCGCGCCGCGGTTCTTCCGGAAGTCGACCAGCGACGTCTGGATGGCCGCCGAGTACAGCAGCGGGGGGAGCAGGCCGAGCAGCACGACCTCGGGGTCGAGGTGGTACTCGGGCACGCCGGGGACGTACGACGCCGCGACGCCGACGACGATCAGGCACAGCGGGGCGGACCAGTCCAGCCGCCGCGCCACGGCGCTGACGACGAGGACCGTCACGACCAGCGCCACTATCTCTGCCGCTATGTGCACGGGGTAATCATTACCCGCCCGCCGCGGCGGGTGTCACCTGGCCAGCTCGGGGAGCACTTCGGCGACCAGCTGGGTGTCCATGTACTCGGTGATCTCGCGGATCCGGCCACCCTCGAGCCGGAAGACGAAGCAGTACTGGTTGTCGTAGCGCCGCCCGGTCTTGGTGGCGACGCTGCCCCGCGTCTCGACCACGACGACGTCGTCCTCGGCCACGAACCGGCTCGCGGTGCTCGTGTAGACGCCGTCGAACTGCTCGCCGAGCGGCCCGAGCAGGTCCCGGCGGACGGAGTCCTTGCCGGCGAAGCTGCCGGACCAGCTGTTGTGCCCGCCGACGGTCCAGGTGACGTCGTCGGCCATGGCGGCGACCAGCGGCCGGATGTCGCCGGTGGCCCAGGCGGCGAAGGCGGTTCTCAGGAGTTCCTTGTTTTCGGCTGCGCTCATGGCTGGTAGTCAACACGCTGGAGCGCGCTCCAGGGCAAGTTCGTAGGCTGGGTCCGTGACGACGGTGGAGACCGCGGCCGGCGCACTGCGCGGGTCCGAGCGGGACGGGGTCAGGACCTTCCTCGGCGTGCCCTACGCCGAGCCGCCGGTGGGGGAGCTGCGGTTCCGCGCGCCCCGGCCGGCGCCGCCCTGGTCCGGTCTCCGTGACGCCGTCGAGTGGGCACCCCGGGCACCGCAGCCGGAGCTGACCGGGCGCGGCTTCACCGGCGACGAGGACTGCCTCTACCTGAACGTCTACGCGCCGGCGGCGCCCGGCTCGTACCCCGTGCTCGTCTGGATCCACGGTGGCGGCGGCGTGATGGGCGCGCCGCACCAGTTCGACGCCTCCGCGTACGCCCGCGCCGGCGTGGTGGTCGTGACCGTCGCCTACCGGCTCGGCGTGCTCGGGATGCTGCACCTGCCCGGCGTCGCCGACTCGAACCTGTCCCTGCGCGACCAGGTCGCGGCGCTCGAGTGGGTGCGCGACAACGTCGGTGCGTTCGGCGGCGATCCGGGCCGGGTGACGCTCGCCGGGCAGTCCAACGGTGGCCGCACGGTCGGGACGCTGCTCGCCGTACCCGCCACGCGCGGGCTGGTCCACCAGGCGATCGTGCAGAGCGGCACCGGCGTCGGCTCGGTCGTGCACACCCCGGCCGAGGGCGCGGCGATCGCTTCGGCGGTCCTCGCCGAGCTGGACGTCTCGCCGGAGGACCTCGCGACTCTGCCCGTGACGCGGATTCTCGCGGCGCAGCAACGGGTTTCGGCGGTGTCCGGCACGAAGGTGACCTACCGCGTGGTCGTCGGGGACGAGCTGCTGCCGGAACGCCCGCTGGACGCCGTCCGCGAGGTCCCGCTGCTCATCGGGACGACGGCCGACGAGGAGGACCTGTTCAGCTGGCTGCAGTCGGGTGGCGCGAAGCTCCTGGGCGTCGGGTCGACGATGCTGGACGCCACCGAGGTCGAGAAGGCCGTCTCGGCGTACGGCGAGTTGCTCGACTGGCCCGAGGAGCAGATCCGCAACCGCGCGCTGACCGCGGGGGACTGGTGGATCCCGGCGATCCGGTTCGCCGGGAAGCAGCCGGCCGCCTGGATGTACCGGCTGGACTGGCGGATCGCCCCGCGGGGCAAGGGCCTCGGCGCACCGCACGGGCTGGACCTGCCGTTGACGTTCGACGACATCCGCAACAAGAACTGGCGGTTCCTCTTCGCCGGCCGGACGTTCCCGGCGGAGCGCATGCAGGCGATGGCGACGGAGATGTTCGGCTCGTGGGTCCGGTTCATCGCGACCGGCGACCCGGGCTGGCCGCGCTACACGGGCGACGACCGCGTGACGCGCCTCTTCGACGACGTCTCGACGACGGTCTCGGACCCGGACTGCGCCCAGCGCCTCCTCTGGGAATGACCGAGGGCGGCCCGCGGCGTGCATCGGCCCGCGTGTAGCAGAAGGGCGAGTGGCTGCGACCTAGTGTTCGTCCCCGATGCCCACGCGAACCGGAGGCAGCTGGATGAGCTCAGGGCGAGACAAAGGGCCGAGCAACTCGTCGCGTCTCACCGGGAAACGGCAGCTTGCGCGTCGCCGACGGCGACGACCGGCTCCGGCCGACGGAGGCGACAGATCGGAGCAGCCGCAAGCCGAACGAACGCGGGGGACGGTCGCCGTGCAGCGGGCGCTGCAGCTGCGGGTCGAAAGCCACCTCAAGGGCGACGCCGAGGCCGCAGGCATCGCGGCAGCGCCGACTTACACCGGCCCTCCGGTTCAGCTCCCGATTCCCGTCCGGATCTGGCTCGAGGGCGAATCCGGCAGCGTCGAGGTTCAAGACGCCGTCAAGAACCTGTTGAATTCGCAGGGGTTCACGGTCGTTCGCGCGTACCCGGCGCAGCAGGGATCCTGGCGTCGCTCATTCGTCTTCCGACTGCGCCGGGCCAGTTCATCGGAAGAGATGCGTCGGCGCCTCGAGAAGGTCGAACGCGGGATCGAGCTCCAGCTCCTCACCAAGAACCAGGCGCACGTCGACCAGGCTCAGGGAGATGCGGTCGCGAAACTGCTCGTCGCTCTCGAGGCTTCACCGACAGCCATGGTTCAGATCGGCTCGGTCCTGATCGTCAAGATCGACGGCGTTCCGCTCGTTCGCAACCTCACGCAGACGGAAATCGCCATGCTCGACCGCGACCCGTCTCTGCTCGACAACCCTCGTTCGGTCCTGCGCGCGCTCGGTGACGCGGCCATGGCAGCTCCTGATCCGGGAGCAGGACGCCTGGCCGAGGTGATGAGCCGGGACCATCGGCCGGGAGCCGGTTGACAGCGCCTCCCCCGGACCTGACCGAGGGCGGCACTTTCACGTGAAAGTGCCGCCCTCGGTCAGGTGCTAGACGGTGATCTTGTCGACGTTCGGGCCGCCGTTGGCGGTCGTCGCGGTCGCCTTGATCTTGTTCGTCCCCGCGGTCAGCGTGACCGGGATCGTGACCGTCTGCCACGTGTCCCAGTTGCCCGTGCCGCCGAACGCCACCGCGGACGCCACCTTCGTACCGTTCACCGTGAGGTCCATCGGCCGGTTCACCGTGGTGCCGTTGGCGTACCGCAGGACGACGTTCGCGGCGCCGGCCGACGCCGCGTTCACGGTGAACTCCACCGCGCTGCCCGTCGCGTTGTCGTAGTTGACGAAGCCGGTGCCGGTGAAGCCGGCGTGGTTCGACTCCGCGACGCCGTTGGTGATCGTGGCGTTCTCGGCCTGGTAGTCGGCGGGGTTGCCGGGGGTGACCGTGCCGTCCGCCGGGATCGTCTTCGTCCTGGTGTTCCAGCCCGCGACCCGCACGGACGGCTTGGCGCCCTTGAGGTCCGCGGTCCGGTACGTCGCCGTCAGCGTCGTCGACTCGCCGGGCCAGAGGCTGACCTGGTTGTCGGTCCACCGCACCGGCAGCACCGGCGCGCCCGCCGCGCCGACCACGTGCGCGTCGACGAAGAACGCCGGCACCTTGCCGGCCGCCGGGTTCGTCAGCGTCACCTTGGTCGTCGTGGTGCCGTCGCCGTTCGTCGTCGTGCTGGCCGTCGAGCCCAGCGGAACCTGGGCCAGGCCGTTCAGGCCGGACAGGTCCGCGTAGGCCGACTGAGGCGTGTAGTACCAGTCGCTGTTGCCCCAGTCGAGCGTGTCGGCCTTGGTGGACAGCCAGTACACGTTCCGGCTGACCTCCTTGCCCGACGAGTCGGTGAGCACCAGCTTCGCCAGGTACGTCGTCGACAGCCCGCTCACCGAGCCGATGGTCAGCGCGGTCGTCTTCGCGCCGTCGCCGCCCACCGAAACGGCCTTGGACTGGTCGTACTTCGCCGTCCCGTCCAGGTTGAACAGCTGCACGCGCGCGGTGAGGCCCGACGCCGCGTCGTGGTTGTGGTTCACCACGACCACCGACTTGGTGTCGTACGAGTACTGGATGTGCAGCGGCTCGTTCGCTTTCTTGGCCCCGAAGTAGGAGCCGTTCTGGTCGAGGTAGGCGTCGAACAGCTGCCAGTGCAGCGACGTCCAGCCGCTGTTGAGCATCCAGTAGATGATCCCGGTGGCCGGGTTCGAGCCGTCGCTGAAGTTGCGCGAGTGCGACTCGAACTCGGCGCGGACGTTCTCGTACTGCGCCAGCTGCGCCTTCCGGACGTAGTCGTCGAGGTTCGCCGGCTTGCCGTAGCGGCCGGCCAGCGCGTCGCCGAACAGCTTCAGGTTGCCGAACGTCGAGGACGAGGACCGGTGGTACTGCGTGGCCGACGGGTTCTTCCACAGCGTGTCGAGCTCGCTCGAGGACATCATCCGCTTGAGCGTGTCCATGGTCGGGATGTCCGGCCCGGCACTGGTTTCGGAGTTGAAGCTCCACGCGCCGCCGAGGTCGGTGTGCGCCTTGTCGTACCAGTAGTTCGGCGGCACGTAGTCGTACGGCCCGTTCATCTTCATGCCGGACGACCCGAGCTGCGGCGACGACTTCGCCGACGCGGCCGGGACGACCGGGGTGGGCCAGTCCGCGGCGCTCAGCGCGTCGAGGTAGTTCTTCTCGATGGTCGCGTCCGGGGCGAAGTCGCTGCCGATGAGGAACGAGATGACGCTCGGGTGGTCGCGCAGGCGCTCGGCCTCCGCGGTCATCGACGCCTTCGCGACCGGGTAGTCCGCGGCGGTCCAGGGGTCACCCTTCTCGTCGCCGTTGACCTGGCCTTCCCACTTGTCGCAGCACTCCCAGCCGGGCAGCGTCAGCACGCCCATCCGGTCGGCGAGGTCGAAGAACTCGTCCGGCTCGATGTGCCCTTCCAGGCGCACGGTGTTGAGCCCGAGGTCCTTGACGTAGGCGAGCTTGTCCGCCGCGTACTGCTCGTTCCAGCGCAGGAACAGGTCCGGCGAGTAGCCGCCGCCCTTGATCAGCAGCGGGCGCCCGTTGATCGTGTACGCCCGGCCGCCGCTCGAGTTCTTGTTCGCCGTCACCTGGCGGACGCCGAAGCTCGAGTGCGAGGTGTCCGACGCGGTTCCGCCGACGGCCGCGGTCAGGTCGAGGTCGTAGAGCGGCTGCCCGCCCATCCCGGCCGGCCACCAGACCTGCGGGTTGTCGATCCCGACCACGCCGAACGTGACGGTCTTCTTCTCCTTGGCGGCCAGGGAAACGGTCTGGGTGACCGGTTTGCCGGCGACCGTGCCGGACACCGTCGCCGAGACCGCGGCCGCGGAGTCGTTGCGGACGTCGGCCTTCACCGTGAGGTCGGCGTGGCTCAGCCCGGTCAGCTTGGTCACGACGTGGCCGCCGCGCAGCGCCACCGGGCCGCTGCGCCGGACGAGGACGTCCCGCACGATGCCCATGTTCTGGTCCGGCGGGGTCTGGGCCCAGTCGATCCAGCCCATCGACAGGTCCTTGTTCGGGTCGTTCGGGTAGACCTTGAACGCGATGCTGTTCGCGCCCGACTTCACCTGCGCGGTGATGTCCAGGTCGTGGCGGGTGTAGGCGCCGTTGACCTGGGACTTGTCCGCGATCCGCGTCCCGTTGACCCAGACGTCGGCCTTGGACAGCACGCCGCTGAAGTCGAGGTACGTCCGCTGCGTGGTGTCGGTGACGGTGAGGTCGGTGCGGTACCACCAAGGGACCTGGAAGTCCGCGGTCGGCACGTTCTTCATGTTGGTGGAGTAGAACGGGTCGGCGTACTTGCCGTTGGCCAGCAGGCCGGCGTAGACGGTCGAGCGGGGGCCGACCGGGTACCAGCCCGAGGTGTTGTACCCCGGCTTGGACACCGCCGAGTCGTCGTTCACCTGCGCCGACGTCTGGATCAGGAAGCCGGGGACGGCGGTGGCCGGGGCCGCGGCCGCGACGACCGCTCGCACCGGGACCTGCCCGGTGGCCGACGCGACGGTGGCTCCGCTCACCGCGACGGCCAGCGAGGCCGCCACGAGGAGAGTCCGGGTTCTTTTCTGCCGATAGCTCACTAGCGCGCCTCCTAGGCACCCACGGCGGCGGGGGACTGCGGACTTTCGTTAGGGAACTTTCCTAACAATTGCGGACGATGGTAGCGGTCCGATCACGCGGAGAACAGGGGCGTTCCCGTCAAACCCGGGCGGTCCGCCACGCCGCGGCGGCGCGCAGGGCCAGCAGGAGCGGCAGGGAACCGTCTTCCCAGAGCCGTTGCGGCAGTGCCTCGCTGAGCGGTACACCGGCGGCCAGCGCGGCGCCGATCGCGGCGAGGTCGACGTCGACGAGCGTCAGGCCGGCGCTGTAGAGCCGTTCGCCGCTGACCGGGCGGCGCCGGGCGACCTCCGCGCTGTCGGCCGCGAGCTCGGTCAGCCCGAAGAACTCCGGCTTGGCGCCGCGGTCCATCCAGCGCGCGAAGCCCGTCACCTTCGTCGAGCGGATGTCGGCGGGGGTGAGGCCGCTTTCCTCGCACAGCTCGCGTTCCATCCCGGCGCGGACCGCGGTGTGCAGGGCCTGCCGCGCGCCGCCGTCCGGCGTGCGCAGGTCGCGGGGTTCGAGCGAGCCGCTGCCCGACGGCGCGAGCAGCAGCCCGCTCACGGCGTTGAGCGCCGACTGCCGGACGGTGACGAGCTTGCCGTCGGTGGTGAAGGCGACCGTGGAGACGCCGACGTGGTCGGCCAGCGCGCTGCCGCTCAGCTCGCGCAACGCGCCCGCGGAGTCGGTGAGCTCGGCCTTGCGCAGGTCGTACTCCTCGCCGGTGTCGGTGCGCGTGATGCGGAGCGTGCCGAGTTCGTTCGAGCAGACGGCGTCGAAGAACCGCGCCCGGTGCAGCCGGATCGGCGCGGGCCGCGCCCCGGTGGCGGGCAGCGGGTCGCCGCGCATGCCGACGACGGGACCGTTGAACAGCAGGCGGCCACGGGCCCGCAGCGGGAGGACGTGCGGCGCGGTCGCCTTGAGGGACGGCGGCAGCCGGTAGGGTTGCTCGGCCACGTCGATCGTGTGCCGCTCTTCCCACAGTTCGCGGTCGATCGCGGCGCTGACCAGCGCGGTTCCCCGGGCGGGCACGGCGAGGTACGCCGCTTCCGGGTACGCCGACGGCGGCGGCAGCTCGGCGGCCGGGAACGGCGCCGCGATGGCGGTGAACTCGAACCCGGCCCACCGGCGGCGCAGCAGCCGCACGTCCCGGGTGAAGGTGGTGACGCCGAGGGCGAGCGCGATGATCGAGAGCACCACGCCGATCGCGCTCGGCAGGATGGTGACGACCCCGAGCAGCACCCCGAGACCGGACGCGGCGAGCGGCCACTCGCGGGCGCCGAGGAAGCCGAGGTAGTCCGCCCTCGCCCGGGCGCGGCGCGTCAGTTTTCCCATCGCCGCACTGTTTAGCACGGCGGAGGTGGTGCGCGGGACGGGTTTCAGGCTTCGGCGTCGAGGTAGACCCAGTGGCCGTCGTCACGCCGGAAGCGGCTGTTCTCCTCTTGGAAGCCGTTGCGGCCCCGAAGCCGGTAGTGCGCCCGGAACTCGACGGTGCCTTCGGTGTGCAGCAGGCCCCCGCCGGTGCGCCCCAGGATCTCCAGCCGCGTCCACTCCTGCGCGGGGTCGAGCGCGAGCCGCCGGGGCCGGGTGCGCGGGTGCCAGGTCCGCAGCAGGTACCCCGTGTCGCCCACGGCGAACGCGCTGAACCGCGACCGCATCAGCAGTTCGGCCGTCGGCGCGGCGAGCGCGCCGTCGTGGAACCGGCCGCAGCAGGCGGCGTAGGACTCGGCGAGACCGCACGGGCACGGGACGGGAGGCATCGGGGAATTGTGCCACGACCGTCCACTCCGGACTAACCGGCGTTGACGGGTTTCCCGCTCTCGCGCGCCTCTTGCGCCCCGCGGACCGCGAGCCGGTCGGCGCGTTCGTTCTCCGGGTGGCCGGCGTGGCCCTTGACCCACAGCCATTCGACCTCGTGCCCGCCGATCGCCGCGTCGAGGCGCTGCCAGAGGTCCGCGTTCTTGACCGGTTCGCGCGCCGCCGTCTGCCAGCCGTTGTTCTTCCAGCGGGGCAGCCACTGCGTGATCCCGTTGCGCACGTAGGTGCTGTCGGTGAACACGCGCACCTGCGACGGCCGCGTCAACGTCTCCAGGGCCCGGATCGGCGCGGTCAGCTCCATCCGGTTGTTCGTCGTCGGCGTGGCTTCGCCGCCGTACAGCTCGCGCTCGTGCTTGCCGTAGCGCAGCACCGCGCCCCAGCCGCCCGGTCCGGGGTTCCCGCTGCACGCGCCGTCGGTGTAGATCTCCACGTCCACGCGGCGACCCTATCGGTTCCGGCTCTCGCCCAACGCCGCCACGCCGGGTTACGGTGGGCATCCGGAGCGGAGCGGGAGTTCGGGGCGATGAACGGGCACGACGACACGGCCGAGGGGGCGCTCCTGGCCTACCTCGCCGACGCCGATCGCGAGTACCTGCTCTCCCGCGGTACCCGCCGCCGGTTCCGGGCGAACGACGTCGTGCTCATGGAGGGCGACCCCTCCGACCACGTCCACGTGCTGGTCGCCGGCTGGGTGCGGGTGTCCGCGATCGTCGAGGACGGCCGCGAGGTCCTCTTCGGCCTGCGCGGCCCCGGCGAGGTGCTCGGCGACCTCGCCGCCGTGACCGGGCGCCCGCGGACGGCGTCGGTCCGCGCGATCGAGCCCTGCACCGTCTTCCAGCTGACCGGGGCGCAGTTCATCGACGTGCTGCACGCCCGGCCCGAGATCGCCATCGCGACGATCAAGACCGTCGCCGCCCGGCTCCGCAACGCCGAGTCCGCCCGGGTCGACTCGGCGGCCCTCGACGTCACCCGGCGGGTCGCGGTGCACCTGCTCCGGCTCGCCGAGGAGCACGGGCGGTCGGTCCCGGAGGGCGTGGTCATCGAGGCCGCGCTCTCGCAGACCGACATCGCCGCGCAGGTCGGCGCCGCCCGGCGGACCGTCGCCCGGGCGCTGCGCGTGCTGCGCGAGCGCGAGATCGTCGAGACCGGCCGCCGCCGGATCCTCATCCGGAAGCTGCGCGTGCTCCAGGCCTTCGCCCGTTCTGAGCCAAACGGCACACAAGGGCCGTGACAGCGGGCATCTGAGGACCGCTCCGACCCGGCGATGCTGGAACCCGGCCGGTAAAGAAATGCGATGCCACCGGCTGAATTTCATTTCGAGCGAGGTCGGGGAGTGCTCGTCGTGAACGTCCACTGCAAGATTTCGACCCTGGTGAAATCGGTCTTCGCCGCGTTCGTGGCCGGTGCCGTCGCGGGTTTCCTCGCGGCGGCCGGAAACGCGGTGGAACCCGCCAGTCCGGCGTTCCACGACTCCGCGCGGCTTCCCGCCTCGGCCTGGGTGCAGCGATGAGGAGGTGTGTGTGATGGAGAGCCACTCGATCTGGGCCCTGATCTTCGGGGCCAACTGACCCGCGGAGGGAACCCGGCCGGCCGGCACGCGGGGGGCCGGCCGGCCGGGCATTCCGCGAATGCGCGTGTCCGTGATTTGTCACGTCACCGCCGCCGACGGCCGCTGGTAATGTCAACAGCTCTTTCCACCGGCGGCGCGGAAGGAGGTGGGATGACCGGGACGACATCGGAGAACTCGTTCCCGTTCGTGCGCGAACTGAACGAACTGCGCCGCGGCCGCGGCCTGGACGCGGCCGACCTGCACCAGCGGATCGGCCCCTGCCTGCGGGCCGCCTGCGAGGTCGCCGACGACGACCCGCCCGCCGCCGCGCGGCACAAGGTCGTGCTGCGGCTGACGGAACTGTGCGGGCGGCTGCCCGCGGACCTGCGGCTGGCCGCGCTGGCGGCACTGGGCCTGCACGAGGAGGCGGCGGGGGAGTTCCTCGACCGGCGCATCTCGTGGCTGGCCAGCGTCCTGGACCGCGACCCGCGCACCGCGCGCCGCCGCATCGACCTCGCGTTCCGCCGGCTCGACGAGCTGCTCGGCGCGCCGCCGCGCGAACGTGACCTGCACCCGCTGGCCGGCTGGTACGTCGAGTCGATGAAGGCGATGCTCCGGCTCGACCGCGACCCGCCGGACCTGCAGGAGGAACGCCGGATCGTCGCGGAGGTCGACGAGCTCGACGAGCTGGTGCTCTCGTTCAGCGCACCCGCCGACCCGGGCCTCGACCCGGTGCCGGCCATCACCGCGGACGTGCTGTTCGGCGGCGAAATCGTCGAGGCGCGCCAGGTTTCGGCGAGCCACGCCCAGTTCGTCATGCGGCTGCCGAGCCCGTTGCGGCTCGGGCAGCGGCACGAATACGGCATCCGCTTCGCGCCGCAGCGCACGTCGCTGCGGCCGTACTACGTCATGACCCCGTTGCGGCGCTGCGAGAAGTTCTCGGTGCGGGTGCGGTTCGACCGCGACGGCCCGCCGTCGAAGGTGTGGCGGCTCAACGGCGTGCCCGGCCGCGTGATCGACGACGGCACCGACTCGGGCGACGCGCTGACGGTCAACAGCCTCGGCGAGGTCGGGCTCGAGTTCCACGACCTGCACCAGGGGCTGAGCTACGGCCTGCAGTGGTCGGCCGATCCCGGGGCGGGTTGAGCGGGCCGTGCGCACCGATCCGGTGACCGCGACCGTCGTCCGGCTCGGGATCGTCGCACCGAGCCGGGGGCGGACGGCGCGCGCGGTGCACCTCGGCGCCACCCTCGACGGGGTGCTGGACGAGGTGTTCGAGGGCGTCCCGGTGCCCCACCGCACGCCGACGTGGTTCCGGCGGGCCGAGGGCGACGCCACGACGGTGATCATCCCGCCGACGGTGCCGCACAGCTGGGTCGCGACGGAGCTCGTCGCGCTGCTGGCCGGGGCGCTGGGCCGCCGCAACCGCCACCTCAACGAGTTCGGCAGGCTCCGGCTGCGGGTGGCGGCCGACCACGGCGACGTCGTGCTGCGCCCGCCCCACTTCGGCGGCGCGGCGGTGGCGCTGGCGACGTGGCTGTGCGCGGCCGAGGAGCTGAAGGCGGCGATCGCGGCGGCGCCGGAGCTGGATCTGCTGCTGGTCGTCTCGGACCGGTTCCACACCGCCCTCGCCGGCGACGAGGGCTACCGGCGGATCGTCGTCCCGGCGGGCGGCGAGCGCGAAATCGCGTGGCTCCGGACGGGTCCGGATACTGGGACGCGGAATACCGGCGCAGGCGGCGGGTTGGCACCGTCGTAGCCGATGGGAAGGGGCTCGCGATGAGCACGTTCACGCAGGAGTGGCAGGACTGGAAGACGCAGCGCGAGGAGGACCTCGCCGCTCCGCACGGCTGGCTGGCGCTGGTGTCGCTGGACTGGCTGACCGAGTCCCCGCGCGAGTACCCCGGCATCGCGGGCCGCTGGTGGCAGGACGCCGACGCGGCCTACGTCGACCCGGCCGGCGCTTCGCTGACGTACGAGGGCGCGCCGATCACGGACGTACAGCGTTTCGAGCTGGTCAACAGCGGCGCGGGCACGCGGGTGCTGGCGGGCGACGTCGAGATCGAGGTGGCCCGCCGCTCCGGTTACCTGATCCGCGTGCACGACCCGAAGGCCGAGGTGCTGCGCGGGTTCCACGGCATCCCGGCGTACGAACCTTCGCCGTCCTGGGTGCTTCCGGGGCGGTTCGAGGCCTTCGACGAGCCGCGGCCGACGACCGTGGGCGCGGTCGTGGAGGGCCTCAGCCACGTGTACACGGCGCCGGGCGTGGTCCGCTTTTCCCGCGACGGGCAGTCGCACACGCTGACGGCGTTCAACGGCAAGGACGGCGGCTTCAGCATCCTGTTCACCGACGGGACGAGCGGGGTGACGACGTACGCGGCGAACCGCTCGCTGCCGGTCGGCGCGCCGGCAGCGGACGGTTCGGTGACGCTGGACTTCAACCGCGCGGTGAACCTCCCGTGCGCGTTCACGGACTTCGCGACGTGCCCCCTCCCGCCGGCGGGCAACAACCTGCCGTTCGCGGTCGAGGCGGGGGAGAAGATCCCGTACGAGCGCGGTTGACGCGCTCAGTGCGCGACGTCGATGACGACGCGGTTGGGCGCGGTGAGCGTGAAGACGTTCACCGCGCTCCGCGCCCGCACCCCGACCCCGACGGTGAGGTGCGCCTCGAAGTCCCCGGTGACGGCGACGGCCATGACGTTGGCGAGGTTCCGCGTCCGGAACTTCTGCGGCCCGGCGTAGGTGGGCTGCCCAGCGGCGTTGTGCGCGGCGGCGGGCGTGGCGGAGACGTTGATGAAGTATTCGCCGGTGAGCCAGACGATTTCCCCGCTCGGATCGGCGGTGAGCTCGTCGACGAGCTGGTAGCTGACGGTCGGGGCGGGTCCGGAGCTGAGGTCGAGCACGATCCGGTCGAAGCCGGGGTTGAGCCCGGTCCGGATGTTCGTCATGGCGGGAACGACGGGATCGGCGGCTCGAGCGGGCGCGGCGGCGGCGATGGTGCCGGCGATCAGGACGACGACACCGGCGAACGCGCGGCGGGTGGTGGTGGACATGGTGGGCCTCCTGGCGGAGCGAACCGGTGGAAGCCCCAGCGCTGGGGTCTTGGGGGGACGTCCGATTCGTCCGGGAAGTTGCCCGGCTGTCCGCGATCGTTACCCGGCTGCTCCGAACGTGTCAGCCGCGGACCAGGGAAAAGATCGTCCCGTCGGCCGTCGTGGAGAGCACCTCGGGTGATTCGGGTGCCCGGCGCTCGCTGCCCGCCTCGAGCCGGTCGGCGAACGCTCGTTGCGCTTCCATCACCTCGCCGGCGTCCCCGTCGGTGAGCTGGTCGTCGACCGACTCGTCGATGCCGTACCGGACGGTGAGCCGTTCGCTGCCGAAGCCGAACTCGAGGCTGGTGCCGCGCGCGGTTCCGACCGGGGTCTCGAACGTCACCCGGTCTCGTGGCTGCCGTTCGATCCGGCTCCGCATCACCTGGGGTGCCCACCGCTCGATCGCGCCGAGGTTGCCGCCGAAGTCGGCGAGCACGGCCCAGGAGGCTCGGACGGCGGCATTGGCGATCTCGGCCGCCGAGACGTCCACGCGGTCGGACTCGAGGCGAAAGCTCCGGCCGCGATCGATCGATTCCCCGTCCACGCGGTAAGAAGGTTCGTCGTCGTCACCCGGATCCACCGCCAGGTACGACGTGCGGCTTTCTCCGGTGACCACGGCGGTGGCCAGCCCCTGCGGCACCCGGCCGCCGACGGTGACCCCGTCGAGCCGGCCGACGGCGCGAGCGAGCTGGGACACCGCGTTGCCGGCGTTCTTAGTCCCCTTGCATTCGAGCACGCGCAGGACGTAACGACCGCTGTCGCGCCGGTCGGCACCGATGAGGAGGTAGTCGGCGCGCCGGGTGCCGATGTGCTGGACCGCCGAGCTCGGCCCGAAGACGAAGCGGGCGTCGAGGGCCACATCGATGTCGACCACGCTGCGCAGGGTCGCGGCACTGGTGCTGTCGAACCAGCGCGCGGCCAGCGCGGCACCGAAGCCGATCCCCATCTCTTCGGAGGTGACGCGCCGCTGGTTGCCGGAAATGCGGCGCCCCGCCGCGCTCAGCGCGAGGTTCGGCAAGTGCGAGTGCGAGTAGTCGTGGGCGAAGAAGCCCAGGTAGCGCAGCAGGCCCCACCACAGGTACCGGTCGAGCACGTCGTCGTGGTACCGCGGCCGCGTCACGTAGGACAGCCAGTGCAGGGCTTCGATCGGACGGAGGGTTATGCCGCTCTCCAGGCCGGCCGCGGGGGAAAGAGCCTTCCGGGGCGGGCTGAACTCTTTGCGCTTCCGCAGCTGCCGGATCAGGGCGTCGTCGCTTTGCCCCGGCAGGTGCACCGCCGTATCGACGACGCTGAACGCGTCTTCGAGGTTCATTCCCGTCCTCCCCCTTCGCCGGGCGCTATCCGGCTGCGCCCACCGGCTCCCGCGTCAGGTGCTCCAGCCGCAGCGGCCAGTCCGGTCCGAGGTGCTCGTCCAGCGTGCGCACGAGCCTCGACCCGTCGACGAGCTCCACCCGCCCGCTCTTCGCCGCCAGCTCCTCGGCCGCCCGCGTGAAGGTGCTCGCCGTGACGACGACGCACCCGCCCGAAGTCGTCCCGAGCACCGACCGCACGACGTCGACGCCGACCCGCTGGTGGTGGCACTCGACCGCCTCGCCGGAACACACCGACCCGGCCAGCCGCTCGAACCCCACCGGACCCAGCGTGAAAAGCAGCTCGCGCCGCGCCTCCGCCGAAGCCGGCAAACCGAGGTACCGAGCCCGGATCAACGCTTCGGCGTCGTCAGTCGCGTGCGCCACCGCGGCCGGCATCGAGCGGGCGTGGGCCACGAAGTACGCCTCCGTCGCCTGCAACGCCGAGTGCGGGTGGTCCGGCAGGAGATCCAGCACCCACCGGATCCCGGCCCACGGCGGCTGGTCCGTGCGGTTCGCGTAGAAAGCCTCGATCCGCCTGAAGTGGGGATCGCCGTTCGTGGCGCCCGTAGCCCGCGCCACTGCCAGCCGCGAGTGGTCGTCCGGGGTCGCGCACGCAGGCATCAGCAGGTGCCTGAGCACCAGGTCGAACTCGGCGTCCGGACGCTCCTCGGCCGTCGCGACGAACTCGTCCCTCGTCGCGACGTCCGGGAAGCTCCAGGTCCGCTTCAGCACCGCGCCGGCCGGGCTGTCCGCGTACGCCGACAACTCGGCCAGCCAGCCCGCCAGCCTCGGTGAGTCACCTCTCATGGGTCACCAGCCGCGCTCGCGCCATTCCGCCAGCTTGGCCCGCTCCGCGCCCAGCGTCGAGTCGTCGCCGTGGCCCGGGTAGAACCACGTCTCGTCCGGGAGCTCGTCGAAGATCCGGGACGAGACGTCTCCGAGCAGCGACTGGAAGTCCTCCGGGGACGTCGTCCGCCCGATGCCGCCCGGGAAGAGCGAGTCTCCCGTGAACAGGTGCGGGTGGCCGGACGGGTCGCGGTACAGCAGGGCGATCGAACCCGGTGTGTGCCCCCGCAGGTGGATCACCGAAAGGGTGACCTGGCCCACCGAGAGGGTGTCGCCGTGCTCGACCAGGAAGTCCGGTGGCACCGGCAACGGCGCGGCGTCCAGCGGGTGGGCCGCCGTGTTGGCGCCGTTCGCACCGGCCACCGCGCCCAGTGCCTGCCAGTGGTCCTGGTGCTGGTGGGTCGTCACGACCGTCTTCAGCGCCGGCCGGTCGGGGCCGTGGCCGATCAGGTCGGAGATGCGCTCCGGGTCGCTCGCCGCGTCGATGAGCAGGGCTTCGTTGTCCGCCCGGCACACCAGCAGGTACGTGTTGTTGTCCATCGGGCCGACGGACAGCTTGGTGATGGTCAGCTCGTCCAGCGTGCGCCGGGTGGCGTCGCCGCCCGGCTCGACGTGCCCGGTGTAGGTGTCCACGATGTTCACCGTGCACACGGTAGTCGTTTCACTCCAACCGGTTCCACCCGCACAAGCGCGCGGCCGCCCCGCCACGTAGGCTCACGGCGACCCCCAGCCAGCCCGACCTCAGGACGACCGTGCCCACCTCCCCGACGCCGCGCCGGATCAGCTGGGACCTCCTCCGCGTCGTCGCCGTTCTCGCGGTCATCCTCGGGCACGTCACCCACCAGGGCGCCCTGCTGCACCCCGAACTCACGGGGTACCCCTTCCGGGTGACAGCGCAGTTCGGCGCCGCGATCCTCCTGGTGATCTCCGCCTTCTTCGTTTGCGCCAGCCTCCGCAAGGGCAATCCGCGCCGGTGGCTGTGGAACCGCGTCGCGCGCCTCGTACCCGCGTACCTGGTCGCCGTCCTCGTGACCTACGTCGTGACGCGGTGGGCGGCCATCTCCTTCAGCGGCCTGCCCTACCCGCCCGGCGTGACCGGCTTCCTGTTCGGCGTGCCGCAGGGCCCGCCGTCGAACCCGTCGCCCTGGTACATCCCCACCGGGCTGGACCTGGTCACCAACCTCGGCATGGTGCAGGAGTGGGGCATCCGCTCGGGCGCGTTCTACTACCTCGACGGCTCTTACTGGACGCTGCCCGTCCAGCTCATGGCCTTCACCGGCGCGGCCCTGCTGTGGCCGCGGTCGTGGCGCACCCACCGGCTGACCGTCGCCCTGCTCTGGGCGCTGATCCTGGTGCCGCTCGCGCTGCGCTTCGCGGTCTTCCCGCCGGGGACGGCGAGCCCGCTCGTCGAGACCTTCTTCTACGGCCTCGGCCTGCACCGGCTGCACGTCTTCGCCATCGGCGTCGCGATCTGGCTGTGGTCGCGGCGGCGGCTGAAGAACTGGCACGCCGCGCTGTTCGTCTTCGCCGCCGTCGCCGCGCAGGACCTGCAGGTCTTCCCGTTCCACGTCGCGCTGCCGCAGGACGCCCTGCGCTGGCCGTCCACGATCGGGTTCGCCGTGCTCCTGCTGCTGGTCTGCGTGGCCGCCCGCGGCCCGGACTGGCGGTTCCCCGGGCTGGCCCGGATCGCCCCGGCCGTCACCTGGCTCGCGGGCATCTCGTATGGTCTTTACCTGGTGCACCAGGAACTGGGCTACATCCTGGCCCGCGCCCTGCTCGACCTCGGGCTCCCCGGCTGGCTGCGGCTCCCCGCGGTCGTCGGCGCCGCCGTGCTGGCCGGCTGGGCGGTCACCGCAGGGGTCGAACGCCCGGCCCACCGGTGGCTCACCGCCCGCCGGAAGCCCGCAAAACCGCAGGTGGAAGACGCGGAGCCAGTTTCTGTCGGTGGTGGCTCGTAGCATGGATCGCGGCCACCCGTGCAGCCTGACACCGGGTCGGCGACCGCAACTGAGAATGACTTGAGAGGACCCTGGCGTGGCTGATCGCCTCGTTGTTCGCGGTGCCCGCGAGCACAACCTCCGCGGCGTGGATCTCGACCTGCCCCGCGACAGCCTGATCGTGTTCACCGGCCTGTCCGGGTCGGGGAAGTCGAGCCTCGCCTTCGACACCATCTTCGCCGAGGGGCAGCGCCGCTACGTCGAGTCGCTCTCGGCGTACGCCCGGCAGTTCCTCGGGCAGATGGACAAGCCGGACGTCGACTTCATCGAGGGCCTCTCGCCCGCGGTGTCCATCGACCAGAAGTCCACTTCGCGCAACCCGCGTTCGACCGTCGGCACGATCACCGAGGTCTACGACTACCTGCGGCTGCTCTACGCCCGCGCCGGCAAGGCGCACTGCCCCAAGTGCGGCGAGGCGATCAGCAAGCAGACCCCGCAGCAGATCGTCGACCAGGTGCTGGAGATGGACGAAGGCGTCCGCTTCCAGGTGCTCGCGCCGGTGGTGCGCGGGCGCAAGGGCGAGTACGTCGACCTGTTCGAGAACCTGCAGCAGCAGGGCTACGCGCGCGTGGTCGTCGACGGCACGGTCCACGCCCTCACCGACCCGCCGAAGCTGAAGAAGCAGGAAAAGCACCAGATCGGCGTGGTCATCGACCGCCTGAGCGTGAAGTCGTCTTCGCGCCAGCGGCTCACCGACTCGGTCGAGACGGCGCTGCGCCTGGCCGACGGGCTGATCGAGCTCGAGTTCGTCGACCTGCCGGAGAACGACCCGCACCGCATCCGCGGCTTCTCCGAGAACCTCGCCTGCCCCAACGGCCACCCGCTGGCCATCGAAGACCTCGAGCCCCGCTCGTTCTCCTTCAACTCGCCCTACGGCGCCTGCCCCGAGTGCACCGGCATCGGCATCCGCAAGGAGGTCGACCCGGAGCTGGTGGTCCCGGACGACGAGCTGTCGCTGGCCGAGGGCGCGATCGCGCCGTGGTCGGGCGGGCAGAGCGCGGACTACTTCATCCGCCTGCTCGAGTCGCTGTCGGAGACCATCGGCTTCCGGATGGACATGCCGTGGCGCCGGCTGCCCGCGCGGGCCCAGAAGGCGGTGCTGCACGGCGTCGACGAGCAGGTCCACGTCCGCTACAAGAACCGCTACGGCCGCCAGCGCTCGTACTACGCGGCCTTCGAGGGCGTCATCCCGTTCCTCGAGCGGCGCCAGGAGCAGACCGAGTCCGAGTACATGCGCGAGCGGTACGAGGGCTACATGCGTGAGGTGCCGTGCCCCGCGTGCCAGGGCACCCGGCTCAAGCCGGAGATCCTCGCGGTGACGCTGGCGCACAAGACCCGCGGCGACATGTCGATCGCCGAGGTCTGCGCGCTGTCCATCGCGGAGGCGTCGCAGTTCCTCGACGAGCTGGAGCTCGGGCAGCGCGAGTCGATGATCGCCGGCGCGGTGCTCAAGGAGATCCAGGCGCGGCTGCGCTTCCTGCTCGACGTCGGCCTGACGTACCTCTCGCTCGACCGCGCGTCCGCCACCCTTTCGGGTGGAGAAGCGCAGCGGATCCGGCTCGCGACGCAGATCGGTTCGGGCCTCGTCGGCGTGCTCTACGTGCTCGACGAGCCGTCGATCGGCCTGCACCAGCGCGACAACCACCGTCTGATCGAGACGCTGACCCGGCTGCGGAACCTGGGCAACACGCTGATCGTCGTGGAGCACGACGAAGACACGATCCGCTCGAGCGACTGGGTGGTCGACATCGGCCCGGGCGCGGGCGAGCACGGCGGCCACATCGTCCACAGTGGACCGTACAAGAAGCTGCTGAAGAGCAAGGAATCGCTGACCGGGCAGTACCTGTCCGGCCGCCGGAAGATCGACATCCCGGCGATCCGGCGCCCGATCGACAAGAAGCGGCAGCTGACCGTCGTCGGCGCGCGCGAGCACAACCTGCGCGGGCTGGACGTCTCGTTCCCGCTCGGCTGCCTGGTCTCGGTCACCGGCGTGTCCGGCTCGGGCAAGTCGACGCTGGTCAACGACATCCTCGCGACGGTGCTGGCGAACAAGCTCAACGGCGCGCGCCAGGTGCCGGGCCGCCACACCCGCGTGAACGGCCTCGGCCACGTCGACAAGCTGGTGCGCGTCGACCAGTCGCCGATCGGGCGGACCCCGCGGTCCAACCCGGCCACCTACACCGGCGTCTGGGACCACGTCCGCAAGCTCTTCGCCGCGACCACCGAGGCGAAGGTCCGCGGCTACCAGCAGGGCCGGTTCTCCTTCAACGTCAAGGGCGGGCGCTGCGAGGCGTGCGCGGGCGACGGCACGATCAAGATCGAGATGAACTTCCTCCCGGACGTCTACGTCCCCTGCGAGGTCTGCAAGGGCGCGCGGTACAACCGGGAAACCCTCGAGGTGCACTACAAGGGCAAGACCGTCTCCGACGTGCTCGACATGCCCATCGAGGAGGCCGCGGAGTTCTTCGAGCCGATCAAGGCCATCCACCGCCACCTGCAGACCCTGGTGGACGTCGGCCTCGGCTACGTCCGGCTCGGGCAGCCCGCGCCGACGCTGTCGGGCGGTGAGGCGCAGCGCGTCAAGCTGGCCAGCGAACTGCAGAAGCGCTCGACCGGCAAGACGGTGTACATCCTCGACGAGCCGACCACCGGCCTGCACTTCGAGGACATCAACAAGCTGATCGGCGTGATCAACGGGCTGGTCGACAAGGGCAACTCGGTCATCGTGATCGAGCACAACCTCGACGTGATCAAGACGTCCGACTGGATCATCGACATGGGTCCCGAGGGCGGCTCGGGCGGTGGCACGGTGATCGCCGAGGGCACGCCGGAGCACGTCGCCGGGGTCGAGGCCAGCTACACGGGCGAGTTCCTGCGGACCGTCCTCACGGCGGAGTAGCGGCTCACCGCTCCTTCCCGGTGGTCCGGTGGACCACCGGGGAGAGCGGGCCGTAGTGCAGCGCCCGGAGCCGGTAGGCCGACCGCTCCTCGCCGGGCAGCAGCGAAAGCGCGCACGTCGTCTCATCCGGGCCGGTCACCTCGACCGGGTCGAAGTCCGGCGCGCCCGGCCGCCGCACCTCCAGCAGGAAGCCGGCTTCGTCCGGCGAGCGGTCGGCCCAGGTGAACGTCACCGTGTCGCCCGACGTCACCGCCTTCAGGTCCGTCGAGACCGGGCCGGTGAACGGCTGCACCCGGTAGTAGAACGGCGTCTCCGGGATCAGGTCCGGGTGGTGGTAGCTCGTCGTGTGCGCGGGCAGGAACCGCAGCGTCGTCCACGGGCCCGCCGGGTCGTTCGCGTACTCGACGCGGTGCCCGGCGCCGTCGTCCGGCCAGCTGAGCACCACGTCGGTGGGTGAAGTCAGCGACGCCGTGAAAGCGGGAGCCGGCGAGCAGCCCGCCACCAGCAAGGCGACCAGCAGGAGGGGTTTCACGCGCACGGCGGCTCCCGGGACGGCGGGGGCGGCGGCGGACCCGCTCAGCTTAGGAACCGCGCCCGCACGCCGACAAGATCGTGCCGATCACCGGGACGCACCAATCCGCCCGCGCGGCGGCGCCGAAAGGGGCGAAACCCGGCTGAACCGTTCTTCGCGACCGTCCGTGTTCCCAGGTGTCGAGGTCCGCCGGACGGCGGTGCCGCCCTCACCGAGGAGAGAACGTCATGAACCGTATCCGGCCGGTCGTCGTCAGCGCGGTCGCGCTCGTCGCCGTCGCCACGTTGTCCGCCTGCGGTGAAATGGCCGACGGTGCCCAAGGGCCGCAACACGGGGAGCCGGGGCACAAGATGCTCGCGGTCGCCACGATCAACGGTGTCGGCGCGGTCGTGACCGACGCCGACGGCAAGACGCTCTACCGGTTCGACAAGGACCTCTCGCAGCCGCCGACGTCCAACTGCGACGGGGAGTGCGCGACCTCCTGGCCGCCGCTGCTCGCCGGGGTGGCCACGCCGATGCTCAAGGGCATCCAGGACACCCAGGTCGGCACGACGACCCGCAAGGACGGCAGCAAGCAGATCACGCTCAACGGCTGGCCGCTGTACGAGTTCTCCGGCGACAAGACCGCGGGCGACCTGAACGGCCAGGGTGCCAACGGCACGTGGTTCGCGGTCGCCCCGGACGGCAGCAAGATCACCGCGGGCGGCAAGGCCGGCGGGTCCGGGTACTGACCACCGACGGGTTTCCGGGCAGAACGAGGAAGGACGGGCAGCCGATGAACACCATGGTCGCGCTGCGCTCGACGCACGCACCGCCGGTGGAGCTGAGGGTTGCACTACTGTCCTCGACGACTCAGAACACCGTCGGGAGGACGAGGGTGGCCATAGGAGGCAGGCGGCCTAAGAAGGCCAAAGGCGAAGACCTGATTCGGCAGCTGTACACCGAACACGGGCGAAGCCTGCTGGCCTACGCGACGAGGCTGACCGGGGATCGTGCGGCGGCCGAGGACGTGGTCCAGGAGACGCTGGTCCGAGCGTGGAAACACGCGGACGACTTGCAGAACGACGGGAAGGGCTCGGTGCGCGGCTGGTTGCTGACCGTCGCGCGCAACCTGGTCACCGACCGGGCACGGGCCCGGGCGGCCCGGCCCCAAGAGGTGGCCGAACCGGCCGAAGGCGTGCCGACCCCGGCTGTCGAGCGCGATCACGCCCAGGGCGTGGTCGACTCGATGACCGTGCTCGGCGCGATGGACGGGCTGTCCAACGAGCACCGAGAGGTCCTGGTGGAGATCTACTACCGGGGACGGACGGTGGCCGAAGCGGCGAGAACACTGGGCGTCGCACCGGGTACCGTGAAGTCAAGGTCCTACTACGCACTGAGAGCACTGAGAGCAGCGATGATTTCGAGCGGAACGGAGGTGGCGCGATGAACTCGGTCGACGACAGTCACACGCAGCTCGGCGCGTACGCCCTCGGCGCGCTCGATCCCGGGGAGGCGGCCGACTTCGAGCGGCGGCACCTGCAGACCTGCGCGCAGTGCCGGTTCGACCTGAACGAGCTCGTGGCTCTGCGCGAGTCACTCGACGAGGTACCGCCCGAGGCGTTCCTCGACGGGCCGCCCGAAGGCGGGGACCTGCTGCTGCAGAAGACCCTGCGCCGGGTGCGCGACGAGGAAGAGGCGGCGCCGGCGCGCTCGGGCCGCTCGTCGTCCCGGCGGGGCCTGGCCCTGGTGGCGGCGGCGGTGCTGGTGGTGGCCGCGCTCGGCGGCGGGGTCCTGGTCGGACGGCAGACGAGTTCCACGCCCGACCTCGCGATCCCCGCGCCGCCGACGAACGTCCCGGGCACGAAGAGCGTCGAAGGCCGGGATCCGACGACCGGCGTGCAGCTGGCCGCTTCGGTGAGCCCGTTCCAGGGCTGGGTCCGGGTGAACGTCGCCGTGAAGGGCGTCCAGGCCGGGGAGAAGTGCCTGCTGCAGGTCACCACGAAGGGCGGCCAGTCGGTGACCGCCGGCAGCTGGCAGGTGTCGGAGAAGTGGGAGAGCCAGGGCTTCTCGCTCGACGGGTCCGCGCTGGTCGCGCCCGACGACGTCAAGTCGGTCGACATCGTCACGGTGGACGGCCGGAAGCTGGTCTCGGCCCAGGTGTGACGGCTTCGGCGGGCGCGAGCTACCGGTTCCGCAGCACGTGGCTGCTGCCGGGAAGCGGGCCCGAGCGGGTGTTCGGCGTGGTCACCGACCTCGCCGGCTACCCGCGGTGGTGGTCGGACGTCCGCGCGGTGCGCCGCGTGGACGACGACACCGCCGAACTGGTCTGCCGGTCCCGGCTGCCGTTCCGGCTCGTCGTCCGGATGCACCGCGACCACCAGGACGAGCGCACGGGCCTGATGCGGGTCAGGCTCAGCGGCGACCTCGACGGGGTACTGACCGGTGCGGTCCGCGCGGCGGGCGCGGGCACACTGCTGGAGATCACCCAGGACGTCCAGGCCCGCAAGGAGTTGCTGCGGCGCCTCGACGTGGTGGCCCGGCCGCTGTTCCGCGCGAACCACGCGCTGATGATGCGGCGGGGCCACCGCGGCCTTTCGTCCTACTTGGCCTGAGGCGGGTCAGGCGTGACCGGCGGTGCAGACCGCGGGTTCCGCGGCGGAAGCCGGCGGAGCGGGAACCGTGCGGCGGGCCAGCACCAGCGCTCCCAGCGCCACCGCGGCCACCAGGAAGCCCGCGCTCACCCCGTACGCCAGCCGGAACCCGGCCGCCAAGGCCTCGCGGTCGTCGGCGCCGCCGAGAGACGCCGTGCGGGACGCCGCCACCGAAGCCAGCACCGCCGTGCCGATCGCCGCGCCCACCTGCTGGGTCGTGGTGATCAGGCCGGACGCCACTCCCGCGTCCGACGCTGGGACGTCCGACATCGCCAGTCCCATCAGCGCCGGGATCGCCGCGCCCGCGCCGAGGCCCATCACCAGCAGCGGCGGCAGCACGCCGGTGAAGTAGTTGCCGCCGACCTGCGTCAGCAGCAGCAGGCCCGCGATCACCAGGCCCAGGCCGGACAGCAGCACCGTCCGCGGCCCGAACCGCGCCGACAGCTTGTCCGCGAAGCCCAGCGACGCCACCGCGATCACCAGCGGCACCGGCAGGAACGCGACGCCGGTGCGCAGCGCGTCGAGGCCCAGCACCTGCTGCAGGTACAACGCCGTCACGAACTGGAAGCCGAGCATGCCGGCGACCATCAGCACCATCACCAGGTTCGCGCCGGTCACCGCGCGGATCCGGAACAGCCGCAGCGGCAGCAGCGGCGTGCGCGCCTTCGCCTGCCGCACCACGAACGCGGCCAGCAGGCCGGCCGCCGCGGCCAGTGCGCCCCACGCCGCCGACGAAACCGCGTACACGCCGAGCATCACGGCGCCGGTGACCAGGACCGCGCCGAGCAGGTCCAAGCCCGCCCGGAGGCCGGTGCCGCGATCCGGGGCAACCACGCGGACGGCCAGCAGCAGCGCGGCGAAGCCGATCGGCAGGTTGACGTAGAACGTCCAGTGCCAGTTCAGCGCCTGCGTCAGCGCGCCGCCCGCGATCAGCCCGATCGACGCGCCCGCCGCCTGCGTGAAGCTGTAGACGCCGATCGCCTTCGCCCGGGCCCGCGGCTCCGGGTACATCGTCACGATCATCCCGAGCACCACGGCCGACGCGAGCGCCCCGCCGATGCCCTGGACGAACCGCGAGACGACGAGCACGCCCGCGTTCGCCGAGAGCCCGGCCACCAGGGACGCGGCGGTGAACAGCGCCAGCCCGCCGAGGAAGACGCGGCGGCGGCCGAGCAGGTCGCCGAGCCGCCCGGAGATCAGGAGCAGACCGCCGAAGGCGACCAGGTAGGCGGTGACCACCCAGGCCAGCCCGGCGGGCGTGAACCCCAGGTCGGCCTGGATGGCGGGCAGCGCCACCGCGACGATGCTGCTGTCGAGCACGACCATCAGCGAGGCGGCGCACAGCACCGCCAAGGCGAGGCCGCGCGAGCGGGTGGGGTGGTTCTCGGCCATGTCGGGCCCCTCCAGTTGAGCGTTCCCCCTGGTCGTCGCCAGGGCACTTCTTGTAACAGTGCCCATCATGTGTGACCATGGGTGACCGCGTAAGGAGGCACTTCCATGTCCCAGGGGAACATCGGTGTACCTGTCCAGGTCACGGAGATCGACCCGGAAAAACTCGATGTCTGCACCGTGCTGGAGGTCATCAACCGGATCAGCGGGAAGTGGGCGATCGGCATCCTGCTGGAGGCGATCCGCGGGCCCGTGCGGTTCACCGAGCTGGAACGCGCGGTCAACGGGATCAGCCGCCGGATGCTGACCCTGACGCTGCGCAACCTCGAG
Source organism: Amycolatopsis sp. NPDC049159 (assembly GCF_040648295.1). Lineage (NCBI taxonomy): Bacteria > Bacillati > Actinomycetota > Actinomycetes > Pseudonocardiales > Pseudonocardiaceae > Amycolatopsis > Amycolatopsis sp. NPDC049159. The sequence goes on from NZ_JBEZDL010000005.1 coordinate 372,465, forward strand.
CGCGACGGCCTGCTGAAGCGCACGATCTACCCGACGGTCCCGCCGCGCGTGGAGTACGAAGCCACGCCGATGGCGAAGGAGCTGTACCAGTCGCTCAACGGCCTGCTCGGCTGGGCGGAGCGGCACCGCGACGACATCGCCGAAGCGCGCGTCGCCTACGACGCGGCCTGAAAACGTGGAAACGGGCCGCTGCGCGAGGTCGGGGAGACTCGCGCAGCGGCCCGTCGTGGCTCGTGCTCAGCGGGGGCGTGAGCACGAACGTCGGGGGTGCTACCGCACCGTGGCGTCCGCTGGCTCCGGCTCCCGCTCTTCGTCGACCATCGTGGATTCGTCGAAGGGTGCCTGCCCGGCGAACACGCGCCGGGCCTGTTCGCGGTCGAACTCCTTCGTCCAGTTTCCGATGAGGACGGTCGCGACGGCGTTGCCGGCGAAGTTCGTCAGCGCGCGGGCCTCGGACATGAACCGGTCGATGCCCAGGATGAAGCCGACGCCGTTGACCAGTTCCGGCCGGTGCGACTGCAGGCCGCTGGCCAGGGTCGCGATGCCGGAGCCGGACACGCCCGCGGCGCCCTTCGACGCGATGATCATGAAGACCAGCAGGCCGATCTGCGCGCCGATCGACAGCGGTTCGTCCTGCGCCGCGGCGATGAACAGCGTCGCCATGGTCAGGTAGATCGCGGTGCCGTCGAGGTTGAACGAGTAGCCGGTGGGCACGGTGATGCCGACGACGGACTTGTCGACGCCGAGGTGCTCCATCTTCGCGATCAGCCGCGGCAATGCCGACTCCGACGACGACGTCGAGAGGATCAGCAGGAATTCGCGGCCGAGGTAGCGCAGCAGCTTCAGGATGCTGACGCGGGCGCCCAGCCACAGCACCAGCCCGAGGACCACGAACACGAACACCAGGCAGGTCGCGTAGAACCCGATCATGATCACCGCGAGGCTCTTCAACGCGGCCCAGCCGGTCGCGCCGACCACCGCCGCGATGGCGCCGAACGCGCCGATCGGGGCGGCCCACATGATCATCGCCAGGATCCGGAAGACCAGCTTCTGCAGGTGCTCGACACCGCGCAGGATCGGGGCGCCCTTCGGGCCCAGCTTCTGCAGCGCGAACCCGACGAGCAGCGCGACGAGCAGCGTCTGCAGCACTTCGCCTTCGGTGAAGGCGGAAACGAGCGTCTTCGGGATGATGCCGAGCAGGAAGTCGACCGGGCCTTCGGCGCCACCGGCGGACTTCTGGACGCTCTTCACGTCGGCCGGGTTCAGGTGCAGGCCGGTGCCGGGGTGCAGCAGGTTGCCCACGACCAGCCCGATGGCGAGGGCGAACGTCGACATGATGATGAAGTAGAACAACGCCATCACCCCGACCTTGCCGACCTTGGCCGCCTTCGCGACCGAGCCGACGCCGATGACGATGGTGCAGAAGATGATCGGCGTGATCATCATCTTGATCAGGTTGACGAAGCCGTCGCCGAGGGGCTTGAGGCCCTTGGCGAAGCCCGGGAAGAGGAAGCCCACCAGGATCCCGAGCAGGACCGCGACGATCACGGCCAGGTACAGGTAGTGGGTCTTGTCCCGCTTGCGCGGGGTCTCCTCGGTGGTCGGTGGGGTCGGCACCGTTGCCTCCAGCTCAGGGGTGTTCCAGGTTGCGGCACACTGTAGGCGCACTTCGGTGACCCGGCTCACTTGTGTTCATTGAGTTCGCGCGCACCGTCCCGTTCGGACACCGGGGCGCGCGTGTGCTGGTATGAGGAGGTGCCCCCGACGATGCGGTCCCGCTGGAGCCTGGCCCGTCAGCTGCTCGTGCTGCAGCTGGTGGTGCTCTGCGTGCTGGCCGGCGCCGGGATCACGTTCGCCTACCTCGACGCGTCCCGCGCGGTCGACGAAAACGCGCGCGACCAGGTCCGCGCGATCGCCTCGACGGTGGCCGACGCGCCGACCGTCGTCGCCGCGGTCGGCACGCCGGACCCGAGCGCGACGCTGCAGCCGTTCGCGCTGCGCGTGCAGGGCGACACCCACGTCGACTTCATCACGATCATGAGCCCGGCCGGGATCCGGTACACGCACCCGAATCCGGCGCTGATCGGCCAGCACTACATCGGCACCATCGAGCAGGCGCAGCGGGGCGAAGAGCTCACCGAGACCTACACCGGCTCGCTCGGCCCGTCGGTGCGCACGGTCGTGCCGGTCTTCGACGCCGGCCACCGGGTGGTGGCGCTGGTCGCGGTCGGGATCACCGTCGCGGCCATCTCGGCCGAGCTGCGCGAACGGCTGTGGCCGCTGTTCGGCGTGGCCGGCGCGGTGCTGCTGGTGGGCGCGCTCGGCGGCTGGCTGATCAGCGCCCGGCTGCGGCGCCAGACCCGCGGCGTCGCGCCGGACGAGCTGAGCAACCTGTTCGAGTACCACGAAGCCGTGCTGCACTCGGTGCGCGAAGGCGTGCTGCTGGTCGGCCGCGACGGGCGGATCGGGCTTTGCAACGACGGCGCGCGCACGCTGCTGGGCCTCGACAGCGACCCGGTCGGGCGCGAGCTGGCCGCGCTGGGCCTGCCCGCCGAACTCGCCGAAGCCTTCAGCTCTTCGGAAAACCGCGCGGAAGAACTGCACCTGACCGACGCCCGCGTCCTGCTGGTCAGCACGACCGCCGTCCGCTCGGGCGGCCGCGCGCAGGGCACCGTCGTCGTGCTGCGCGACCACACGGAACTGCAGACGCTGACCGGGGAACTGACCACCGCGCGCGGTCTCGCGGAGGCGTTGCGGTCGCAGGCGCACGAGGCGGCGAACCGGCTGCACACGGTCGTTTCCCTGGTGGAGATCGGCAAACCCGAGCAGGCGGTGGAGTTCGCGACCGCCGAGCTGGCGCTGGCGCAGGAGCTGACCGACCGGGTCGTCGGCGCCGTCGCCGAGCCGGTGCTCGCCGCGCTGCTGCTGGGAAAGGCGGCCGAGGCGAGCGAGCGCGGGGTCGAGCTGACCGTCACCCCGGACACCGTGATCGACGACCTCTCGCTCGGCGTCGCCGCCCGCGACCTGGTGACCATCCTCGGCAACCTGATCGACAACGGCCTCGACGCGGCGGTGCGCGGCAACGGACACCCGAAGGTCGTCGTCACGGCGCGCACCGAGGAGGACGGCTTGCTGCTGCGCGTGGCCGACACCGGGCCCGGCGTCCCCGACGACGCCGACGTGTTCCGCCGCGGCTGGTCGACGAAGGCGGAGGACGGCCACGGCCTCGGCCTGGCACTGGTCGGGCAGGCGGTCCGCCGCTACGGCGGTACGGTCGACGTCGGACGGGACGGCGGCGCGGTGTTCACCGTGCGCCTCCCGCGGCAGGAGGCGGACCGGTGATCCGGGTGCTGGTGGTGGAGGACGAGCCGGTCGCGGCCGAAGCGCACCGCGTGTACGTCGAACGGCTCCCCGGCTTTTCGGTGGCCGGCGTGGTCCATTCCGGCGGCGACGCCCTGCGCTTCTGCGAGCGCGAGCCGGTCGACCTGGTGCTGCTGGACTTCTACCTCCCCGACACGCACGGCTTGGCGGTGTGCCGATCGCTGCGCGCGGCCGGCCTCCCGATCGACGTCATCGCGGTGACGTCGGCCCGCGACCTCGGCCTGGTGAAGGCGGCGGTGTCGGTCGGGGTGGTGCAGTACCTGCTCAAGCCGTTCACGTTCGCGACCCTGCGCGAGAAGCTGGAGCGCTACGCGGAGTTCCGCGACGCCTCCGGCGAGGTGACCGGCCAGGCGGAGATCGACCGCGCGCTGGGCGCGTTGCGCACGACGGAGCAGCCGCCACTGCCGAAGGGCATGAGCGTCCAGACCCTGGAGGCGATCCAGGACGCGCTGTCCGGAGCGGCGGAGGGCCTTTCGGCAGGAGCGGCGGCGAGCGCGATCGGCGCTTCGCGCGTGACGGCCCGGCGGTACCTGGAGTACCTGGCGGACAACGGAATGGCCCACCGCGAGCCCCACTACGGCCAGGTCGGGCGCCCGGAGGTCTGGTACCGCCTGACGAGGGTGTGAGCTACCGGACGAGCGGAGGTCGAACGCGGCGGGCGCGACGGGTGTCCAGCTGTTGCGCCGATCCGCCCGGAGCAGGTAGCGCACGACTTCCGAGTCGCGAGGAACGTGAAGACCGAGTGGGGGACAGGTCCAGCTCCGCCGGCCGGGTCTGGCCGTGGCCCTGCTTCGCGACCAGCACCATGACGTCGCCTTCACCGGTGCCCGTCAGGGTGCACGTGCGGGCCGTGCCACTGACGCCGGCGATCGGGACGGCGGGCTGGGCGCAGTCTTTCGTCCGCGAGGTCGGCCACCCCAGGGGAACGGGCACGCGGAGCCGACCACGCCCGGCGAACGCGGCGGTGGGGGCGCGCCGGACGTCGGCACCGGCATTCCCCCTCGAAACCCCATACCCGTCAGCCCAGTCGCGTATAACGACCTATACCGCGAGCCTCCGACTTCCGGCGGTTCCGGCGGCGCGGTCCGTGCGGTAGACCGGGAAGATCACCGACCAGGGGAGTGCCGCCATGCGGAAGTGGGCCGGGATCGTCGCAGCCGCGATCATGGTGCTGGGGATCGCCACCCCGGCACAGGCCGGCGAACCCGCCGGCAGCGTCACCGACGTCCAGGTGACCGGGCCGGTCTCGCAGCGGTTCAACCTCGTCGTCCTCGGGGACGGTTACACCGCCGCCGAACAGCCCAAGTTCTTCGCCGACGTCCAGCGGCACGTCAGCACGCTCTGGTCGCTCGAGCCGTTCAAGTCCTACCGCAGCTACTTCAACGTCTTCGCCGTCTCCATCGCCTCGCCCGAGTCCGGTGTGGACTGTGACCCCTCGCTCGACGCGCCGAAGAAGAACACCCCGCTGGACATGGGTTTCTGGGGCGGGTGCAACGCGCAGAGCGTGCAGCGCCTGCTCACCGTCGACGACGCCGCCGCGCAGCGGTACGCCGACCTCGTGCCCGGTACCGGCCCGGCGAACCGGCAGATCCTGGCGCTGGGCAACAGCAGCACCTACGGCGGCGCGGGTGGTTCGTACGCGACGGCGTCGGGCGGGAACGCCTTGTCCGCGCTCATCTCGCCGCACGAACTGGGCCACTCGCTCGGCGGCCTCGACGACGAGTACGACTACTACGCCCGCAACGTCCCGGGCGGCGCGTACGAAGGCGGCGAGCCCGACTCGGTCCACCACACCCTGCTGACCGAGAAGCAGCTGCGCGACCAGCACGCGAAGTGGTGGCGCTGGCTCGGCGAGCCGAGCGAGTCCGGCGGCTCGATCGGCCGCTTCGAAGGCGGCCTGTACACGCAGACCGGCGTGTGGCGCCCGAGCAAGCACTCGATGATGAAGACCCTCGGCTACGACTTCGACCAGGTCGGCCGCGAGCGGATGACGCAGCGGATCGCGGCGAAGGTCCCGCTCGTCAGCGGCGGCACGCCGGCCGGGACGATCGGCGCCGACCGGGTCGTGTGGCTGCGGACGATGCACCCCGTCGACCACCGCCTCGACGTCCGCTGGACCCTCGACGGCGTCGCGCTGCGGGGCGGCGAAGCGGTCGACCTCCGGCAGGCGCACGTGAAGCCGGGCAAGCACACGCTGACGGCGACGGTCACCGATCCGACGCCGTTCGTCCGCGACCCGGCCGTCCGGCCCTCGGCCACGCGCACCTGGACGGTGGACACCAGCGTGGTCACCCCGCCCGCGGGCGGCCCGGCGGTGGTCGCGTCGACCGCCACCGCGCAGCCGGTCGGCGGGCACGACGTCGTCTACGTCGAAACGGGCGAGCCGACCGGGTCGGTTCCCCAGGTCCGCTGGGCCCTCGACGGCAAGCCGGTCGCGACCGGGCCCGACTACGCGCTGAAGGAATCCCGTGGGACGCACCAGCTGACCGCGACGACCGGCGGCACGACGCTGACCTGGACGGTCGACGCGGCGGGCCCGACGACGACGGCCGAAGCACCGGCGGGCCAGGCGGTCCACGGCTCGTTCACGATGCGGCTGACGGCGTCCGACGGGATGCCGGAGTTCCGCGTCGACGGCGACGGCTGGCACAAGTACTACGGCTGGCCGACCGACCCGGACGCGCCGTACCTGTTCACCCCGCGCGGCACGGAGATCGACGGCCTGGCGTACGGCAACCTCGGCCCGGACGGCCTCACGGTGTCGCCGTTCACCGAACGCAAGCCGGGCTACGGCCGCCACCGCGTCGAGTACCGCTCGATCGACGCGGCGGGCAACACCGGCCCGACGCGCTCGTTCGAGGTGACGCTGCTGCCGTGATCAGCGGAGCCGGCCCGGCACCCCGGGCCGGGTCTGCCACGGGTGCGGTCCGGCGAGCGGCCGGTACTCGACGCCGAGCGCGTCGAGCCGGGGCAGGTGGTGGTCGCGCAGCCGCGGCAGGAATTCGGCGTAGTCCCGGGCCCCGGAGCTCCACGCGACCTCCGCGAACGCCGACAGCCGCGGGAACGCCATGTAGTCCACGCGCCGGACGGTGTCGAGGTGCTCGCTCCACACCTGCGCCTGCACGCCGCGCAGGCGCGGGCCGGTGAGGGCCGGCTCGTACGCGTAGACATCCTCCAGCGTGTGCACCGCGCCGACCGGGATCGGCTCGTCCGGGTGCTCGGCCTGGCGGTGGTCGAGGTAGACGTGCTGCTCCGGGCACATCACGACGTCGTGGCCGGCTTCGGCCGCGCGCAGGCCCGCGGCCTCGTGCTGCCACGAGCCGATCACCATCGGGGGGAGGCCGTCGATGTCGAGGACCTCGTCCCAGCCCATCGGCGTCCGGCCGCGGGCCGTCAGGTGCTCGGCCAGCAGGCGGACGAACTCGCGGTGCTCGTCGGTCGCGCCCGGCGTCTCGTCGCCGCCCAGCGCGACCACCGACGACGGGAAGACCTCCAGCAGGTAGTCGAACACCGTCCGGAAGAAGTCCAAAGTGGACTCCGATGGCGACAGCAGCGAAGTGCTGATGCCCCAGGAGGTCCAGATCTCGTACGACGACTCGGTGCCCAGCGCCGGATACGCGGCCAGCGCCGCCCGCGCGTGGCCCGGGATGTCGATCTCGGGCACCACTGTGATGGCTCGTGCGGCCGCGTAGGCGACGATCTCCCGCAGGTCGTCGCCGGTGTAGAAGCCGCCGTGCGGACGCCCGTCCTGCGGGCCCCCGCTGCCCTGCATCGACGACGGCCGCCAGCCGCCCACCGACGTCAGCTCCGGGTACTCCGGCACCTCGAAGCGCCAGCCCTGGTCGTCGGTGAGGTGCAGGTTCAGCACGTTCAGCTTGTGCGCGGCCAGCAGGTCGACGAACCGGAGCACCTCGGCCTTGGTCCGGAAGTGCCGGGCGACGTCGAGCAGGCAGCCGCGCCAGCCGAACCGCGGGTGGTCTTCCACCACCCCGCAGGGCAGGGAAAGCCCGGTTTCCAGCGAAGCGGCGCGGAACGCGTCCGGCCCGGCGAGCTGGCGCAGGGTCTGCCGTCCGTAGAACTCCCCGGCCGCGTCGGCGCACGACAGCACGACGCCGGACGGCGAGATCTCCAGCCGGTAGCCCTCCGCCGGCAGGTCGGCGCCGCGAACGTCCACAAGGGACGGCCAGGGGCACGAACCGGGAGCGGGCGTGACCGAAACCGGCCGGGGGAGCAGGGTGTCGAAGGAAGACATGTCAGCCCTTCACGGCGCCGGCCATGCCGGACACCAGCCGTCGCTGGACGAGGACGAAGAACACGAGCACCGGGATGGTCATCAACGTCGAGGACGCCATCACCGCGCCCCAGTCGGTGTCCTCCGGCTTGAAGAACACCAGGATCGCCTGCGGCAGCGTCTGGTTCTCGGTCTTGGAGATGATGAACGTCTTGGCGAACAGGAAGTCGTTCCAGGCGTGGATGAACGCGAGCACGCTCACCGCGACCAGCCCGGGCGCCACCAGGGGGAACAGGATCTGCCAGGTGAACCGCACTCGCGACGCACCATCGAGCTTCGCCGCCTCTTCGAGCTCCACCGGTACCGCGGCCACGAACCCGCGCAGCATCCAGATCGCGAACGGCAGGCTGAACGCCAGGTGCACCAGCACCAGCGAACCCAGCTCGTTGAGCCCGAACGCCGGCACCGCGCCGCCGATCTGGCGCATCAGGAAGAACAGCGGGATGGTCAGCGCCTCCACCGGCACCATCTGCGCGACGAGCGTCATCACCAGCAGCACGGTCCGGCCCTTGAACGAGAACCGCGTCAGCGCGACCGCCGAAAGGAACGACAGCAGCAGCGACAGCACCACGACGACCAGGGCCACGAGCAGGCTGTTGAGGAAGAAGCGCCCGAAGCCCGAAACCGTGAGCACGCGCGAGAAGCTGTCGAACGACGGGCTGAACGTCCACGGCTTCGGGTTCGCCGACTGGATCTCGCCCGGCGGTTTCACCGCCGAGAGCAGCATCCAGTACAGCGGGAACGCGATCAGCCCGGCGATGACGATCGTGACGGCCTCGGCGATCAGCCGGCCGGGGCGGCGAACGGCTAGAGCCATGCCGCGCTCCGGCGCTGCGACCGGACGTACAGCCCGGTGATCGACAGCAGCAACACCGTCATCACGACTCCGATCGCCGACCCGAGGCCGTATTCCTGCCCGGCGAAGGCCTGTTGGTAGGCGTAGACGTTGAGCACGAGGTTGCGCCCGGCCACGCCGCCGCCGTTGGTCATCACGTAGATCTGGGTGAACACCTTGAAGTCCCAGATGATCGACTGGACGGTCGCGATCATCAGCAGCGGCCGCACCATCGGCAGCACGATCGACCAGCTGGTGCGCCACACCGACGCGCCGTCGAGCGACGCGGCCTCGAGCACCTCGTCCGGCACGCCCTTGATCCCCGCGTACATCGTGACCAGCACGAACGGGAACGAGCACCAGACGACCTCGGCGGCGACCAGGCCGAACGCGCCCAGCGTGCCGAACGTCCACGAGTGGTGCTCGAACGGCAGCCCGAGCCCGGTCAGCACCTCGTTGACCAGGCCGAAGTCGGTGTCGAAGAGGAACAGCCAGACGTAGGAGCCCGCGATCGCCGGTGTCGACCACGCGCCCAGCGCGGCCAGGAACAGCAGCGTCCGGGGCAGCGAGCGCACGCGGCTCGCCAGCACCGCGAGCCCGGTGCCGACGACGAGCGAACCGGCGACGCAGGCCGCGGCGAACCCGACCGTCTTGCCCAGCACGGTCCAGAACTGCGCCTGGGACAGCAGGTCCGCGTAGTTCGCGAAGCCGAGGAACACCAGCGGCGCGTTGCCCGCGGCCTGCGGCTGGCCGTAGTCGTAGAACGAGATCAGGACCAGCTGGTAGATCGGGTAGGCCAGCATCGCGGCGAGCAGGATGCCCGCCGGGGCGAGGTAGAGCGCGGCGGCCCGGCCGTCCCCCTTCCGCCGCGGCTTGCGCGCGGGTGCCGTGACGGGAGGGGCGTCTTGGACGACCACCACTAGCCGAAGGCCTTGTCCATCGCGGCCGCGGCGTCGGTGAGCGCCGCCGCCGGGTCCTTGCCGCCGGTCGCGATCTGCTGCACGGCGGTGGGGAGGACGTTCTGGCTGTCGATCTTCGACCACGCCGGCGTCGCCGGGACGAACTTGGTGCCCGACTTCAGGGTTTCGACGAACGGCTTGAGGAACGGGTCGTTCGCGGCGAGCTTCTGCTGCACGGTGCTCAGCGTCGGCAGGTTCCCCATCGCGGTGTACATCTTCTCCTGGTACTTCGCGCCGCCGAGCAGCTCGATGAACTCCAGCGCCAGGCCGCGGTGCTTGCTCGCGTTGAAGACGCCCAGCAGGTTGCCGCCGGCGAACGCGGGGGCGATGCTGCCCGCCGTGGCGCCCGGCAGCGGGACGACGGCGTACTTGCCCTTCGCCACACCCTGGTCGACGGCCTTGCGGTTGAAGTCGCCGCCGATGGTCATGCCGGCCTTGCCGCCCGCGAACGCCGTGACGCTCTGCGTGCCGGTGAGGTTCGCGCACTGCGCGGGCGGGCAGACGTCGTCCTTGAGCAGGCTCGCGTACTGCGCGACGCCGGTCTTCGCCTTCTCCTCGGTCACGGCCGACTTCCACTTGCCGCCGTCGTCCTTCGCGAGCTCGCCGCCGTTGGCCCAGAGGAACGGCAGCATCGCGTAGGTGTACTTGCCGCCGACGGAGATGCCGTAGAGGTCCGGCTTGGCGGCGCGGATCCGGCGCGCGGTGTCGGTCAGCTCGGCCAGCGTCGCGGGCGGCTTCAGGCCCAGCTCGGTGAAGACGTCCGTGCGGTAGTACAACGCGCGGATGCCGGTGTACCAGGGCAGGCCGTAGGTCTTGCCGCCGGACTTCGCGGTGTCGAGCACGGTCGGGATGAGGTCCTTGCCCTCGCCCCACGACGCGAGGTCGCCGGTCAGGTCGGCGAGCGCGCCGGTGGCGGCGTAGCTGGAGACGTCGGTGTTGCCGAACTCGGCGACGTCCGGCGCGTTGTTCGGGTCGTTGAAGGCGCCGGAGAACTTGTCCGCGCGGCCTTCGACCGGCACCCACTGGACGTCGACCTCGACGCCTTGGTGCGCGGCCTTGAACTCGGTGATGGCTTCCTCGACCGCGGCCTCCTTCGGCGCGCGGTTGGCCTCGTCGAAGAGCCAGACGCGGACGGTGCCGGTCTTTTCGTCCCCGCCGCTGCCCGCGGGCGCGGACTGGGTGGGCGCGCAGCCGGCCAGCAGGGCGACCGCGGCGAAAACGGGCAGGGTGCGGCGCAGTCTCATGAGGATCCTCCAGTGCGACCTGAACAGTTCAGGCGAAATAGACGGAGTTGACGCTGCCGACGGCGAGCGAGCCGGCGACCGCACCGGGCAGGCCGGTGGCCGGGTCGCGGGGCAGCCAGGTGACGGTGCCGGAGCGCTGGTTCGAGACGTAGAACCAGTTTTCGCCGGGGTCGAGGGCCACGTGCCGCGGCCAGTTACCCCCGGTCGGCACCGTGGACACGAGCTTCAGCGACGCGCCGTCGACGGCGAACGTCGCGAGGGTGTTGGGGCCGCGGACGGTGGCGTAGGCGAACTTCCCGTCCTTCGACAGGGTGATCTCGCCCGGGTACCGCTCGCCGGTGCTTCCGGCGGGCACGGCCGGGACGACGGAAAGGACCTTCAGCGTGCCGGTTTCGGCGTCCCAGCTCGTCACCGTGACCTCCGGGCGCAGCTCCTGCAGGACGTAGGCGAACTTCCCGGTCCGGTCGAACGCGAGGTGCCGCGGCCCGGCGCCGGCGGGCAGCTTCAGCTGCTGGTGCAGGGAAAGCTTCCCGGTGGCGACGTCGAGGGAGTAGACGTACACGGAGTCGGCGCCGAGGTCGACCGACAGCACCCAGCGGCCGGTCGGGTCGTTGACGACCTGGTGCGCGTGCGCCTGCCCGGAATCGGCCTGGTGCGTCACGAGATCCGTGGCCGCGCCGAGCTTCCCGCCGGCCAGGATCGGCAGCACGACGACGCTGCCCGAGCTGTAGTTCGCGGCCAGCACGTACTTCTGGCTCGCATGCACGCTCAGGTGCGTCGGCGCGCCGCCCTTGGACGAAACCTTGTTGAGCAGCTTGGGTTTCGTGGCGTCGGCGACGCTCAGCGCCGAGACGTACCCGGCCGGGTCGCCTTCGTTGGTGACGTACAGCGTCTTGCCGTCGGCACTGCGGTCGAACCACGACGTGTCGGTGATCCCGGGGATCGTGCGGACGGGCCCGAGCGCGGCGCCCGTCCGGCTCGAGACGTCGAGGCCGTGCCCGTTCGCCCCGCTGGTGTAGCTGCCGATGTACACGGTCCCCCCGACGATACAGCCCTTCGAAGTGGTGTCCGCAGCGGCGAACTGCGCACCGAGAACGGTCGCGGCACTCGCCCCCGCGGCGGCACCGAGGAACGTACGACGGGAAAGTCCGGTCATCGTCTTTGTCTCCCAACGGTTCGGGCGGCGGCTTTCCTCCAGTATGGTCTAGACCACGGCCATGAGCAATGCCGAAACCGCGAAACCGGAAACGGAAAGCACGGTTTCCAGTGCGGTCCACGACTTCAGCGTCTGCACCACGCTCATGTTGAAGTAGCGCGAAACGATCCAGAACCCGCCGTCGTTGACGTGCGAGGCGATGATCGACCCGGCGGAGATCGCCATGACGAGCAGGGCCAGCTGCACCTGCGAATACCCGAGCTGGGCGACGGTGGGGGCGATGATCCCGCTCGTGGTCACGATCGCGACCGTCGCCGAACCCTGCGCGATGCGCATGCCGCAGCTGATGACGTACGCCGCGAGCAGCACCGGCAGGCCCGCGTCGTGCAGCGAGTCGGCGACGGCCTTGCCGATCCCGGTCGCCGAGAGCACCGCGCCGAAGAACGCGCCCGCGCCGACGACCAGCAGGATCATCGCGACCGGCCGCAGCGACTTCGACGCCAGTTCGTTGAGGTCCTTGCCGGTGAACCCGCGCCGCAGCCCGAGCAGCCAGGACGCGAGCAGCACGGCGACGGTCAGCGCGACGGCGGGCGTGCCGATGAACGCGGCGACCCCGGCGAGCGCGGAGCCCTTCGGCAGCCAGATGCTCCCGAAGGTACCGGCGAGGATCAGCACCAGCGGCACCGCGATGATCGAGCCGACCAGCGCCAGCGACGGCACGTCTTCCTCTTCTTCGCCTTCCTCTTCGGCGACGATCATTTCGGCGGGCACCCCGACGTCGATGCGCTTGCCGATCCAGGTCGCGTAGAGCACGCCGCCGATGAGGAATGCGGGGATGCCGCAGGCCAGGCCCATGAGGATGATCCAGCCCAGCTCGACGTGCAGCAGCCCGGCCGCCGCCACCGGGCCCGGGTGCGGCGGCAGGAAGGCGTGCGTGATCGACAGGCCGGCGATCAGCGGCATCGCGTAGAGCACCAGCGAGCGCTTTCCCTGCTTCGCGGCGACGTACACCAGCGGCGCCAGCACGAAGATGCCGATGTCGAAGAACACCGGGATGCCGAAGATGAACCCGGCGACACCCATCGCCAGCGGCGCCCGCTTTTCACCGAAGCCCCGCAGCAGGGCCCCGGTGAGCACCTTCGCGCCGCCGGAGCGTTCCAGGATCGACCCGAGCAGCGTGCCGAGCCCGATGATCGCCGTGATGTGCCCGAGGATGCTGCCGAAACCCTTTTCCAGCAAGGAGTCCGACGACTTCTGCGCGGTGCCGACGATCGTGCCGACCGGCAGTCCCGCGGCCAGTGCGGTGAGCAGGCCGACCACGATCAGCGCGATGAACGGCTCGATCTTGAGCTTGACGATCAGCAGCAGCAGGACGGCGATCGAGACGGCGGCGAGCGTCAGCAGGCCGCCCGTGGTGTGTTGCAGCCAGTGGATCATCGGGCTCTCCGGGGGTTGCGCAGGGAGTGTCCGGCGAGGGCGCCGGTGGGACGGCCGTCGTCGAGGGCGGCGACGCCGTTGACGTACACGTGCGTGAGGCCCGCGGCGGCCTGCCGCGGGTCGTCGAAGGTGGCGGTGTCGGTGATCGTTTCGGGGTCGAACAGCACCAGGTCGGCGGCGTACCCGGCGCGGACCAGCCCGCGGTCGGTCAGCCGCAGCCGGCGCGCGGCCCGCCCGGTCAGGTGGGCGACGCACTCGGCGAGGTCGAGCACGCCCAGTTCGCGGACGTAGCGGGCGAGGTAGCGGGGGAACGTGCCCCACGCGCGCGGGTGCGGCCGGGTGCCGACGAGGAGGCCGTCGCTGCCGCCGGTGTGCGTGCGGTGCCGCATGATCGCCTGGACGTTCTCCTCGTGCCCGACGTGCATCAGGCACGACGTCCCGAGCTTCTCGTCCAGCAGCGTGTCGAAGTACAGCTTCGCCGGTTCGGTGCCCTGGGTGCGGGCGGAGGCGGCGACGCTGTGCCCGACCAGGTGGGCGTTGTGCTCGTTGCGGACGCCGTTGACTTCGATGGCGTCCCAGTCGATCGGGACGCCGTGCGCACCGTCCGAACCGGACTCCTCGATCTCGGCGCGGATCCGCTCGCGTTCATCCACATCGGACAACCGGGCCAGGGTGGCGTCGAGCCCGCCTTCGGTGGCCCAGCTCGGCAGCAGCGCGCTCAGGTACGTCGCGCCCGGGAGGTACGGGTAGGTGTCGAGGCTGATGTCGCAGCCGTCGTCGAGCGCGTCGTCCAGGAGCTTCAGCAGGTCGGGTGCCTTGCCCTTGTTGACCGAGAAGTTCATCGTGGCGTGCGCGAGGTGCAGCGGGCAGCCGGAGCGGCGCGAGACGTCGATCATCTCGGCGAACGCCGCCAGCGCGCCCTTGCCGTAGCTGCGGTGGTGCGGGCTGTAGAACCCGCCCAGCTCGCCGACCACCCGGCACAGCTCGACCAGCTCGCTCGTCTCGGCGTACATGCCCGGCGTGTAGGTCAGGCCGGAGGACATCCCCATCGCGCCCTCGGCCAGGCCGGTGGCGACGAGCTCCTTCATCCGGGCCAGTTCGGCGTCGGTGGCGGGCCGGTCGGCCCAGCCGACGGCGAGCATCCGGACCGTGCCCTGCGGCACGAGGTAGGCGGCGTTGACGGCGATGCCCCGGTCGAGCCGGTCGAGGTACTCGCCGACCGAGCGCCAGTTCCAGTCGAACCCCGCCGGGTCGTCGTTCCAGCCCGCGAGCTGCTGCCGGAGCGCTTCGAGCACGGCGTCGTCGACGGGCGCGTAGGAGAGCCCGTCCTGGCCGAGCACCTCGGTCGTGACGCCCTGGGTGATCTTCGCCGGGTGCTCGGGGTTGGCCAGCAGCTGCAGGTCGGAGTGCGAATGCATGTCGATGAAGCCGGGCGCGAGCACGAGCCCGTCGGCGTCGATGTGCCGGCGTCCGGCCAGGGAGCCCGCCTCGGCGACGCTCGCGATCTTGCCGCCGGTGAGCCCGACGTCGTGGCGGGTGAGTGGGTCGCCGGTGCCGTCGGCGACCAGCGCGTTCTTGATGACGACGTCCATCAGAACCACGTCCGGACGAGGTCGACGACGGTTTCGCCGTCGGCCGCCGTCACCGGCAGCAGCGGCCACTTGTCGAACACCGTGCACGGGTGCGAGAGGCCGAGCCCGATCCAGTCGCCGACCTCGACCGGCGACCCAGGCGGCAGCGTGAGGAACGCGTGCTGGTCGTTCATCTTCGCGACGACGTGCCCGTCGAGGGGCTCGGCCGGGCCGCCGGGCGTCCGGCGCAGCTGCGGCTCGGGCATGCCCTCGTCGAAGGACGCGTCGCGCTTGCCGATGGTGAGCAGCGCGAGCTCGTCCGACGGCTTCGACGTCACCTGCGCCCAGGCCCGCAGCGCCGGGCGGAACGACTCGACGCCGTCGATGCGCGGGTGGTCGCCGAGCGGGGAGATCTCGCGGTAGAAGCCGTCGTCGTGGGTGAGGTAGGCGCCGCTGCGCAGCACCGGCAGCACGTCGAGGCCGGCCGGCCACGGCTTGGTCAGCTCGTTCGCCACCTGGTCGAAGTACGCGCTGCCGCCGGCGGTGACGATGATCTGCCCGTCGAGGAGTCCCTTGTCCGCGAAGGCGATCGCGAGGTCGCGCAGACCGTCCACATAGGAGCTGATCTTGGCGAGCGCGGCTTCGTCGGTGCCGTGCGAGAGCGCGCCCTCGTAGCCGCCGGTGCCGCGCAGCCGCAGCACGGGGCTGGCGTCGACCGCTTCGGCGACGGCCCAGGCGGTCGCGGAGTCGCGAACGCCGGTGCGGCCGCCGTCGGCACCGAGTTCGAGGAGGACGTCCACCGGCCGCTCGGTGCCTTCGAGGGCTTCGGTCATCAGCTCGACGCCGCGGACCGAGTCGACCCAGCAGACGAACTCGAAGCCCGGGTCCGCGGCCAGCTCGGCGGCCAGCCAGCGCAGGCCGGCCGGGTCGAGGAGCTGGTTGGCCAGCAGGATCCGCGAGACGCCGAAGGCGCGGTAGACCCGGAGGTGCCCGGCGTTCGCGCAGGTCACGCCCCACGCGCCGTGCTCGATCTGGCGCGCGAACAGCTGCGGTGCCATGGTCGTCTTGCCGTGCGGGGCGAGCACGACGCCGCGTGCGGCGCACCAGGCGGCCATCGTCCGCAGGTTGTGCTCGAGAGCGTCGTCGTCTAGCACGACGAAGGGCGCGAAGAACCCGTCGGCGAAGAGGTTGAGCCTGCGTTCCGCGGCTTCTTCCAGGGTCAGCCCGGTCAGGGCGGGGGCGGCGGAGCGGAACCGCCAGTCGACGCGCTCCTGGCGGAGGGCGTCGAGCGCGGCGGTGTTCATGGTGCAGGCGGCGGGTGAGTTCATCGGCGGCGACCTCTGTTGCGTATGTTGCAACGACTGTTGCGCATTTTGAGTGCCATAGGTGTAGCATCCGGGTCGCCACAGGTCAACGGGGTGAAGGGCAGGGAGACGGACAGTGACGAGCGGGCCCGAGGTGTTGTGTGTCGGCGAGTCGATGGCGCTGTTCGTGCCCGCCGAGCCCGGCCCGCCGGACGAGGTCAAGCAGTGGGTGCGCACCATCGGTGGCGCCGAATCGAACGTGGCCTGCAACCTGCCGACGCTGGGGGTGCGCAGCGGCTGGGTGAGCGCGGTCGGTGACGACCCGTTCGGCCGGGCACTGCTGCGCGAGGTCGAATCCCACGGCGTCGACGTCAGCGCGTGCACGGTCGACCCGGCGCGCCCGACCGGGCTGTACATCAAGGAAAGCGGCGCCGGCGGCAGCCCGGTGCGCTACTACCGCTCCGGCTCGGCCGCGTCCGGGATGGGCCCGTCGCTGCTGGAGCGGCTCGACCTCGGCGGCGTCCGCGTGCTCCACCTGTCCGGCATCACGCCGGCGCTGTCCGACAGCTGCCTCGCGCTCGTGCGCGCGCTGCTGGACATGCCCCGCGGCGACCGGCTGATCTCGTTCGACGTCAACTTCCGCCCCGCGCTCTGGACCGGCCGCGACCCGAGCCTGCTCGCGGAGCTGGCCGCGCGGGCCGACATCGTGCTGACCGGCGACGACGAGGCCCAGCGCGTGTGGGGGACCGGCGACCCGGCCGAGCTGCGCGCCCTCCTGCCGGGCCCGCGCACGCTCGTCGTCAAGCACGGCGAGCGCGGCGCGACCCTGGTCGAAGGCGAACCGCTGTTCTCGCCGGCGCTGCGGGTCGACGTCGTCGAGCCGGTCGGCGCCGGGGACGCGTTCGCCGCCGGCTTCCTCGCCGCGACCCTGCGCGGCGCCGAGCCCTTGGCCCGCTTGCGCCAAGGGCACCTGCAGGCCGCCGCGACGCTGCTCACCCACGACGACGTCGGGGTGCCGCTGCCGCGCGAGGTGGTGGATAGCCTGCTCCAGGCGGATCCGGACGAGTGGAGTTCGGCCCGGCTGACCGGAGAGGGCGTGGTGCGCACGTGAGCCAGAGCTTGGACCGCGCGTTGACCCTGCTGGGGTCGATCGCGAAGGATGCGCGCACCCTCGACGACCTCGCCGACGAGATCGGCGTGCACAAGTCGACGGTGCTGCGGCTGCTGCGCACCCTCGAACAGCACCACTTCGTCCGCCGCGAAGGCGCCCGGTACTACCGGCTGGGCAGCGCGATGTTCGACCTGGCCAACCAGGCGCTCGACTCGATCGACGTCCGGCGCAGCGCCCAGCCCGCGCTCGCCGCGCTCAACGCGCGCACCGGCCACACCGTGCACCTGGCCAGCTACGACGACGGCGAAGTCGTCTACATCGACAAGTACGAGGGCCGCCACTCGGTGCGGATGTACTCGCGCGTCGGCAAGCGCGCGCCGCTGCACTGCACGGCGGTGGGGAAGGTGCTGGTCGCCGCGATGCCCGCGGCCCGGCGCGAGGAGATCGCGCGGTCGATCGAGTACCGGGTGCTGACCCCGAACACGATCACCACGCCGTCGGACTTCCTGGCGGAGCTGGAGCGCGTGGCGCACCTCGGTTACGCCGTAGACAACGCCGAGCACGAAGACTTCATCCACTGCATCGCCGCCCCGGTCCGCGGCGCCGACGGCGAGGTGCTCGCCGCGGCGTCGATGTCGGTGCCGAAGGTGCTGCTCGACTACGAAGGCCTGCTCGCCCTGGTCCCGGACCTGCGGGCGGCGACGCACGAAGCTTCCGTCCACAGTGGATGGACGGGGAACGGAAAGGGGCACTGATGAGCAAGACGGCAGTTTCCACCGAGAACGCGCCGAAGCCGCCGGCGAAGTTCTCGCAGGCCGTCCGCAAGGGGAACCTGCTGCAGGTCGCCGGCCAGGTCGCGTTCGACCCGGCCACCAACGAGATCGTCGGCGACGACGTCGTGGGCCAGACCCGGCAGACGTTCAAGAACATCGAGGCCGTGCTGGCGGAGGCGGGCTCGAGCCTGGCCGACGCGATCATGGTCCGCGTGTACCTGACCGACACGGCGCACTTCGCGCCGTTCAACGAGGTCTACAACGAGCTGATCGGTGACGCCCCGCACGCCGCGCGCACGACGGTGTACGTCGGCCTCCCGGGCGAGCTGCTCGTCGAGATCGACGTGCTCTGCGTGCTGGACTGAGCCTTCGGTGGGCCGGGATCGCTCCCGGCCCACCGGTTCAGCCGAGGACACTCGTGTAGCCGTTGAGCGCGGGCTGCCCGCCGAGGTGGGCGTAGAGGACGTTGGAGTCGCTCCCGATCTCGCCGCGGCCGACGAGGTCGATGAGTCCCGCCATGGACTTGCCCTCGTACACCGGGTCGGTGATCATGCCTTCCAGCCGGGCGCACGTCTCGATCGCGTCCACAGTGGACTTGTCGGGGATGCCGTAGATCCCGGCGTGGTAGCGGTCGTCCAGCTCGACGTCGGCGATCTGGCCGGCGCCGATCAGGTCCGCGGTGTTCCGCGCGATCCGGGTGATCTGCTCGCGGGTCTCGGCCGGCTTCGCGGAGCCGTCGATGCCGAGGATCCGCCGCGGCTTGCCGCTCAGCGCCGTCCCCGCGACCATCCCACCCTGCGTGCTGCCGGTGACCGAGCAGACGATCACCGTGTCGAAGAAGACGCCGAGTTCTTCTTCTTGTTCCTCGAGTTCGACGATCCAGTTCGCGAAGCCCAGCCCGCCGAGCCGGTGGTCCGAGGCACCCGCCGGGATGGCGTACGGCTTCCCGCCGTGCTCTTCGATCTCGGCGACCGCGTCTTCCCACGCCTCCTTGAAGCCGATGCCGAAGCCGGCCTGGACGAGCCGGACGTCCGCGCCGAGGATGCGCGAGAGCTGGATGTTGCCGACCTTGTCGTACAGCGGGTCGTGCCAGTCGACCCAGCTTTCCTGCACCAGCACGGCCTTGAGCCCGGCCCGCGCCGCGGCGGCCGCGACCTGCCGCGTGTGGTTGGACTGGACGCCGCCGATCGAGACGAGGGTGTCGGCGCCTTCCTTCAGGGCGTCCGCGACGAGGTATTCGAGCTTGCGGGTCTTGTTGCCACCGTAGGCGAGACCGGAGTTCACGTCCTCACGCTTCGCCCAGACCTTCGCGCCGCCGAGGTGGGCGGTGAGGCGCTCGAGCGGGTGCACCGGCGACGGGCCGAACAACAGCGGGTAGCGGGGGAAGTCGGCGAGGGTCATCGGTCCTCCAGCAGATCGGTCCAGATGGTCGAGATCACGGAAACGGCGGTGGCGGGGTCGCGGGCTTCGAGCGCGTCGATGAGCTTCGTGTGGCGCAGGACGGAGTTCCAGGCGAGCGCCGAGCTGAACCGCGCGTGTTCGAGCCGGCGCAGCAGGGGGGTGTAGCGGTCGAGGGTCGCGGCGACGGCGGCATTGCCGGCCAGCCGAACGGGGATGTCGTGGAGTTCGTCGTCCGCCTTGACCGCCGCTTTGACGTCACCGGCCTCGATGGCTTTCGCGAAGCGATCGTTGGCGGCGCGCATGGCGGCGACGTCTTCCGGACGGCACTTCGCGGCGGCCTGCCGGACGGCGAACTCGTGCAGCACCCGGACGATCTCCCTCGCGTCGAGGACGTCGGGGGACATGACCTCGGAGACGCGGGTGTAGCTCTGCGGCTTCGAGTCGACGAGACGTTCTTCGGCCAGGCGGCGGAGGGCTTCGCGGACGGGCGCCTTGGAGAGCCCGAGCTGCTCGGCGAGGTCGCCGTCGCGCAGGGGGGCGCCGGGTGGGAGGGACCCGTCCACGATGGCTTGCCGGATGTGGTCGTATGCCTCGTCGCGCAGGAGCGGGCGGGTGACCTTCGGAAGACTCACATCTAACATGTTAGATGTCAGAGTCGCGGCGGGGAAGGCCTGGTCGGGTGAACTGCGAGCCGTCTTACTTCTTCAGGTCGCTGCGGACGCGCCAGTGGCGTTGTTCCGCTTCGGCGTTCGCGGGCGCCCGGCGGCGCGACCAGCTGGAAGGTTACGGATCCGCGTCGCGGACGGTGATCCCGACTCCGTGGGGGAGGAGGGTGGCGCCCGCTCAGTCCGCGGGCGGGTCCGGCTCGTACGGCGAGCATGGCCGGCGTGGCGCAGCCAAGGCTGGAGGCGGAGTCCGGGGCCCCTTTTCGCCGCGGGCGGGTCCGGCCTGTGCTTCAGGGGTTGGTGCGGCGAGGCCTCGAGTGTGCCCGGCGGCGAGCAGGGCCGGCGCGGTTCGGCTGGAGGCGGGGGCCGGCGCCTCTTCTCGCTGCGGGCGGGTCCGGCCTGTGCTTCGGGGGTTGGTGCGGCAAGACCTCAAGCGGGGGCCCTGGCGCAGCCCTGGCTTCGGGTAGAGCTTGGCCCGTGTCGTCCGCGGGCGGTCCGGGCCGCGCCGGAAACGCCCGAGCGGGCCCGGCGACGGCCGGCGTGTCCAAGCCGTAGCGCCCGGCCGGCGCACCGCACCGGCCGGGCCGTCGGCTCAGTAAACGGGGCCGGTGTACTTTTCCCCAGGACCCTGACCAGGGGGATCGGGCACGACCGAAGCCTCCCGGAAGGCCTTCTGCAGCGACTGCAGACCGTCCCGCAACGGGCCGGCGTGCAGGCCCAGGTACTCGGCGGACGCCGTCACCAGTCCGGCGAGCGCGGTGATCAGCCGGCGGGCCTCGTCGAGGTCGCGGTGCGGGGAGGTCTCCGGGTCGGCGTCGGCGAGGCCGAGCCGCTCGGCGCCGGCCGACAGCAGCATCACGGCCGCGCGGCTGATCACCTCCACGCTCGGGATCTCCTCGAGCTGCCGTTCGGAATAGGGGGGCTGTTCGGGGGGTTGTTCTGACACGTCTGGTACCCTTCCACGAGCGACCAGCCCCTGAGCGATCGGGGGCGGCAAGTGGAGCCCCGCTCCCACCCGCGTCACCGTTCAGGTGGCCGGGTCCGGTCTCGCCCGGACGTCAGTCCAGGGTGAAGAAGTGTCCTCCGGGGCACGATCGGAAACAGAGTGGGCCCCGCGCACCGAAAGGTGACCGGGGCCTTCGCTATGTGGGCACCAGGTCGAACGAGAACAGGAAACATTCCTCGGACCAAGGAGGCCCCATCAGCTCCGAGACACGCATCAACGACCGAATCCGGGTGCCGGAGGTCCGACTCGTCGGACCCGCCGGTGAACAGGTCGGCATCGTCCGGATAGAGGATGCGCTGCGCCTGGCGCAGGAGAACGATCTCGACCTCGTCGAGGTCGCGCCGCAGGCCCGCCCGCCGGTGTGCAAGCTCATGGACTTCGGCAAGTTCAAGTACGAGAGCGCGCAGAAGGCCCGCGAGTCGCGGCGCAACCAGCAGCTGACCGTCATCAAGGAACAGAAGCTGCGCCCCAAGATCGACCAGCACGACTACGAGACCAAGAAAGGTCACGTGTCGCGCTTCCTGGCGGCCGGCAACAAGGTCAAGGTCACGATCATGTTCCGCGGTCGCGAGCAGTCCCGGCCGGAGCTCGGCTACCGGCTGCTGCAGAAGCTCGCCGAAGACGTCACGGAGCTCGGCTTCGTCGAGTCGTCGGCCAAGCAGGACGGTCGCAACATGATCATGGTGCTGGCCCCGCACAAGAACGTGAAGCCGAAGGCGAAGGCCGAGGCGGTCCCCGAGCCGACTCCCGACGCGTAGGCGCCGACCAGCACGAGTCAGCGGCTCACCGGAATCTCCGGTGAGCCGCCGCACGAAAGAGGACTGAAATGCCGAAGATGAAGACCCACAGCGGTACGTCCAAGCGGATCCGCGTCACGGGCACGGGCAAGCTGCGCCGCCAGAAGGCCGGGCGCCGCCACCTCATGGAGAAGAAGTCGAACCGCCTCACCCGCCGGCTCGAGGGCACGACCGAGCTGGCGAAGACCGAGGCCGGCCGCGTCAAGCGCCTGCTCGGCATCTGATCCCGCAGAACTTGCTGTAACCACCCGGGGCGTTTCCCCTCGCCCCCTGAGATCGACAGGATGGACCCGTGGCACGCGTCAAGCGGGCGGTCAACGCCCAGAAGAAGCGTCGCGCAACTCTCGAACTGGCCAGCGGCTACCGCGGCCAGCGTTCGCGGCTGTACCGCAAGGCCAAGGAGCAGACGCTTCACTCGCTCAACTACGCCTACCGGGACCGCCGTGCCCGCAAGGGTGACTTCCGCCGCCTGTGGGTCACCCGCATCAACGCGGCCGCCCGCGAGAACGGCGTGACCTACAACCGGTTCATCCAGGGCATCAAGGCCGCGGGTGTCGAGGTCGACCGCAAGATCCTCGCGGACCTCGCCGTCAACGACGCCGCCGCCTTCACCGCGCTGGCCGAGCTCGCCAAGGCCAACGTGAACACCGAAGCGAAGTCGGCCTGACCGGCAGCTTTCCCCGGCCCGGGGCGGATCCGTTCACCGAACGGACCCCCCGGGTCGTTGCTGCGCGCAAGCTGACGCGGCGTGCGGAACGCGACAAGACCGGCCGCTTCCTGGCCGAAGGCGCCAACGCCGTCGAGGCCGCGCTCGAGCACGGCACCGTGCACGAGCTGTTCGTCACCGCCCGCGCGGCGGAGCAGCACGCGGACCTCCTCGAGACGGCCCGCGCGGCCGGCGTCGGGGTCTCGCCGATCACCGACCGCGCCGCCGACGGGCTGTCGGAAACCGTGACGCCCCAGGGCATCGTGGCCGTCTGCGCGCTGCTCGACCGTCCGCTCGAAGCGGCCGTGACGCCGGGCGCCCGGCTCGTCGTGGTGCTCGTGGACGTCGCCGACCCCGGCAACGCGGGCACGGTCATCCGCGTCGCCGACGCCGCGGGCGCCGACGCGGTCGTCCTGGCCGGCGACACCGTCGACCCGCACAACGGCAAGTGCGTCCGCGCCGCCGCCGGCAGCCTCTTCCACCTGCCGATCACGCGGGTCCGGGACGTGCCCGCCGCGCTGGCCGCCTGCTCGGCCGCGGGCCTGCGGACGTTCGCCGCCCACGGCTACGCCGACGCCGAACTCGATCGTGTGGATCTCACCGCCCCGACCGCCTGGGTCTTCGGCAACGAGGCCCACGGCCTGCCCGCCGACGTCCTCGAGCGCACCGACCTCGCGGTCCGGATCCCGCTGTACGGCAAGGCGGAGAGCCTCAACCTCGCCACCGCGGCGGCGGTCTGCGTCTACACGAGTGCGCTGGCGGCACACCGCTGACCAGCCGCTAGGCTCCGCCCGACCAGATCGTTCCGGGGGGATCCATGGGCAAGCTCGCTCGTTCGTACGCGTTGTTCACCGCTTCGGTGCGGGTGTTGCGCGCCCACCGGGGCTTGGCCTGGTTCCCGGTGCTGGCCGGCCTCGCCGGGCTGTTCGTCGCCGGGGTGTTCCTGACGCCGGCGTTCTTCCTCTCCCGCGTCGAGATCGCCGACGGCGGCCGCCCCACGGCCGGGTCGTGGGTGCTGCTCGCCGCGTTCTACGTCGCTTCGGCGTTCGTCGCGATCTTCTTCAACGCGGCGCTGATCACCCAGGCCGACGTCGCGCTCCGCGGCGGCGTCCCGGCGGTCGGGGCGGGCCTGGCCGCGGCCGCGCGCCGGTGGCCGGCGCTGCTCGGCTGGGCCGCCGTCTCCGCGACGGTCAGCCTGGTCCTGCGCGCGATCGAGGAGCGGCTCGGCTTCCTCGGCCAGTTCGTCGCCGGCCTGATCGGCCTGGCCTGGCGGCTCACGACGTTCCTCGTGCTGCCCGTCGTCGTGCTCGAGGGCGCGGGGGTGAAGGCCGGCGTCCGGCGGTCGGTGGAGCTGTTCCGCCGGACGTGGGGCGAGAACGTCGCCGGCGGCATCGGGATCGGCCTGATCGGCTTCATCCTGAGCCTGGCGGGCTACGCCGTGCTCGTGCTGGCCGGCTTCCTGCTCGGCGGCGGCCCGGCCACCGTCTTCGTCTGCCTCGGCCTCGCGCTCGTCTGGTCGGTGCTGGTGGCCGTCTTCACCTCGACGTTGTCCGGCATCTACCAGACCGCGCTGTACCGCTACGCCGCCGAGGGCGTGGTGGCCGGCGAGTTCGCGGACGCCGACTTCGCGGGGGTTTTCCCCGCGCGGTGAGCGGGTGGCCGCGCGGCCACGGGGCGACCGGGGGCGCGCGGACCCGATCCCATAGACTTTTCCCGCCTTTGACCTCTCGTGCGCCGCGTGTCCGGCGGCGCCCGAACGAACCAGTCCCAGCGGACGCCGAGGAGTTATGTCCGGAGCCAAGGAGAAGGAAGCCCAGGGCGCGGTTTTGGCCCCCGAAACGCTGCAGGAGGCGGTCAAGGCCGCCGAAGCGGCGTTCGCCGCCGCGACCGGGCTCGAGGCGCTGGCCGAGGTCAAGCCCGCGCACCTCGGTGACCAGGCCCCGGTGGGCCTGGCCCGCCGCGAGATCGGCGCCCTGCCCAAGCAGGAGAAGGCCGAGGCGGGCAAGCGCGTCAACGAGGCCCGGCAGGCCGTCCAGGCGGCCTTCGACGCCCGCCGCGCCGAGCTCCAGGTGGAGCGCGACGAGCGTGTCCTGCGCGAAGAAGCCGTCGACGTCACGCTGCCGTGGGACCGCGTCCCGCGCGGCGCCCGCCACCCGATCAGCACGATCTCCGAGCGCGTCGCCGACGCGTTCGTCGCGATGGGCTACGAGGTCGCCGAGGGCCCGGAGCTCGAAGCCGAGTGGTTCAACTTCGACGCGCTGAACTTCGGCAAGGACCACCCGGCCCGCCAGCTGCAGGACACGTTCTACGTCGGCGAGGAGGACTCCGGCCTGGTGCTGCGCACGCACACCTCGCCGGTGCAGGCCCGCACGCTGCTGCACCGCGACCTGCCGGTGTACGTCGTCTGCCCGGGCCGCACGTACCGGACCGACGAACTCGACTCGACGCACACCCCGGTGTTCACCCAGGTCGAAGGCCTCGCGGTGGACAAGGGCATCACCATGGCGCACCTCAAGGGCACCCTGGACGCCTTCGCCCGCGCGATGTTCGGCGAGAGCTCCAAGACCCGCCTGCGCCCGCACTTCTTCCCGTTCACCGAGCCGTCCGCCGAGGTGGACGTCTGGTTCGAGGAGAAGAAGGGCGGCCCCGGCTGGGTCGAGTGGGGCGGCTGCGGCATGGTCAACCCGAACGTGCTGCGCGCCTGCGGCGTCGACCCGGACGTGTACTCCGGCTTCGCCTTCGGCATGGGCATCGAGCGCACCCTGCAGTTCCGCAACGGGATCCCGGACATGCGCGACATGGTGGAGGGCGACGTCCGCTTCACCCTTCCCTTCGGAACGGAGGCGTAGTGCGAGTTCCAGTCAGCTGGCTGACCGAACGCCTCGATCTCACCGAGGAGATCACGCCGCAGGACCTCGCCGACGCCTTCGTGCGGATCGGCGTCGAGGTCGACGACCTGAGCGAGCTCGGCCCGGTGACCGGGCCGCTGGTCGTCGGCCGGGTGGCCGAGATCGAAGAGCTCACCGAGTTCAAGAAGCCGGTCCGGTTCTGCCGCGTCGACGTCGGTGAGCCCGCCGACGAGGACGAGGCGCTCGAAGACGAGGAAGACGAAGACGAGGAAGACGAAGACGGCGAGTTCGACGAGGGCCCGCACGGCATCAAGACCCGCGGCATCGTCTGCGGCGCCCGCAACTTCACCGAGGGCGACCTGGTCGTCGTCGCGCTACCGGGCAGCGTCCTGCCCGGCGACTTCGCCATCGCGTCCCGCAAGACGTACGGCCGCGTCAGCGACGGCATGATCTGCTCGGCCCGCGAGCTCGGCCTCGGCGACGACCACACCGGCATCCTCGTGCTGCCCTCGGGCACGGCGAGCCCGGGCGACGAGGCCCAGGAACTCCTCGGCCTGAACGACACGGTCATCGAGCTGGCCCCGACCCCGGACCGCGGCTACGCGCTCTCGATCCGCGGCCTCGCACGCGAGCTGTCGAACGCGCTGGACGTCCCCTTCGGCGACCCGGCGCTGCTGGAGGTCCCGGCGGCCGAGGGCGACGCCTGGCCGGTCCGCGTCGAAGACCCGGAAGGCTGCCCGCGGTTCGTGCTGCGCCGGGTCACCGGCCTGGACGCGACCGCGCCGACGCCGTGGTGGATGCGCCGACGGCTGATGCTGGCCGGCATCCGGTCGATTTCGCTGGCCGTCGACGTCACCAACTACGTGATGCTCGAGCTCGGCCACCCGCTGCACGCGTTCGCCACCAAGGCCATCCAGGGCGACCTGGTGGTCCGGCGCGCGAAGCCGGGCGAGAAGCTGACCACTTTGGACGACGTCGAGCGCGCGCTCGACCCGGACGACATCGTCATCGCCGACGACAGCGGCGTCATTTCGCTGGCGGGCACGATGGGTGGTGCGAGCACGGAGATCACGACGGAGAGCACCGACGTGCTCCTCGAAGCGGCGCACTGGAACCCGGCCGCGATCAGCCGCACCGCGCGGCGGCACAAGCTGTTCTCCGAGGCCGCCAAGCGCTTCGAGCGGTTCACCGACCCGCAGCTGTGCCCGGCCGCCGTCGAGCTGGCCGCCCGCCTGCTGCGCCAATACGGCGACGCGTCGATCCGCCCCGGTCGCACCGACGAGGGCTCGGTCGAGCCGAACCCGCCGGTCGTCATGCCGATCAACCTGCCGGACAAGGTCGCGGGCGTGAACTACCAGCGCGGCGTCACGGTCCGCCGCCTCACCCAGATCGGCTGCAAGGTCGCGGTGAGCACGGGCGACGACGGCACCGGCCTGGTCACGGCGGTCCCCCCGAGCTGGCGCGGCGACCTGCGCCAGCCCGCGGACCTCGTCGAAGAGGTCCTGCGGCTGGAGGGCTACGACAGCATCCCGTCGACGCTGCCTGCCGCCCCGGCGGGCCGCGGCCTGACCGACGCCCAGCGGCGCGTCCGGAGCGTTTCCCGTGCGCTCGCCGAGGCGGGCTACATCGAGGTGCGCCCGTTCCCGTTCGTCGGCGACTCGGTGTGGGACGCCTTCGGCCTGCCGGAAGACGACGTCCGCCGCAACGCGGTCGTCGTCCGCAACCCGCTGGAGGCCGACCGCAACCGGCTGGCCACCACGCTGCTGCCGGGCCTGCTGGACACGCTGCAGCGCAACGTGTCCCGCGGGATGAAGGACGTCTCGCTGTACCACATCGGCCAGGTCGTGCTGCCCGCGCCGAACCCGCTGAAGGTCCCGGACCTCGGCGTCGACCAGCGCCCGAGCGACGAGGAGCTGGCCCTCCTCGAAGCCGCGGTCCCGCAGCAGCCCCTGCACGTCGCGGTGGTCCTCACCGGCCACCGCCACCGCGCGGGCTGGTGGGGTGCCGGCGAGCCGGCGAGCTGGGCCGACGCGGTCCAGGCCGCCCGCACGATCGCGGAGGCCGCCGGCGTCGAGCTGACGGTCCAGGCAACGGACCTCCCGCCGTGGCACCCGGGCCGCTGCGCCCAGCTGCGCGTCGGCGACTGGCCGATCGGCCACGCCGGCGAGCTGCACCCGAAGGTGGTCGAGGCCCTCGGCCTGCCGCCGCGGACGGTCGCGATGGAGCTGGACCTCGACGCGATCCCGCTCCCGGACGACCGCCCCGCCCCGAGCGTGTCGGGTTACCCGCCGGTGCTCCTCGACGTCGCCCTGGTGGCGAAGTCGGACGTCCCGTCGGCGGACCTCGCGGCGGTGCTGCGCGAGGGAGCGGGCGAGCTCCTCGAGGACATCACGCTGTTCGACGTGTACGCGGGCGAGCAGGTCGGCGAGGGCAAGCGCTCCCTGGCGTACAAGCTCCGCTTCCGGGCAGCCGACCGCACCCTGACGGTCGACGAGGCCACGAAGGCCCGCGACGCCGCGGTGGCCGCGGCCGGCGAGCGCTTCGAGGCGGCTCTGCGCGCCTGACGGAAGGCACGACGCTGAAGGAGAGGGGCCGGGCAACCGGCCCTTCTTCGCGTTCCGGCCCAGTCGTGCGCGGGGCGTGGCTTGCGTGCTCGTGTTCCGGTGCGGCCGCGCGTGTGTCGGCTGCTTGGGTGCCCACATCCAGGCGTGTGGTCGCCGGGCCGCGTCCTGCGGCGATCGCCTCGGGCTGCCAGCCGTGCCAACGCGTTCTGGCTCGCGAGGAGCGGTCGCGTGTGGGCGCGGCTTGCGTGCTCACGTTCCGCCGCGGTCGCGCGCGTGTCGGCAGCCCGTTGCTTCGCGTTCTGGTCGCGCGAGATCCGCCCTTCCCGGTCAGCCGATGTGCTTGAGTGCCTCCCTCCTCGACAGTCCGGACAGTCCCGGGTGATCGTCCACGAAGGACCGCACCCAGTCCGGCGCCGTCTTCGCATACTCCCGCAGCGCCCAGCCGATTCCCTTGCGCAGGAAGAACTCCGGCTCGGCGATCGCCGGCTCGATCGCCCGGGTCAGCAGGTCCGTGTCCGTCTCCTCCTTCGCACCGACCTGGCAGATGATCGCCGTCCGGCGGCGCCAGAGGTCGGGGTCGGTCGCCCACCTCAGCAGCACCGGCGTCAGCCGGGGGCGGTCGGCACGCAGGATCGGGCCGATCCGGCGGATCGCGAGCTCGTCCACGTGGTCCCACCAGGCCCCGCTGACGATCATTTCCTCGTACATCGGCACCAGTTCCGCGTCCTGCCAGCCGCGGTACGCCCGATAGCCGGAAAGATCGATGGCCGCGTAGCGCTCTTCGCGGAATTCGGCGGTCCGCCACAACTCCAGGACGGTCGCTGAATATGTCACTCGATCGGGCAGTATGTGGTCGGCGAGCACCCGCTTGATCAGCACGCTGCGCTGCGGTTTCGCGACCCCGCGGAACGGCATCGCCGACTTCATGTACGCCTGCATCGCGGGCGCTTTCGCCGGGTCGGCCAGCTCCGCCAGCCCGGTGCGGATCGCCTTGACCAGCCGATCGTCCACGTTCATCCGTCCTCCCTGCGCCTTCCGGCGACCCGCAGCGTACTTCCGGCCACCGACAGTTCCGGGACTCGGCGGCGGGCGCAGGTCCCGACGAAAGGCGGATGGCGGAAGTCGCGTCGGTCGACGAGATTGTCCAAGGTTGCCGGTAGTTTCGTCGAAATACGGCGAACTCTGTCGAATGCGGACGAAAAGGACGACTGTGAAAAGAATCGTTGCCGCCGTCGCCGCCGCGGGGCTCGCGGCCGGGCTGATGGCCGCCGCGCCCGCCGCCTCGGCGGATCCCGGGGTGCAGTTCACCCCCGCGCCGATCGCCTGGGGGCCCTGCGCGTCGGCGAGCCTCAAGGCCAACGGCGCCGAGTGCGGCTTCCTCGAGGTGCCGATGGACTACGCGAAGCCGGGCGGGACGAAGGTCTCCGTCGCGGTGTCGCGGATCAAGCACAAGACCGCGCAGTCCCAGGGCGTCATGCTGGTGAACCCGGGCGGCCCGGGCGGCTCCGGTCTCGGCCTCTCGGTGCTCGGCAAGTACGTGCCGAACCACGCGGGTGACAACTACGACTGGATCGGCTTCGACCCGCGGGGCGTCGGGTCCAGCAAGCCGTCGATCAGCTGCGACGGGAACTACTTCAGCTACAACCGGCCGGCGTACGTGCCGTCCACGCCGCAGCTGGAGAAGACGTGGCTCGCCCGCTCGAAGGGGTACGCCGACGCGTGCCGCGCGAACGGCGAGATCCTCGACCACATCAAGACGACCGACGTCGCGCAGGACATGGACAGCCTGCGCAAGGCGCTGGGCGAGAAG
Source organism: Amycolatopsis sp. NPDC049159 (assembly GCF_040648295.1). Taxonomy (NCBI): domain Bacteria; kingdom Bacillati; phylum Actinomycetota; class Actinomycetes; order Pseudonocardiales; family Pseudonocardiaceae; genus Amycolatopsis; species Amycolatopsis sp. NPDC049159. Next base: position 402,325 of record NZ_JBEZDL010000005.1, read on the forward strand.
CAGATCAACTACTACGGCTTCTCCTACGGCACCTACCTCGGCCAGGTGTACAGCACGCTGTACCCGAAGAACGTCCGCCGGATGGTGCTCGACGGCAACGTCGACCCGCGCAAGGTCTGGTACGAGGCCAACCTCGACCAGGACGTCGCGTTCGGCAAGAACATCAAGATCTACTTCGACTGGCTGGCGTCCTACGACAACGTCTACCACCTCGGCAAGACCGGTGGCGCCGTCGAGAAGCTCTGGTACGACACGCAGCGCAAGCTCACCAAGAACCCCGCGGGCGGGGTCATCGGCGGCGACGAGTGGACCGACGTCTTCCTGCAGGCCGGCTACTACGTCTTCGGCTGGGTCGACATGGCCAAGGCTTTCGACGGCTACGTGCACAAGGGTGACTGGCAGACGCTCAAGGCGCTCTACGACAACTCGAACCCGCCGGGCGACGACAACGGCTTCGCCGTCTACCTCGGCGTGCAGTGCACCGACGTGCAGTGGCCGACCAACTGGAACAAGTGGCGCGCCGACAACTGGATCACCTACTTCAAGGCCCCGTTCGAGACCTGGGGCAACGCGTGGTTCAACGCGCCTTGCGTGTTCTGGCCGGCGAAGGCGGGCAAGCCGGTGAACATCGACGGCAGCAAGGTGTCCGGTGCGCTGCTGATCAGCGAAGAGCTCGACGCCGCCACGCCGTACGCCGGCAGCCTCGAGGTCCGCAAGCGGTTCCCGAAGTCGAGCCTGATCAGCGCGCCGGGCGGCACCACGCACGCCGGTTCGCTGTCCGGGGTGTCCTGTGTGGACGACAAGATCGCCGACTACCTGGCCACCGGCGCCCTGCCGAAGCGCCAGCCCGGCAACCACTCGGACGTCCAGTGCAGCCCGGTCCCGCCGCCGGTGCCCGACGGCGCCGCCGCGCAGAAGTCGGACAGCTCCGCGAAGGCCGCCCAGGAGAAGCAGAGCACGCTGGCCCAGCTGCTGCACTTCTGAGCGCAAGTCCCACCCGGTGCCCCGGTCCGGCTCGTCCGGACCGGGGCACCGTCTTGTCCGCCGGTGTCTCATCGTCGCCTCCTCGTGACGCGGTGTGGTCGCCTGCGACGCTAGAGGAGGGGTCCGACAATTTCGGAGCGAAGTCGGCCGTGAGCAGCGCGTGGCCGAAAATTGTCGGGGGTGCGCGCTAGCTTCGGGGCATGTCGATCATCGAAGAGCGCCGGACCGAGATCCGGGCACAGGAAACCACCTACCAGATCGTGGTCGCGACCAGGACGGACCTCGACCGCGCCGAACCGACCCCCAAGGTCATGATCACGCTCGAAGCCGGCGGCCCCGGCGGCGAACCGGTCGCCGAGGGCAGCCTCGACCTGGACGTCGCGGTGGCGGCCACGGTCGCCGACCTGGTCGCCGAGGAGTTGCTCTCCGCGACCGGCGCGGCCCGGCCTCCGCGGCGAAGATCCGCCGGCCGCCCCGCCCAGCAAGGCCGCCCGTGGAACGAGGAGATGGACGCGGAACTGGAAAGCCGCTGGATCGCGGGCGAGAGCGTCGCCGAAATCGCGACGTCGTTCGAGCGCACCCCCGGCGGCATCCGCGCCCGGCTGCCCCGCGTCGGCTGCGACCCGGAGAACCCGGGCTGCTACCTCCCCGTGCCGCCGAGCAGGCGCACGGACCTGGACGGAGGTGAGCCGAGCTGACCAGCGGCGGCGGGCCGGTCCGTGGTGGGCCGGCCCACCGCCCCGAGCGGGGGAGGAAATCCCGTGCACAGACCATCGAAGAACAGGCGGACCGCGCCGGCGGTCATCGCCTGCCGCGCCCGGCCGTCGTCCCCTCGCGGCCGCGCGACATCCTGCCCTTCAACGCGGCAGAGGCTCACCGGCCGCCGCGTGGGCGCGGGCGCCCAGCACCTTCAGGTGCCCGACCAGTTCCGCCGGTTCCTCGACCGTGAACTCACATCCCAGGCCCAGCAGCCGGAACGCGAGCCAGTCCAGCGTGTCCGCGTGGGTCCGCCACCGGCACCGGCCGTCGCCGAGGTCGGTCAGCTCGCCGGCCGCCACGCCGAGCCGGGCCGCGATCTGCGCCGCCGGTTCGGCCAACACAGCCACCGCGCGGTACGTCGGCGCGAGGTCGTAGAGCCGGTCGAGGACGTAGGCCGCGAGGTCCGCCGCCGGTGGCTTGCGCGGGGTGGTGCGGCCGCCGGTCGCCTGGGCGTCGCGGACGCGGTCGGCGCGGAAGACGCGCCAGTCCGCCCGGTCGAGGTCGTAGGCGACCAGGTACCAGCGGCGCCCCGCCGCGACCAGCCGGAGCGGCTCGGCCCGGCGCCGGGTCTCGGCTCCGTCGTTCGCCCGGTAGCGGAAGCGGACCGTCTCGTGGTTGGTGATCGCACCGGCGAACACGGTCAGCTGCGCGGGGTCGACGACGGGCCCGGTGGCCGGCACGGCGACCGTCGCCGTGCCGATCGTGCCCACCCGGCGGCGCAACCGGGCGGGCAGCACCTGCTCCAGCTTGGCCAGCGCCCGCACCGACGCCTCCTCGATCCCGGAAACGGACTGCCCCGCGGCGGTCCGCAGTCCCACGGCGATCGCGACGGCTTCGTCGTCGTCGAGCACCAGTGGCGGCATCGCGGTGCCGGCGACCAGCCGGTACCCGCCCGCGACGCCACGGCTGGCCTCGACCGGGTAGCCGAGCTCGCGCAGCCGGTCGATGTCGCGGCGGATCGTGCGCGGGCTGACCCCGAGCCGGCCGGCGAGTTCGCTGCCCGGCCATTCCCGTGGCGTCTGGAGCAGCGAGAGCAGGCCGAGCAGCCGGGCCGGGGTGTCCGTCATGCGCTCAGCATCCCAAGGTGGCGGGCACCACTTCCCGGTAAACCTGTTTGTTTAGCCTTGCAGGGGCGTGCATAATCATGCGTATGACGGTGAACATCGCGGTGGCCGGAGCCAGCGGGTACGCGGGCGGCGAGCTGCTGCGCCTGCTCCTGACCCATCCCGAGGTGCGGATCGGCGCGCTCACAGCCGCCAGCAGCGCGGGCACCAGACTGGGCGTCCACCAGCCGCACCTCGTCCCGCTCGCCGACCGCGTCCTCGCCGAGACGACGCCGGAAATCCTCGCCGGCCACGACGTCGTCTTCCTGGCGCTGCCCCACGGGCACTCCGCCGAGATCGCGGCGCAGCTCGGCCCGGACGTCCTGGTCGTCGACCTCGGCGCCGACCACCGGCTGGCCGACCCGGCCGACTGGCAGCGCTGGTACGGCGGCGAGCACGCCGGCCAGTGGCCGTACGGCCTGCCGGAACTGCCCGGCGCCCGCGAGCGGCTCACCGGCACCAAGCGCGTCGCCGTGCCCGGCTGCTTCCCGACCGGCGGCTCGCTGGCCCTCGCGCCCGCCTTCACCGACGGGCTGATCGAGCCGGACGTCACGGTCGTCGCGGTCACCGGCACCTCCGGCGCGGGCAAGAGCCTGAAGCCGAACCTGCTCGGCTCCGAGGTGATGGGCTCGGCGAGCGCGTACGGCGTCGGCGGCGCCCACCGCCACACCCCGGAGTTCGCGCAGAACCTCTCGGCCGTCGCGGGGGAGCGGGTCACCGTGTCCTTCACCCCGGTCCTCGCGCCGATGCCCCGCGGCATCCTCACCACAGCGAGCGCGCCGCTGAAGGGTGACGTCGGCGAAGCCGCGGTCCGCGAGGCCTACGAGAAGGCCTACGACGCCGAACCGTTCGTCCAGCTGCTGCCCGCCGGCGCCTGGCCGACCACCGCGTCGACGCTCGGCTCGAACAACGTCCAGCTGCAGGTCGCGGTCGACACCGGCGCCCGGCGGCTGGTCGTCGTCGCCGCGATCGACAACCTGACCAAGGGCACCGCGGGCGGTGCCGTCCAGTCGATGAACCTGGCCCTCGGCCTCCCGGAAACCACCGGGCTTCCCACCGTAGGAGTGGCACCGTGACCGTCACCGGCCCCCAGGGCTTCCGCGCCGCCGGCGTCGCCGCCGGGATCAAGGCTTCCGGCGCGCTCGACCTCACGCTGGTCGTCAACGACGGCCCGCTGGACGTCGCGGCCGGCGTGTTCACCCGCAACGTCATCAAGGCCGCACCGGTGCTGTGGTCGCAGGAAGTGCTCAAGCAGCAGCGGCTCAAGGCCGTCGTGCTCAACTCGGGCGGCGCCAACGCGGCCACCGGGCCCGGCGGCTTCCAGGACACCCACGCCACCGCCGAAAAGGTCGCCGAAGTCCTGCAGGCCGGCGCGATCGAGGTGGCCGTCTGCTCGACCGGTCTGATCGGCGAACGGCTGCCGATGCCCGCCGTCCTGTCCGGCGTGGAATCCGCGTTCAAGGCACTCGACGCGAGCGCCGAAGCGAGCCTGAACGCCGCCACCGGCGTGATGACCACCGACTCGAAACCGAAGCAGGCCTTCGCGAAGCACGACGGCGGCTGGAGCGTCGGCGGCTTCGCCAAGGGCGCCGGCATGCTCGCGCCGAACCTCGCCACCATGCTCTCGGTCCTGACCACCGATGCCGTGGTGGACAAGGAAACCCTCGACCGGGCCCTGCGCGCGGCGACCCGGGTGACCTTCGACCGGCTCGACGTCGACGGCGGCACGTCCACCAACGACACCGTGCTGGTGCTGGCGTCCGGCGCGAGCGGGGTCGAGCCCACCGAGCTGGAGCTCACCGAACTGCTCACCAAGGTCGGCCTCGACCTCGTGCTGCAGCTGCGCGCGGACTCCGAGGGCGCGACGAAGGACGTCAACATCACCGTCCAGGGCGCGGACTCCGAGACCGACGCGATCGCGGTCGCCCGCACGATCGCCGAGGACAACCTGGTCAAGACCGCGCTCTTCGGCTCCGACCCGAACTGGGGCCGGATCGCCATGGCGCTGGGCCGCGTCCCGGCCCGGATCGACCCGGAGACGGTGTCGATCACGATCAACGGCGTCACCCTGTTCGCGCAGGGCATGCCGGCCGCCGACCGGACGGCGGCGGACCTCACCGCGCGGGAGATCGAAATCGTCGTCGACCTCGGCGTCGGCACCGAAGCGGCCACCATCTACACCACGGATCTTTCGCACGGTTACGTCGAAGAGAACAGCGCGTACTCCTCATGAACCAGGAGGCTCTGATTTCCGCGGACGAGAGGTTGGCGACGGCGGCCGAGAAGGCCGGGGTCCTCATCGAAGCACTGCCCTGGCTGCAACGCTTCCACGGCGCCACCGTGGTGGTGAAGTACGGCGGCAACGCCATGATCGACGACCAGCTGAAGGCGGCCTTCGCCGAGGACATGGTGTTCCTGCGCCTGGCCGGCCTGCGCCCGGTCGTCGTCCACGGCGGCGGGCCGCAGATCACCGCGATGCTCACCCGCCTCGGCGTCGAAGGCGAGTTCAAGGGCGGCCTCCGGGTCACCACGCCGGAAACGATGGACATCGTCCGGATGGTGCTCACCGGCCAGGTCAGCCGCGAGCTCGTCGGGCTGATCAACGCGCACGGGCCGTACGCGGTCGGCATCTCCGGCGAAGACGCGCGGCTGTTCACCGCCGAGCGCAAACAGGCCACTGTGGACGGTGAGCAGGTCGACATCGGGCTCGTCGGCGAGGTCGCCGAGGTCAACCCGGACGCGGTGCTCGACATCGTCAACGCCGGGCGCATCCCGGTGGTCTCCACGGTGGCCCCGGACGTCGACGGCGTCGTGCACAACGTCAACGCCGACACCGCGGCGGGCGCGCTCGCGGCGGCGCTGGGTGCCGAAAAGCTGGTGGTGCTCACCGACGTCGAAGGCCTGTACGCGAACTGGCCCGACCGGTCGTCGCTGATCGACCGCATCCGCGTCGACCACCTCGAACCGATGCTGCCCGGCCTGGCCAGCGGCATGATCCCGAAGATGGAGGCGTGCGTGCGCGCCATCCGCGGCGGCGTGCGCCGGGCGCACGTGATCGACGGCAGGCTCGCCCACTCGGTGCTGCTCGAGGTCTTCACCTCGCGGGGCATCGGCACCATGGTCTTCCCCGAAACGGAGCTCCCGTGACCGACATCGAGTCCAACGCCGACGGCCGGCAGCACTGGCAGTCCGCCCTGATGGACAACTACGGCACCCCGGCGCTGACGCTCGTCCGCGGCGAAGGCGCGAAGGTGTGGGACGCCGACGGCAAGGAGTACGTCGACCTGCTCGGCGGCATCGCCGTCAACGCGCTCGGTCACGCCCACCCGGCGGTCGTCGAAGCCGTCACCGCCCAGATCAAGCAGCTCGGCCACACCTCGAACCTGTACGTCAACCCGGTCGCCGTCGAACTCGCCGAAGCGCTGCTCGACGTCGCCGGCCTCGCGGGCAACGGCCGGGTGCTGTTCGTGAACTCCGGCGCCGAGGCCAACGAAGCCGCGTTGAAGATCAGCCGGCTGACCGGGCGCACCAAGGTGATCGCCGCCGAAGGCGCGTTCCACGGCCGGACCATGGGCGCGCTGACGCTCACCGGCCAGCCCGGCAAGCGCGACCCGTTCAAGCCGCTGGTGCCCGGGGTGGAGCACGTCCCGTACGGCGACGTCGCGGCGCTCAAGGCGGCGGTGGACACCGACACCGCGGCCGTCTTCCTGGAACCGGTGCTGGGCGAGGCCGGCGTCTTCCCGGCGCCGAACGGCTACCTGCAGGCCGCCCGCGAGATCACCAAGGCCACCGGCACGCTGCTGGTGCTCGACGAGGTGCAGACCGGCGTCGGCCGGCTCGGCACCTGGTTCGGCTACCAGCAGGCCGGCGTCGTCCCGGACGTGATCACGCTGGCCAAGGGCCTCGGCGGCGGGCTGCCGCTGGGCGCGGTCATCGGCGTCGGCGCGGCGGCCGACCTGCTCAAGCCGGGCCACCACGGCACCACCTTCGGCGGCAACCCCGTGTGCTGCGCGGCCGGCTTGGCCGTGCTGAAGACCATCGCGTCCGACGGCCTCCTCGACCACGTTTCGGCGCTGGGCAAGGACATCGCGGCGGGCGTCGAGGCGCTGGGCCACCCGCTGGTCGCCGGGGTGCGCGGAGCCGGCCTGCTGCTCGGCATCGCGCTGAAGCAGCCCGTCTCGGCGGGGGTCGCGAAGGCCCTCCAGGACGCCGGTTACCTCGTCAACCCGATCGCCCCGGAGACCGTCCGGCTCGCGCCGCCGCTCGTGCTCGACGGCGAGCAGGTCGAAGGGTTCCTCGCCGCACTCCCGAACGCGCTCGACTCCACCACGAAGGACTCCGACTGATGCTCCGCCACTTCCTCCGCGACGACGACGTCAGTCCGGCCGAACAGAAGGCCATCCTGGACATCGCCGACGCGCTGAAGGCCGACCCGCTCGGCACCAAGACGCTCGCCGGCAAGTCGATCACGGCGATCTTCGAGAAGAACTCGACGCGCACCCGGTTCTCGTTCGAGGTCGGCATCAGCCAGCTGGGCGGGCACCCGGTGATCGTCGACGGCCGGTCGATGCAGCTCGGCCGGGAGGAGACCATCGAAGACACTTCGCGGGTGCTGTCCCGCTACGTCGACGGGATCGTGTGGCGGACCTTCGCGCAGAAGCGCATCGAGGCGATGGCCTCGGCGGCGTCGATCCCGGTGGTCAACGCGCTCACCGACGAGTTCCACCCGTGCCAGGCGCTCACCGACCTGATGACCATCCGGGAGCGCAAGGGCGAGCTCGCCGGGCTGACCCTCGTCTACCTCGGCGACGGCGCCAACAACATGGCGCACTCGCTGCTGCTCGCCGGGGTCACCGCCGGCATGCACGTCCGCGTGGTCTCCCCGCTCGGGTTCCAGCCCGACCAGCAGGTCATGCTCGACGCCAAGAAGCGCGGGGAGGAGACCGGCGGGACGGCCACCGTCTTCACCGACCCGTACGAGGCGGTCGCCGGCGCGGACGTGCTCGTCACCGACACGTGGACGTCGATGGGGCAGGAGAACGACGGTCTCGACCGGGTGGGCCCGTTCCGCGCGCTGCAGGTCAACGCCGAGTTGCTGAAAAAGGCGGCGGACGACGCGATCGTGCTGCACTGCCTGCCGGCCCACCGCGGCTGGGAGATCACCGACGAGGTGCTCGACGGCCCGGCCAGCGCGGTGTGGGACGAAGCCGAGAACCGTCTGCACGCGCAGAAGGCCCTGCTGGTCTGGCTCTTCGAAGAGAGCCGACGATGACCAGCAGCCGGGTGGGGCGGCAGGCGCGGATCACCGAACTGGTGTCGACCATGACCATCCGCAGCCAGACCGAGCTGGCCAAGCTGCTGGCCGCCGAAGGCATCGAGGTCACGCAGGCGACGCTGTCGCGCGATCTCGACGAGCTCGGCGCGGTCAAGCTGCGCGGTCCGGACTCGGGGGCGCCGGTCTACGTGATCCCCGAGGACGGCAGCCCCGTCCGCGGGGTCCAGGGCGGGACGTCGCGGCTCTCCCGGCTGCTGGCCGAGCTGATGGTCTCGGCGGACTCGTCCGGCAACCTGATGGTGCTGCGGACGCCGCCGGGCGCGGCGCAGTTCCTCGCCAGCGCGATCGACCGGGCGGCCCTGGAGGAGGTCGTCGGCTCGATCGCGGGGGACGACACCGTCGCCGTGATCGCCCGGGAACCGTTGACGGGCAAGGAACTGGCGGAGCGCTTCGCGGCTCTCGCCCAGCGCTCGGCGCACGAGCAAGGAGACGACGGACCACCATGATCCCGATCGGCGACATCTTCCCGGCCGAGGGCGAGTTCCTCGCGCCGGACGAGGTCGTGATCACCTTCGACCGCGGAGTCCCGGTGGCGGTCGACGGCGAGACCGTCTCGGTCGCCGAAGCGCGCCGGATGCTGAGCGCGCGCGGCGAAGCACAGCGGATCGGCCGCGGCGAGGCGTGCGCCGCGCTCGACCGGCGGGCCGGCCGCGGATGCGCGAGGCTGGCCGACGCCGTGTCGGGCGAAGTCCGCCTGGTCCTGCACGACGGCCGGATCACGGTCGCCTGAACACCCGAACGAACGACGAGGAGAAGCGAGAACAGTGAGCGGGAACGAGCAGCCGGTGCAGCTCTGGGGCGGCCGGTTCGCCAGCGGTCCGGCGGAGGCCATGGCCGCGCTGAGCGCGTCGACGCACTTCGACTGGCGCCTGGCGCCCTACGACATCGCCGGTTCCCGCGCGCACGCCCGCGTGCTGCGCAAGGCGGGCCTGCTCACAGACGACGAGCTGACGGGCATGCTGACCGCGCTGGACGCGCTCGCCCAGGACGTCGCGTCGGGGGAGTTCACGCCGACGATCGCGGACGAGGACGTGCACACCGCGCTCGAACGCGGCCTGCTCGAGCGGGCGGGCACCGAGCTCGGCGGCAAGCTGCGGGCCGGTCGGTCGCGCAACGACCAGGTGGCCACGCTGTTCCGGATGTGGCTGCGCGACGCCGCCCGCCGGGTCGTCGCCGGCACCCTGGAGGTCGTCGACGCGCTGGTCTCGCAGGCCAAGCGCCACCCGGACGCGATCCTGCCCGGCCGCACGCACCTGCAGCACGCCCAGCCGGTGCTGCTCGCGCACCACCTGATGGCCCACGGCCAGGCGCTGCTCCGCGACGTCTCGCGCCTGCAGGACTGGGACGCCCGCACGGCCGAGTCGCCGTACGGCTCGGGCGCGCTGGCCGGCTCGTCGCTGGGGCTCGACCCCGAGGCCGTCGCCGAGGAGCTGGGCTTCGCGACCAGTGTCGAGAACTCGATCGACGGCACCGCTTCGCGCGACTTCGTCGCCGAATTCGCCTTCGCCGTCGCCATGCTCTCGGTGAACCTGTCCCGGATCGCCGAAGAGGTGATCATCTGGAACACGGCCGAGTTCGGCTACGTGACACTGGACGACGCCTGGGCCACCGGCAGCTCGATCATGCCGCAGAAGAAGAACCCGGACGTCGCCGAGCTGACCCGCGGCAAGGCGGGCCGGCTGATCGGCAACCTCACCGGCCTGCTGGCCACGCTGAAGGCGCAGCCGCTGGCCTACAACCGCGACCTGCAGGAGGACAAGGAGCCGGTGTTCGATTCGGTCGAGCAGCTCGAGCTCCTGTTCCCGGCGATCGCGGGCATGCTCGCCACGCTGACCTTCCACACCGACCGGCTCGCCGAGCTCGCCCCGGCCGGGTTTACGCTGGCCACCGACATCGCCGAGTGGCTGGTGCGCCAGGGCGTGCCGTTCCGCGTCGCGCACGAAGCGGCGGGCGAAAGCGTTCGCGTCGCCGAAACCCGCGGCGTCGGCTTGGACGAGCTGACCGACGAGGAGTTCGAGAAGATCAACCCGGCGCTCACCCCCGAGGTGCGCGCGGTCCTCACCGTCGAAGGCTCGGTGAAGTCCCGCAACGCCCGGGGCGGGACGGCGCCGGAACGCGTGGCCGAGCAGCGCGACCGGCTGGAAGAGCGCGTCACCGCGGCCCGTCAGTGGCTCAACTAGCCCGCTGGCTACGCTCGGCCGGGTCACCAGGACGAGGGGAGCGGCGTTGAACGACCGGCTGTTCACGCGCGAGGAGCTGGCACTCGATCCCGTCGACCTGGCCCGGCTGCTGCTCGGCTCGGTCCTGGAGGCCGACGGTCCCGACGGCACCGTCGGCGTCCGGCTGGTCGAGGTGGAGGCCTACCGCGGCGAGGACGACCCGGCGTCGCACTGCTACCGCGGTCAGACCCCGCGCAACGCCGTGATGTGGGGGCCCGCGGGTCACCTGTACGTGTACTTCGTCTACGGGATGCACTTCTGCGCGAACATCGTCGGCTCCCACGACGGCGTGGCGGGCGCGGTGCTGCTGCGGGCGGGCGAGGTCGTCACCGGCCTCGACGTCGTCCGCAAGCGGCGCCCGGCCGCGCGGGGGACCGGCGAACTGGCCAAGGGGCCGGCCATCCTGACGTCGGTGCTCCGCGTCGACCGAGAGCAGAACGGCGTCGACCTGACCGATCCGGCGTCACCCGTCCGGATCTACGAGGGCGAACGCGTGCCGGACGACCTGGTCCGCACCGGCCCCCGCGTCGGCGTCGCGATGGCGATGGAGACGCCGTGGCGGTTCTGGGTCGACGGGTCACCGGCCGTGTCCACCTACCGGCGCGGCGGGAAGCGGCGGGTCCGACCCGCCAGTTAGTCGGTTGACCTGGTGCGGGAGGATCTACAGGCGTGAGCGAACACATCCTCGACGAGCTGTCCTGGCGCGGCCTGATCGCGCAGTCCACCGACATCGACGCCCTCCGGCGCGAGCTCGACCAGGGTCCCGTCACGCTCTATTGCGGGTTCGACCCGACCGCGCCCAGCCTGCACGCCGGCAACCTGGTCCCGCTGCTCATGCTCAAGCGCTTCCAGCGCGCGGGGCACCGGCCCATCGTGCTGGCCGGCGGCGCGACCGGGATGATCGGCGACCCGCGCGACACCGGTGAGCGCACGCTGAACACGCTCGACGTCGTCGCCGAGTGGGCCGGGCGCATCCGCGGCCAGCTCGAGCGGTTCGTCGACTTCGACGACTCGCCGACCGGCGCGATCGTCGAGAACAACCTGAACTGGACCGGGCAGCAGAGCGCCCTGGAGTTCCTGCGCGACGTCGGGAAGCACTTCTCGATCAACGTCATGCTCAACCGGGAGACGGTGAAGCGGCGGCTCGAGGGCGACGGCATGTCGTACACCGAGTTCAGCTACCTGCTCCTGCAGTCGCAGGACTACCTGCAGCTGCACCGCCAGTACGGCTGCAAGCTGCAGGTCGGCGGGTCCGACCAGTGGGGCAACCTCGTCGGCGGGGTCGACCTGATCCGCCGGACCGACGGGGCGAGCGCGCACGCGCTGACCGCGCCGCTGGTCACCGACGCCGAGGGCCGCAAGTTCGGCAAGTCGACCGGCGGCGGGAACCTCTGGCTCGACCCGGAGATGACCTCGCCCTACGCCTGGTACCAGTACTTCGTGAACGTGGGCGACGCCGACGTCATCCGCTACCTGCGGATGTTCTCCTTCCTCGAGCAGGAGGAGATCGCTTCGCTGGCCGAGGACACCGAACAGCGCCCCCACCTGCGCGCCGCGCAGAAGCGGCTGGCGGAGGAGTTCACCGTTCTCGTGCACGGCGAGGAGCAGACCCGGCAGGTCATCGCCGCGAGCCAGGCCCTGTTCGGCCGCGGCGAGCTCGGCGACCTGGACGAACGCACCCTCGACGCCGCGATGGCCGAGGTGCCGAACGGCAAGGTCGACCCGTCGGGCGAGCCGACGATCGTCGACCTGCTGCTCGCCGGGGGACTGGTGGACAGCAAGGGCGCCGCGCGCCGCACGCTCAAGGAGGGCGGCGCGTACGTCAACAACGTGAAGATCGCGGACGAGGAGTGGAAGCCGGCGCCGGGCGACGCCCTGCACGGCAAGTGGCTCGTGGTCCGCAAGGGCAAGCGCAACGTCGCCGGCGTCGCGCTCGGCGGCTGAACGCCCTTCGGAGGCCCGGAACAGGGGCCTGACCTGCGGGAACGCGGTTAAGGTACCCCCCTGTTCCGGGGCCTCTGACGGGGTGTAAAGTTCTCCAAGTCGCCAGGGAAACCGGGTGGCCACCGGGACACGAACCAAGCTCTCGCGGAAAGCGATTGAGTGGGTGTCCCACCAAAAACTGCTAGGAATACTCGCTTCGAGTAAGGCCGCTTGACGGCGGTGCGACTCGGGGTGTGTTGCTTGAGAACTCAACAGTGTGCTAGTGAACTAAGCCAGTAGAGCTTATGTATTGAACCTCGTATGAGGTTCCTTTGAGAGCATT